>CAZFJW010000025.1:2885-17446 GCA_964519355.1 uncultured Gammaproteobacteria bacterium | reverse complement strand
GCGTATCCAAATGTAGGAGTTTCAAATTATCTTACGTCTCTTGTAGAGAATATGGTTTTGGATAATAGTCACAATTTTATCCTCCTATTTTCATCCCGCAGAGCAAAAGTTCCATTACGAATTGCAAGTCTTGTTGACAGAGACAATGTAAAATTGAAGAGGATAAGATTAACCCCGTCTGTATTGGATATTTTATGGAATAGATTGCACAAAATTCCAATTGAAAAATTTATTGGCAAGGTTGATGTCTTTATTTCTTCAGACTGGACGGAGCCCCCTGTTGAGAGTGCAAAAAAAGCTACGATTCTATATGACTTAGTGGTTTTGAAAAATCCCGAGGAGACAGATGAGCGAATCGTTGCAACGCAAAAAAGAAAATTAAGATGGGTTAAAAGGGAGTGTCGTATGGTTTTTTGCATCTCTGAGTCGACAAAAAAGGATGCGCATGAGTTGCTTGATCTACCGCTTGAGAAACTACACGTTATATATCCAGGTTTATAAGTTTATTTAAAAGAGTATCCAGATCCTAGTATTTTGTTTTTTTGTTCTTCGGTTATTTTTTTCAATTTATCTTTGTGAATTAGAATGCAGGTTGTTTTAGATAGTGAATCAAGTTGGGCGTAATTTTCTAAAATAACATCGGACACAATGCTTTTCTCATTTTTATAAGAATCCATACATTGTCCGTAATAAAAATCAGGTGGATTTTGCTGAAACATATCGGTCCGAGCCTGGCTGTATTTAGTAATTGAGGGCATAAAAGATGTATACCATGTATATCGATATGGCGATGGTCTCTTCGCTTCCCATATTACTAGCTCATCTTTACCATCAACAAAAACTGTATCGATGGGGTTAGAAAGATTACGGATAACTGTTCCTGCTCCCATGACGTGACTGTAATTTATGAAATACTCATTACTGGTGTTTACCTTTTCATACGCAAAAAAGTCCTCATTCAATATCATTTGAGTAAAATTAGCCAAAAATAAAACGGAAAAAATTATTCCAGTTTTTTTATTTTGAGAATATATGATATTGATAAAAAATACAGTTCCAAACAAAAAAAGACCGTACCAAGGTATTATGTGAAATGCTTCATAGAAAGACTTGTTTGAATCCACAGGTCTGAGGTTTGAAAGCATAAGAATTATGAATACAAAGAGGACATTCTTAAATTTTTTAAATTTGAATAATAATATTATGGTTGCAGCAATGAATATTCCACAGTTTATTGCAAGATAAGTTCTAAAAAGTGTCCAACTTTCTTTAGAAAAAATAATGTAAAAGGGGTAAAGAAGTGAGCGTTGGAAATTGATTAATGAAGATTTTAAGGTAAATTCGTCATGAAATTGCATACGATTAAGGGTGAACACATTGGAAAAGTAATCAGGCAATCTGATAAAAATGAATGAAGCTATGCACAAAGAACTGAAAAGAATCAGTGCTTGTATTAGATGATCTTTGGATTTTCTTAAAGTAAAAATATACGTTCCAAATAAGACAAGTGCTATGGGAATAAAAGGTTCTCTCAAGAACAGAACGATCCAAGTGAACAATGGAATTAGAAGATGATCAAATTTTTGTTTTTTATTAGATAAAATACCATTCCATACAACGCCGAATATATATACAAGAAAATATACTACAAGTCCCTCCGCCAGGAATCTGTCACCAAAAACATAAAACTTCATAAATTCAAAGGCTATTATTGAAAGAAGAAAAATTTTTCCAAATCGAAACGCTATAAATAGACTCATCACAAAAGAAAGCATCATTGTGAATTGTCTGTGTCGAAGTATTAATTCGGGTATAGATTCTGGATTAAAAAGATATTGGATAAGAGCGCTGAGTATTGCCATTCCAGGCTGATGGTTAAAGAAAAAATCTGTAAAAATTTTCTTTCCCTCCAGCACAAAAAGTCCACCAACGATATTAAAGCAATCGTCAAAACACCCGAAGGCATTTATTCTGGGGGAGTAAATCTTGTAAAGGACAAAGTAGATTGCACATAAAAAGATTGTAATGAGAACTGGAGATAGATACTTCTTATTGATAATCTTAAACATATTTAAGATTCATTCTGTGAAATATTGTATCATAGGAAAGTATATGGTTATTGGTATTGACGGGAATGAAGCTAATGTCCAAAGAAGAGTGGGAATCTCCGAATATTCTTATCAGCTCTTGAGATATTTCCAATCTTATGGATCAAACATAAATTGTAAAATTTTTTTAAAAAAATCTCCCCTTGATTCACTTCCGTTACAAACTGATCATTTCAAATATGAGGTTGTAAAGCCATCCAGGTTATGGACGCAAGTTGGATTGCCTTTGAGACTTTTTAGGAAAAGAGATATTGATCTTTTTTTCACAACAACTCATTATGGGCCCCGAATGTCTCCAGTTCCTACAGTTGTTTCAGTAATGGATCTTTCGTATATACATTTTCCTGAACTTTTTAAGAAAAAAGATTTGTACAAACTTACCAATTGGACAAAGTATTCAACTAAAAAGGCCAGAAAAATAATTACTATTAGCAATTCAAGCAGGAATGATATAATAAAGTACTATAAAATTCCCGAAGAAAAAATAGAAGTGGTATATCCGGGTATAAAGGAAATCCATGTGTCTAAAATGAATAAAATTCCATCAAAATACGAAATTCAGGAAGACTTTATTCTTTATATTGGGACTCTCCAGCCTAGAAAAAACCTTGTGAGGCTTATTGAGGCAATGTCAAAAATAAAAGATAACAAAATTTCACTTGTCGTTATTGGAAAAAAAGGGTGGCAGTATGAAGAAATTTTGGCTGCGCCCAAAAAGTATGGAGTCGAAGAAAGAGTAAAGTTTTTGGATTTTGTGCCGGATGAAGATTTGCCCGCGTTTTATCAGAATGCAATTTGTTATGTTCTTCCAAGTCTATATGAAGGTTTTGGCCTGCCGATTCTTGAAGCAATGCAATACGGGTGCCCCGTTATTACGAGTAATGTTTCGAGTCTTCCTGAGGCGGGTGGAGAAGCGGCAATGTATTTTGACCCGACAAGTGTTGATGATATAGCGCATAAAATTGATAAAGTAGTAGGAGATAAGGGTCTTCGGGAGGAAATGAAAAAAAAGGGATTTGTGCATATTAAAAAATTCAGCTGGAAAAAATCAGCTGAAGAGGTTTTGAGTATTTTGGAAAAAGAGGTACAAAAAAATGACTAAAAAGATATTAAGAAGAATAAATACAATAATTCTGGAGCTTGAAAATATGTTCCTGATTTATATTGGGTTTATTCCTTCTCATCATATTCGGAGATTTTTTTATAGGATAGCAGGTATGAAAATTGGAAATGGCTCAACAATTCATACAGGCGCTCGGTTTTACAACTCTCATAATATTTCAATTGGAAAAGATTCGATTATTGGCGAGGGTGTCGTTCTTGATGGAAGGGCTCGGCTTGTTATTGGTGATCATGTTGATTTTGCATCTGAGGTTATGGTGTATAACTCTCAGCATAATATTAACGAATCAGATTTTGCAGATCCGGAGAAGGTAATTTTGGAGGACGTGGAGATTGGTGATTATGTTTTTGTAGGTCCGCGCGCAATAATTTTACCTGGTGTTAAGGTTGGGAAGGGAGCAGTTATTGGTGCAGGAGCTGTTGTAACTCGTGATGTTGATGAATTTAAAATAGTAGGCGGAGTTCCAGCAGTAGTGATTGGTGAGAGAAAAAATAAAAGCCCAAATTACAAACTTGGCCGCGCTGCTTGGTTTGTCTAGTTCATAATGCAAGAACTTTCAATTTTAATTCTAACATTCAATTCTTCTCAATATATTTTAGAGTGTTTGCAAAGCATAGTGCATTTGTATAAAAAAGAGTTAAAAAATAGAAGCTTAGAGGTAGTAGTTGTAGATAATAACTCTATTGATGATACAGAGAAATTGACACGTTCATTTATTCAAACAAACAAAGAATGCAATATTTCGTTTTTCCAGAATGGTTCTAATCTTGGATTTGCAAAAGGGATAAATCAGGGAATGACGCATGCTCACGGAAAGTTTACAATATTCTTGAATCCTGACGCTCAAATTGTCAATAGAGATTTATTTAAAATGGCTGATTTTATGGAAAAAAATCCAAAAGCAAAAATCACAGGTGCAAAAATGATTGACTATTCAAATAAAAGTGAGCTTTCAGCTGGAAAATTTTTAACTCCACTAAGGTTAATATTATGGATGCTGGGACTTGAGGCGGTATTTAGGCTGAGATTTTCTCCTCGTAAAATTCAAAGAGTCGATTTCGTCAGTGGGGGGAGCATGATGGTAGACACAGAGTATTTTAAAAAAATTGGAGGTTTTGATCCGAAATTTTTTATGTATGTTGAGGATATGGAATTGTGTTTCAGAGTGAAAAAAAATAAAGATCAAGTTTTTTTCTTCCCCACACTTAGGGTAAGACATAAAGGTCAAGGAAGCAGTAGCTCTGCATTTGCATACGTGAATATTTTTAAAGGTATTTACCTGTTTCATAAAAAACACAGTTCACAGATGGTATTGTTTCTTGTACAATTGATTCTGTTTGTAAAGTCAATCTTGGGAATAATAGTCGGCGCACTATTTTTCAATAAAACAAAAATATCTATTTACAGAAAAACAATACATGCCATAGGATGAAAAAAATTAAAAATATTCTGTCAGCCAAAACGCTTGGAATTCTTACGCTCTTCCTTATTTTCTTTATTCCCCTATATCCCAAACTTCCGCTTATTGATATTCGGAATACATGGGTATATATCCGGATAGAGGATTTTATTGTGTTGTTTTCTCTTTTTTTCTGGATAGTTCTTCTGCTATTAAAGAAGGTAACACTCAAAACGCCACTAACTATTCCGATTCTCATATATTGGCTTGTGGGTGCAATTGGAACAATTCATGGAATTGTAATAATTTTTCCTCAAGTTGCAAATGTTTTTCCTAATGTGGCATTGCTTTCATACATTAGGCATATTGAATATTTAAGTTTGTTTTTCGTAGCATTTTCAGCGGTAGGAAGTAAAAAATATGTTTTAGTTGCAATATGGACGATGATGGCCACCCTTATCGGGGTTATTTTTTATGGATTCGGACAAAGACTTTTTTCTTTTCCAGCATATCTTACGATGAATGAGGAATATGCCAAGGGCATACCCATTATCATTTCCAACCAGAACAGAATTCCCTCAACATTTGCCGGTCATTACGATTTGGCAGCATATTTAGTATTAATGATACCAATCGTTGTTAGCCTTGCGTTTTTCGGATTTCGAAATATTTTTATAAAGCTTTTACTTCTAGGACTATCGTTTCTTGGCGTGATATTGCTTTTTATGACTGTTTCTCGAGTCTCATTTTTTGTTATGTTTGTTGCATTATTTTTTGTGATTCTTTTCCAGAAAAAAAAGTTACTTTTGGGCGCTATACCGTTAGCACTTTTTGCAGGAGGGGTTTTTCTTTACTCACAATCATCATTATTGTCTAGGTTTAGTAATACAGTAGAAAAAATTGATGTGCTTGTTGATGCAGAGAGCGGAGGGGCGCTTGGACATGCTCAGTTTAGGTCAAGAGATTTTTTGTATGACAAAATTATACTGAATCTAAAGAATGATCAAGAGGCAAGTTCAGAGGCTACCCCAGAGCAAATAAAATACGCAATTCAGAATAATATTCCACTTCATCTTGCTAGCTATCGGCTTCCAATAGAGGTCCCAGTTATACAAGCAGAAAGTGTTTCTAATGGCGAAATATTGCCACAAGGAAGCAGCTATATTAATCTTTCGCTTTCTCCTGTTAAGCAGCGTCTTGGTCTTTATGCGTATGAATTTCCTGCTAAAGATTCAGCAACCGCTTCTGCTATTGAAATCCGACAAGGAAGGTATCTTGTAAAAGCTGCATCAGCGTATGACATATCGTTCACGACGAGGTTTCAAGGTGAATGGCCGAATGCTCTTGAAGCTTTTTATCGTAATCTATTCTTTGGGAGCGGGTACGGTTCGGTCAGTCTGGCTGTTGATAATAATTACTTCAGAATGCTTGGCGAAACAGGCCTTTTAGGTATGGGAGCATTTGTCATTATTTTGATGATTCTCGGGATTTATATAAAAAGACAGCTTCCCTTTATAGAATCAAAGATAGTTCGAAGTTTTGTTTTGGGTTTTGCTGCAGGAGTTATTGGATTGTCGTTGAATGCAATATTAATAGATGTATTCGAGGCCTCAAAAGTCGCATTTGTGCTTTGGATTACTACTGGTGTTGTCGTGGGCGGACTGTCTCTTTATCAACAAAAAGAATTCTTTATTAGGAAAGAAATAGTAAAGATTTTCTCTTCTTCCTATGCAGTTTTATGTTACTTATTTTTACTTACTTTAGTTATTTACTCTACGGCCCTTAACGGTTATTTTATTGGGGATGATTTTACTTGGTTTCGATGGGCAAGTCAGTGTGGTCCTGAGTGTTCAATTCCGCAGCAAATAGTAAATTATTTCCTTAATTCCGATGGCTTTTTTTATAGACCAGGAAGCAAAATATTTTTCTTATTTATGTATAAAGCGTTTTGGCTCAATCAAGTTACATATCACGCAGTATCTATAGTTGCACATTTTGGAGTAGTTTCGCTTTTATATCTTCTTGCAAGGAAAATTGTAAAAAATGACCTTCTCGCCTCAATTTCAGCTTGCATTTTCCTTGTGATTAGCGGGTATATGGAGGTGGTATTGTGGGTCTCAGGGATAGGACACATTTTTAATGCACTTTTTATGATGCTTGGTCTTTATGCATTTATAAAGTGGTATGAAAAGAAGAAGGTATTATTTTTTATCTTGAGTTTGGTTTCATTTTTGGCAGCTGTAACATTCCATGAACTTGGAATTGTCGCTCCAATTCTTGCATTGGCGTATGTTCTTTTTCAATCACAAATCTCAAAAAAACAGATAGTAAGTATGATAAAAACTAAAATGTATTACCTATTGTTTATTCCTACGGTTGCATATCTTTTGATACGATTACTTTCTGATTCCCATTGGTTTAATGGAGATTACAGCTACGATATTATAAAATTTCCGTTCAACATTGTCGGCAACATTATCGGGTATGTTTGCATAACTGTGTTCGGACCACTCTCATACCCAGCATACGAACTCCTTCGTCAATTTACCAGGTCAAACATCATGGCAGGATCTATTTTAGGACTGGTTATTGTGGGGTTCTTTTATATGATCTTGCGATTTATTAGTAGGGTTTTTTCAAATCATGAGAAAAAAATAATTATATTTTCTTCACTCTTTTTTGTAATATGTCTTCTGCCCTTTTTAGGTTTGGGCAATATAGCATTTAGATATTCTTATCTTTCAAGTTTTGGGCTAATTATGATATGTGTTCTGTTGGGACAAAAATTGTATGAATATCTTAAAGTGTTTGGGAGAACTACTGCTGTTCTTGTAATTGCACTCTTCTTTTCAGTTTTTACACTTATTCATATAGTTCAGGCCCAGCAGGCAGTGATTGAATGGAATGGTGCGGGTGAGAAGGTTGAAAAATTTTTAATTTCAATTGATGCGCTTTATGAGGATGCATGGTCTAATGAAAATGTTGTCTTTTATTTTGCAAATGTTCCGGTCAAAAACAATAACGCATGGGTTTTCCCGGTTGGAATTGAAGATGCATTGTGGTTTGCATTTCAAAACAAAGATGTCGTGGTTAATAGAGTGCCCTCGTTGAGTGATATAGACACAACTATTTATAAGTCACCCAACACTTGGGTGTTTGAGTTTCAATCAGATGGCAGTGTAAAAAACGTATTATTATCTGATGTGACTAAAAATAATGACTAAAAGATTGTTCCCCAAAAATTCTGCAGGACTTTTGATTGTTGTACTGTTCTCTTTAGCTTTTGTTGTAAGGTTGTACCGAATTGAAAATCCAATCGCTGATTGGCATGCATGGAGACAGGCAGATACATCTGCAGTGTCAAAAAGATTTGTTGAAGATGGAATTGATATTCTTCATC
The DNA here is from genome assembly GCA_964519355.1 of uncultured Gammaproteobacteria bacterium. Taxonomy (GTDB): domain Bacteria; phylum Patescibacteriota; class Microgenomatia; order Levybacterales; family GWA1-39-11; genus CAZBEA01. The sequence continues at coordinate 9,416 of CAZFJW010000025.1, read as the reverse complement.
CAAAATATTTTGACATTTCAAATATTCAGTCGGGCAAAGACAATCCAAATGGATATCGCATGGTTGAATTCCCAATATTAAATGTTTTTCAGGCTGGAGCTTTTTTGCTCTTGCCGAAGTTGAGCCTTGAAGTCTGGGGAAGGCTGATAGTTAGTATTTTGTATTTGGCTGGCGCATTCTTTTTGTATTTATTTTCCAAAAAACACTTTGGCAGTAAGGCTGGATTTTTTGCATTATTTTATTATCTCTTTTTACCTTTTGGAATTTATTATTCTAGAACCATTCTTCCTGATCCACTTATGATATCTTTTATCATTGCTGGAATTTATGCATTCGATAGATATTTAGAAGGGAAAAATAAAATTGCATGGATTGTTCTTTCATTTATTTTTGTATCACTGTCTTTTTTAGCAAAACCATATACTGTTTTTTTCCTGCCCGTCTTTGTTGTCATGTTGTATTTAAAGTACGGATTAAAGTTTGTAAAGAAGGTGGAATTGATTGCTTTTGGAATTGCGTGTATTGTCCCGCTTCTTTTATGGAGAAAATGGATTGGTAATTACCCGGAGGGGATTCCAGTATCAAGTTGGCTTTTTAATGAAGGAAACATTCGTTTTAAGGGAGCATTTTTCTACTGGATATTTGGAGAAAGAATTGGGAAGCTAATTCTTGGGTATTTTGGTTCAAGTCTTCTCATGCTGGGGCTACTAATTAATGGTAAAAGGAATATTCTCTTTTATTCTTTTATACTTTCAGCAATGCTTTATGTTTCTATTATTGCAAGGGGAAATGTTCAACACGACTATTATCAGATTTTCCTGCTACCCATTATTGCAATTACGCTGGGGAGGGGTGCAAGCTTCATAATTGATCAGCAAAAAAAATATGTTGGAATTGGGTTTGTTTTACTAATTACCATCATGAGCTTTGCATTTTCTTGGTATTACGTGCGAGATTATTTTAATATCAACAATATTGCTTTTGTACATGCTGGGCAAAGAGCAGACGAGATACTGCCAACGGATGCAAGAGTTATTGCTCCATTTGACGGAGATTCATCTTTTTTGTATTACATAAATAGACCTGGTTGGCCAGCTTTTCAACAGCCAATCGAAGAAATGATTAAAATGGGAGCCACGCATCTTGTGATCGCTGGTCCCACAGAGAACGATTTTAAAGGGTTTGGAACTCAGTATAAGATAGTTGATTCATCTCCTGAATATCTTATTTTGGATATTAGACAATGAGAAAAGTATTATTTTTTACATACGATTTTCCATATCCGATTACAAGCGGTGGGAAAAATAGAGCATATCATATGCTTAAGTATGCAAGTAGCGATGTAGAATTACATCTGTTTTCTTTTATACGTTCAGGGTTCAAAGAAGTATATAAGGAGGAGCTAAAAAAAATAGGAGTTGAAAACAGTACACTTTTTGAGAGGCCCGCCGCAAAAAAAATACAAATTCTTAAAAAAGTAATCCAAAAACCTCAACAGTCTATTTTTAAATCTCTTTACTATTCATCAGAAATTGATGAAAAATTAGAAGATTATTTGAGAGTGAACGAAATTTCGATTCTTCACGCAGAGTCATTTTATACGGGGTTTTACCTTTCCAAAAAAAAGAAAGAAATGGGCATTAGACAAATCTATGGATCAGAAAATGTTGAACATATGCTTTACAGAGAGTATGTCGAGAATTCTGTTCCATTTCTGCAAAAACCATTATACTCATATCAAGTGAAAAGGATATTAGAGGAAGAAAAGAAAATGAGTGATGTAGCAGATATATGTTTGACGGTTTCACAAGAAGACAAGCAAAAATTGTCCAGGATTACAAAAACACCAATAACGGTTGTGGATAATGGAATTGATACAAAAATAATTCAGCTAGTTAAAAAAACATCATCGAACAAAATTCTTTTTGTAGGAAATTTTTCTTATTTCCCAAATATTAAGGCAATTGAAGATTTCTATCGTGAGGTATTTCTTAAAATACCAAATGCAACTCTTGTCATAGTTGGTAAGGACGCCGGACTAAAGCTGTCATTCACTAATGATAAAAGAGTTGAGATTTACAATTTTGTTGAAGATCTTGCTCAGGTATACCAGAGCGCCCGTGCATTTATTTTCCCAATACGATTTGGAGGAGGCACTAACTTTAAAGTTCTTGAGGCGATGGCTTATGGAGTACCTCTTGTTGCTTTTCCTGATAAAATAACAAATATTGAAGGAATATCTGGTGGGGATTATTTTCCCGTTGAAACATTTGAAGAAATGAAAAATACACTTATTTCAATACTTGAGGGGAAATTAGATGTTTCAAGGCCTGTTTTACAATCACGTAAAATAGTAGAGAAAAATTATTCGTGGGAGAAGATTGGGTTAAATCTTTCAAAAGTATGGCAAAATCTTTAAAAAATAATATTGATGTATCGGTTATAACCGTTGCATATAATTCAGAGAATGAACTGCCTCAATGGGTCGAATCTGTTGTTGCGTCATGTAAAAAATATTCTTGCGAAATGATAGTAACTGACAATAGTCCTACGAGAAAATGCGAAGACGTAATAAAAAAACTCCAAAAAAAATATCCCAATCTGCTTTATAAGTATAATGATGCTAATTTGGGATTTTCCAGAGGGAATAATGTAGGTATTAAAATGTCCAGCGGTTCATATGTGCTCTTTTTGAACCCGGATATGGTTGTTGAAAAGAGAACAGTCGATGGGATGATTGATTTTTTAAAGTCACATCCTGATGCCGGTTCTGCAACCCCTGCTGTTTTTTTGGATGATGGGACACTTGATGACTCGTGTCACAGGGGGTTTCCTACTCCATGGAGAGCGCTTTGTCATTTTTCAGGACTTTCAAAGTTTTTCCCAAAGTCAAAAATATTTGCAGGATATAATCTCACTTACTTAGATTTTTCAAAAACCCACGAAATTGATGCACTCGCGGGCTCATTTTTACTTTTAACAAGAGAATTAGGGGAGTCACTAAAATGGTGGGATGAGGATTATTTCTTTTATGGTGAGGATATAGATTTTTGTTATAGAATAGCTCAGAAAGGACTCAAAATTTATTTTGTGCCTGAGTTTAAAGCGCTTCATCATAAAGGTATTTCGAGTGGAATTAAAAAGGTTTCAAAAAATCAATCTAAGGCAACACGGGAGGTTCGTCTATGGGCAACCAATCACAGATTCCGCGCAATGGAAATTTTTTACAACAAACATTATAAAAAGAAGTATCCATTCTTACTTACGGGATTAGTTCTTATTGCGATAAAAATTAAAAGACAGATAGCGATCAGGACGATCTAACTGGAAAATGTTAGCAGGTATTCATTATTATGGCACGTATTGGAATTGATGCACGACTTTGGACCAAAACAGGAGTTGGGCGTTATATTCGCAATCTCATTCGCTCTCTTGCATCACAAGAAGGATCAGGCAAGCATCAATTTTTTATTTTTGCCCTTTCAGAAGATAGTTCGTCTATAAAAGGACTCCCTGCAAATTTTAAAACCGTTCCTGCAGATTATTATTGGCATAGTGTTGGGGAACAATTTGGTTTTAATGCTTTGCTGAACAGCTACGATTTAAATCTTATGCATTTTACGTACTCGCCTGCTCCGTACTTATATAACAGGCCATACGTAATTACTGTTCATGATCTTATCATGATCAAGATGAAGACTGGCAGAGCGTCCACGCTTCCATACCCAATATACTTTTTAAAAGGGAAAATTTATAAAAAATTGTTGACAAAAAGCGTAAGGTCATCTGGTCATATTCTTGTACCAACCAAAACAGTTAAAGATGAATTAAAGAGCGAATTTGATGTAGATAGCAAAAAAGTAACTGTTACTTATGAAGGTTTTGATCCATTGCTGCATTCAAAGGATAAATCTTCTTTGCCAGGGAATTTAATTAATAGAAAATATTTTCTATACGTTGGAAATGCATATCCACATAAAAATATTGAGACGCTAATAAGTGGTTTTATAAAATTTGAAGAGGAACATGCAGGTTATAACTTAGTACTTGTTGGCAAAAAAGATTTTTTCTATACTCGTTTGCAACGCGAGAGCAACTTACTAAAAAATACTGCAATACAGTATCTCTCTGAAGTAAATGATACTGTCCTCTCTTCGCTTTTTTCTAACGCAGCGGCATACGTTACTGCTTCGAAAAGTGAAGGTTTTGGACTTCCAGTGCTTGAGTCTCTTTCCCACCTGACTCCTGTTATAGTTTCTGATATTCCTGTTTTTCATGAAATTGCACCTTATGGAAGTGTCTTTTTTAATGAATCAGATAGTATGGAGCTTGCAATGAAGATGGATTATGTTATAAAACATTCAGACGTGATAAGAAAAGAAATAAAAGATAATCAAAAACATCTCGTCGAAAACTTTTCTTGGGATGTTCTTGCCCAACAAACATTAGCTGTATATGAAAGTTGCATTGGTTTATGACAGAGTAAATAAATTTGGCGGAGCAGAAAAAGTATTAATTGCTCTTCACAGACTTTTTCCGAAGGCACCACTTTATACGTCTGTATACTCACAGAAAAATGCAGGTTGGGCAAAAGTTTTTAAGGTAAAATCCTCATTTTTACAACGGTTTACGTTTACACACACGATTCATGAAAAACTTGCACCTCTTATGCCATTTGTTTTTGAATCGTTCGATTTTTCTGCATATGATCTTGTTATTTCAGTCACCAGTGAATCCGCAAAGGGTGTCGTAACGCACCCGCCAACAAAGCATCTTTGTATTTGTTTAACCCCAACGAGATATCTTTGGAGTGGGTATAAAGAGTATTTCTCAAGCACTTTCTATCGAGTACTTTCATATCCTGTCGTATTGTATTTAAGGCATTGGGACATTCAGGCAGCATCCCGTCCTGATGTTATTGTTGGAATCTCAACAGCAGTCCAGAAGAGAATACATAAATATTACAAAAGATCCTCTCACTTATTGTTTCCTCCGGTTGAGTTTGATGCAAAAATGGAAAAACCAAAAAATGTTGAAATAGAAGAACCCTTTTTTCTTGCGGTATCACGACTTGTTAAATACAAGAGAATCGATATCGCCATTCGGGCTGCCAATAAACTTGGAAAGAGGCTAATTGTTATTGGTACAGGTCACGAAGAAGCACATCTTAAAAAAATTGCAGGTCCAACAATTACTTTTTTAGGTTTTGTTAATGATGAAGAGCTTGCATGGTACTATAAAAACTGCGAAGCACTGCTTTTCCCAGGCCGTGAAGATTTTGGAATTGTAATGGTTGAAGTTCAGTTGTTCGGAAAACCTGTTATTGCATATAGGGGGGGCGGGGCTCTTGATATTGTTAAAGAGGGTGAGACAGGAGAGTTTTTTGACAAACAAAACACATCAGCATTAATAGACATGTTGAAAAGTTTCAAACCTTATCGTTATAATAAAAAAAACTGCGTGAACAATGCTCGAAATTTTTCTCACAAAGTATTTAATGCAAAAATGAAAGAAATAGTTGATGATATAATGAAAACAAACGTATGAAAATAGTAATGTTCTCTGGTGGGGTTGGTTCTAGACTTTGGCCCTTGTCGAGGAAAAAAAGTCCAAAACAATTTGGGAATGTTGTGGGTGATAGAACAATGCTTCAGATTGTTGTACAAAAACTTTTCCCAGAATTTGCATGGGAAGATATATTTATATCAACAGGTGCACAATACAGGCAGGTTGTAAATGAACAAATTCCTGATTTGCCAAATGAAAACATAATAGTTGAACCGGAAATGCGAGATGTAGGACCGGCTGTTGGCTATGTGATAGCACATTTTGCCAAAAGAACTCCCTATGAACCGATAGCGCTTTTATGGGGCAGTGATCATTTAGTTAAGAATGAAGAGTCTTTTCGTCAAGCATTGCGCGCAGGAGAAAGACTTATCCAAGAGGATCCAAATAAAATTGTGTTTATTGGTCAAAAGCCTAGGTTTGCCAATCAAAATTTGGGATATATCGAATACGGAGAAAAAATAACCGAAGTTGGAGAATTTCCAATCTATGCTTTTACTGGATTTAAGTATCGTCCGGATCTGGATGTTGCCCAGCATTTTTTTGAAAGCGGCCATCATGCATGGAATTTAGGATACTTTGTAACAACTCCGCAATTTCTTTGGAGTCAATTTGAAAAGTCAGCTCCAGAGCTTTTTGAAAAATTAAAAATGATATATGACGCCATTGACACTCCTGAATATGAATCTGTATCTCAGACTGTGTATCCAACAATTGAGAAAATATCTTTTGACAATGCAATTCTTGAAAAAATGGATCATAAGGATGCACAGGTAATTTCATGTGACATTGGATGGAGTGATATTGGTGCATGGGAGGCCCTTAAGGAGGCCTTATCAGAAAATATTGAAGAGAATGTTACGAGAGGAAATGTTTTACTTAAAGACTCAAGAGATTCACTTGCATTTAATTATACAGGTCAACTTGTGGTGGGAATAGATCTTGACGAAATGCTTGTTGTTGCAA
>CAZFJW010000025.1:0-2785 GCA_964519355.1 uncultured Gammaproteobacteria bacterium | reverse complement strand
TATACAGGTCAACTTGTGGTGGGAATAGATCTTGACGAAATGCTTGTTGTTGCAACTGAGGATGTCATAATGGTTTGTCCTAAAAATTCAGTTCCTAAAATAAAGCAGCTTGTTGAGGAACTGAAAGGCACAGAACACGAACATTTAACCTAAATTTATGATGTATGATTCCTCGAAGAGAGTTCTTGATTTATGCGTAGCTATTCTGGCGTTAGTTTTTTTCTTTCCAGTTATTGTAATAGCAGCTATTGCGATAAAGCTGGATTCTAAAGGTCCGCTTTTTGCAGATACCCCCGCAAGAGTGGGAAAAAATGGAAAACCCTTTCGTATGTTTAAATTTCGTTCAATGATTGAAAACGCTCATGAAGTCTTAACACATGATCCTAAATACAAACGGTTGTTTGAGGAGTATAAAAAAGGGAATTACAAACTAAAAAATGACCCTAGAATAACCCATGTTGGAAAGTTTATAAGAAAATACTCAATTGACGAACTTCCCCAATTCTTGAATGTTCTTTATGGAGACATGAGCGTTGTCGGGCCGCGTGCCTATTACCCTGATGAACTTGTAGAGCAGCAAAAAAAATATCCTACAACGAAAAAAGCCGTGCATGTTGTGATGTCAGTTAAGCCTGGTATTACTGGGGTATGGCAAGTATCAGGACGCAGCGCAATAAACTTTGACAAACGAATTGAACTTGATGCTCAGTATGCATTAAGACGGTCGATAATCTTTGATATTGTCATAATAGCCAAGACTCCATTTGCTATGCTCTCTGGTAAAGGTGCGATGTAGGAAATTTGACCTAAACCTTATGTTTTGTATACAATAAGAAATTGAACTTATGGAAAAAGGATTTGAAAAACTAAATTTTGAACAAAAAGGATCGAAGTTTAAGCTTAAAAGAGGACTTGGCCTCCCTAAACTATTTAAATCAAAGAAATTTAAAATAGTTTTTCTCGTTTTTCTTGTCATTTTTATTCTTGCGGGGTCTTTGGGTGCATACACGGGGTTTAGGGCGATGCAAGTATACAAACAGGCCAAAATTTTGAACGTTCAAGGGCATGTAGCGTTGGCAGCTGCAAAATCTCAAAACATTGAAGTTGCAAAAACTGAACTTGCCAAGACGCAGCAAGAGCTTAATACACTAAAACAAAAATACTCAGGACTTTCTTATTTGAAGTTTTTCCCGATTTTAAATGGATATTACAATGATGGGAATAGGGTTTTTAATGCTGCTGGGCATGGAATTGATGCTGCAATTATTGCTACTGATTCACTTATCCCCTATGCAGACGTGTTGGGATTGAAGGGTGGGGGAAGTTTTAGCCAGGGTTCTGCTGAGGATAGAATAAGAATTGCAGTGAAAACCATGGGCAAGGTTGTGCCGAAGATAGACGATATCGATCAAAAGATGCAATTGGCTAAAAAAGAAATTGATGGCATAGATCCTGATAGATACCCTCAGATTGGGAAACTCAAACAAATTAAGCCTCAAATTATTGCAGTACAAAGTCTTATTGATGAGGGAGTTCTTGCTGTAGAGCAAGGAAAACCACTTATTAAAGTAATTCCGGAGCTTTTGGGAGAAAAAGAAGAAAAAAAATATCTTATTTTGTTCCAGAACGATAATGAGCAGCGAGCCACTGGTGGTTTTTTGACTTTTTATGCACTTTTCAGAGTGGAGCAGGGTGTTATAAAAGTTGATAGTGCATCAGATATTTACGATCTCGACGATAGCATTGCTTCACATCCAGCAGCACCAGAAATAATTACAAAGTATTTGCCTAAGGTTAGTAAATGGTATATTCGCGATACAAATCTTTCTCCCGATTTTCAGGTATCAATGGATGATTTTCTTGCTCAATACAATAAGTCATCAAGAAAACAAGATATTGACGGCATCATTGCTATAGATACTGATTTCCTTGTAAATCTTTTGAAAATCTTAGGAGAAGTTCAGGCTGGTGGTCTTACTTTTAAACCCGATATGGATGAGCGATGTAATTGCCCTCAGGCAGTATATGTATTGAATGACAATATTACCAAACCTGTAGGATTTGTGAAGGAAAATAGAAAATCATTACTTGGAGAATTACTACTCGCAACAATGCAGAAAGCACTTCAGTCATCTCCTTCCCAATACTGGGGCCCGCTATTTCAGCAAGCATTGAAAGATGCCCAAGCCAAGCACGTCTTATTTTACTTAGAGAATGAAGAAGCTCAAAAAGGACTCGATGGTCTTAATTGGACTGGCAGAATTAAGGATTTTGAAGGGGATTATGTTCATATAAATGATGCTAATTTTGGGGGAGCAAAGTCAAATCTCTATGTTACCCAATCAGTGGCTGTAGATTACGTAATTAATGATAAAGGTGAAATTAAGAAGACTGTAAAAATTACATACAAGAATCCGCAGCCTCATTCAGATTGTAATTTAGAGAGAGGTGGACTTTGTCTGAATGCAATTCTTAGAAACTTTCAGAGAGTATATGTTCCAGAAGGAACAACTCTTGATAGCTCAAAGGGGTCTGAGGTCAAAATTGAAACCAAAAAAGAGCTGGGAAAGACCTATTTTGAATCCTTCTTTACAGTTAAGCCACTAGGAAAGTCCGAGATTACCTACGTCTACACACTGCCTTTCTTATTGGGCGACAAGAGTGATTTACCAGTCTTAATTCAAAAACAACCAGGAACGTCCGATGTCCCATATGAGATTTCAGTGAACGGAGAAGTGACTGAAACATTTAACTTGGTTTCTGACAAGCAGCTCATGCTGCGACT
>CAZFJW010000024.1:0-18013 GCA_964519355.1 uncultured Gammaproteobacteria bacterium | reverse complement strand
CATCATTTTATATGTAAAAATTGTGGTGCAATTCAAGATATTTCAGATTGTAATATCTCCTCACTTGAGAAAGAAATAGAAAAAGAAAAAAATGTAGAAGTGCATAACCACTCACTTGAATTTTTTGGTTTTTGTACGAAATGTATAAAAGCTACCCAAAAGTAAAGGCAAATGCCTGAATGTTGTTGTCCAAGAATTCAATCTCAAGCTGTGCTTTTTGAGCCTTCTCGAAGTGAATAAGGTTGTATAATTTGTCCTTGGTAATTTGAACTATTCCCTCATCTACGTCTTTTCCCTGAGCAGTCTTTGGGATCAGTTTTCCGTTTAGTTTGAGACTAATATTTCCGGAATTATTTTTCTCCTTTGGTCTCATAACCAAAAATACATCTTCTGCATCAAAATTAAGCAAAAGCTTCGAGCCCTTCTCAGGCATAGCGTACTCTGATCCAATTGTCCACATGCCCTGATAAGAAAAAGTCGAAGAATCTTGGGTTTGAGGCGATGAATATAAAGCACTTTTATCCTTCTGGATTTCTTCAGGAGATGATAAGTATTGAATTCTTGAATATCCTAAGTACAGTTCTGGGGTTTTTGAATTAATTTCATATTCTGGATTGCTTATTGTTTGTGTATCAGAGGCGCCAAGAAGGTCTTGTATCGCCTTTTCGGTTTGGTCATATTCGCCTTCTCCAAAGTGAAAGTATCTAATAACACCATCCTTATCAATTAAATATTTAGCTGGCCAATATCGATTGGAGTACGCACTCCACGTATCGTAATTATTGTCTTGCATGACAGGGTATGTGAGTTTAAAATCTTCAACAGCCTCTTTAACATTATCAGTGTTTTTTTCAAACTCAAATTCAGGCGTGTGAACCCCAATTACCACAAGACCATCCTCTTTATATTTTTCGTACCAGCTTTTTAGATATGGCAGTGTTCTCTGGCAGTTAATGCAAGTGTACGTCCAAAAATCTACTAAAACGACTTTCCCTCTTAAAGACTCAATTGTGAGGGGACTGGAATTAATCCATTGACCCCCGCTTATAAAATCTGGAGCCTTTCCGTATTCAGGAAGAACTGCAAGATTAGCAAGACCAGGTTTTGATATTGGCTTCTGTCCGTTCAATTCACTTATGCTTTTTTGTATGAGACTGTTGTCTTCAAATTTTGTAAGGCCGGTTCCGTATTGAGGAAAAGCCTGCAGTATAAAGGTTTGGAATTTTCTATCAATGTTAAAAAATATCCCGATTGCAGTTAGAATCATAAGGATCCCAAAGAATTTCTGAATATGACCCAGGTTTGCAAGGAGCCATGGGACGCGGCGAAGCGCACTTTGTCCGCCGTGTATTATTAAAAACATTGGTATTGCAGTGCCAAGTGAATATGCAAGGGTAATAAAGAATGCATCTAAAGTAACCGTTCCAGTAATCGCGAGTGATATAACAGATGCGAGAATCGGACCCACACAAGGAGTCCAAAGAAGTCCAACAGAAAAGCCAATCAGTAGTCCTCCGCTAAACCCAGTTCTGCCTTGGTTCTTGGGCATAAAACTTGCAAGTTTGGAGAATAATCGCTCAACAAAGATTTGGAATTGTGGAATAAGAAGCGAAATACCAAAGCCCGCAACAACTATCACCGAAGCAAAACGCAACGTCTCAGCAGGAATGCCACTTAAACGTACTATCGTTGAAAGAAAAAGTGTGAAGAAGGTAAAGCTGAGTATAAATCCAGATACAACACCTATTGGACGAGACTTTCCCGTATTCACGCCCCCAATACTAGAAGTAAGAACGATTGGCAGAATTGGAAGAATGCATGGCGATAAAACGGTAATAATTCCTGCTAAGAATGCAAATGCTATAAGTAATATCATAATTTTATTAAGTAAACTCTTGTATGAATTTTATGCATTAAGATAAAAAGCCATGCCGCAGATTATTTAATCTTAGCAAGAAGATCATCTGTTTTGCCACCATTCCATTTGGTAATCTCATTTCCTTGAGAGTCGATTTGTACAAATGTGTGCTGGTAGGTAATTCCATATTTTTTCGCAAGATCTTTTTCTTCCTGATCTGTTTCCGGATCATTGTAATTGACACGTATAACAGTAACGTCATTAGGAATTTTGCTCGTATTTGTTTTGAAATCCTCATCTGCTGGTTTACACGTCGGACACCATGACGCATAGAAAAAGAGGACTCTTCGATCTGTGGCTGACTTATCCAAAACTGACTTAGAGTACTCGAGATAGCCAGATTCAGCAGGGATCTTATCATCAATTTTTTGCATGGCATCACGTTCGGCCATTTCCATAGTTTCTTCTTTAGGGGACTTAATGACTTCTGCTGGGGTGTCTGTATTTTTCTGCATTCCACTTTCCTCATTTTGAACAAGAGAACCCGTCTGAGAGTTTTGAGAAACCATGAATACGCCCAATCCAACGACAACAACAGCTATGATTACTACAGGTATAAGTATTGAGTTTTTCATATATTAAGCTTACCTCCAATCTTCGCTCATTAATCGTAGTAAATTATAGTGGAAATGTCAAGTTAACTTTACATTATCTATTCCGCTCTGAGTATCTTCGGTAGACAACTTTTGAAATGATCATCGCGACAAGCGTAATGGGAAGAAAAGGATCAATGTCGTGTTTAAGGATTCCAAATCCGATTCCTAATAGAAGGAATAAGGAGCCCACCACGAATGAAAATCTTCCAGCAGCAAGTTTGTGTAGTTTTTCCCTCTCATCACGCGCTTCTTCTTTGAAGAAAAATGCAGCAAGTGCCAAAAATAAAATTGAAACAGTGACAATCATGAGCATCTGGATGCCCATTGGCATAAGAAGAGGTTCGTGAATAAGAAATGCAATTGAAATAAGAACAACAAGTGCTGAAATGAGCGTTTCAATAATTTTATTCATCAATTGTAAAAATTTGCTCTACAGATTTATTAAAGTATTTCGCAATTTTTATTGCAAGGGCTACTGAGGGAGTATAATTTCCTTTTTCTATTGCTATGATTGTTTGGCGTGTAACTCCGACTTTTTTCCCAAGTTCTTCCTGAGTTAGATTTTGATCTTGACGTAATTTAGAAACAACATTTTTTACAACTTCTTTCATTTTGTGATTATATCAAACTAGCACACTTCTTAAGAAATTCAGAGTATTTGTGAATCCGGCTTTTCCTCGAAGGGAAGAATATACATATCCTGCTTGTAATTGTCGAGTCCTACAAATTCTCCTTTGCCCAGAATTATATCCTCAAGCGGCTTGCAAGAAGAACATCCATTCCCTTTTTTACAGGAAAGTTTGTTCAGTTTGCGGGAAAGACTTATTTGACGAGCAATTTTTAGAATTTTTTCCCTTGACTCTTCAAGATCAGGAAGCGCTTTTTCAGTCAACTCATCATCTCTCTCAAGATACCAGTAGCTGGCTTTCAATGCGTCTCTTTTTTGACAGTTTTTGACTAATAGGTGATATATCGGCAGTTGAAGGCTATCTGGGCTCTCGTCTTTTTTTGATGTTTTGAAATCGATTATATGCACAGAATCAGTCTGCGGGAGATATTCAAGCCAGTCAATTTTACCGCACAGAATTATATTTTCCTGCTCAGAAAGCCAGAAGTACGGCAAATCCATATTTATCTTTACCGCCTTTTCTTTTAAAGGCCCAGGGTGTTTTATTACTCTTTCAATCATCGCCCTGCCTCGAGCCTTATAAGAATCCTCTACTTTTTCAGACCAAAAACCGCCTTTTTTCCCGCTCACTTCTTCCCAAGTTTTTTCAAAAATATCAAGTAAATTTTCATCAAATCTTTTATCTGCAGGAATAACTGAAAGTTCCTCAAGAACTTGATGAACAATTTGTCCAAGACTCATTGCTGGAGTAACAAGTTTGATTTTATGGCCAGTAGCAGGATCCTTGTACATATTATTGAGAAAGTAAGCTCTTGGGCATGACAAAAAGTCATTTATTGAAGAATGTGACACCCATAGAGCAGAAAATTTATCACCTGGCATGAAAACAATTATACGTTAATTAAGAAGAATTCCAAGAACTAATAGTCGGAATCTTTATTAATTATGATCGGTAGTCTGGTTTGGTCATTGAGAGTTTGGTAATATTTTTTTAGAATTTTTCCGTGATCAAATGCTAACTTTTTAAGGTCAATTTCAGAGTAATCAAACCACCCAAGCTCAGTTACTTCACTGTCTGGTTTACCTGAAAGATGAGTAACCTCAACTTCATAGCAAAAAAGTATGTTCTGGCGATCCTCAGTAGTGCAGCGGTTAGGATAAGTAATAATGCAAAATAAATTTTTAATTTTTCCTTCATACCCAGTTTCCTCTTTTAATTCTCGCAGCGTTGTTTCTTCAGCATTTTCATTTCTATTAATAAACCCGCCAGGCAGAGCCCATTTGCCTCCCTCAACAATGCCACTTACTCTTTTAATAAGTAGAATTTTTCCATTGTGTATGACGATTGCGTCAACAACAGCATGACGCAAAAATCCCTGAGTATTATTTTCGAATGTACAATTAATCATTTTTTAATAGTCGTATTGTCCGCTGGGAACTGATCAGCTAACTGCTTTCTAGTAGAGGAGCATATTTTACTCCCGTCTTCTGACAACTGCAAACAAATATATCCCACAGGACGCGAAGAGCCAAAATGAAAATACGAATATGAAGCTACTCCAGTTATGCATGAATTATAATCCCCGGAAGATTGGCATGTCTGGTCTACAAGTTTAATATCGTCAAGATGAGTTTTTATCACTTCTGCTCCCACACCCTGTATGCACGCTTTTATGTATTCTTTTTCTGCTGTTTTACACCACGTGAATGCCTCCTTATACATCTTCTTATGAATTGTTAAATATGAACTTGCAGTGTATAGATAACAATCACTTTTTAGTTCAGGAGGCTGCTCCGAACAAATTGAAAATGGGTTGATGTCTGGATTTTTTTCAGTTTGTTCTTGACCAAATAGTTCCATAAAAACTCCGTTTGCACATGCTGCCTTTGCAGAAGTATTTTTTTGATCCTCGCAAATAGCAAGTGAGCTTATTAAATTATTGTCATTGGAGTACATGATCCCATGACCTATTCCATGCCAGCATTCCCAGTCATAATATGAAAATTTTGAGCCTAGCGGACAAACTTTTTGCAATGTTTCTGAGTTTATCGTTTGATGCGAGAGAAACTCTTCTATTGCACCATGTAAATATCCAGAATTACAAAATGAGTCTTGCTGGGCAACGGCATCTTTGAAATTTTTGGACTGTTTCATAGATATTCTCCCAATCTCGTGACTTATCCTATGACACATTGCGTTTATTTCCGGTACATGAGCACTGTCATTTCTTAATGTCTGAAGCGCGTCTGATGGAGATTTTTGTGCTAACAATCTGTATTTTTCCAAGGTTTTTTCTGCAGAATCAAATCCTTGTGAATTTTTAGAGTTATGTAGTAAGTATATTGCCGAAATTCCAGCAAAAAAAATTATTACGTAGATAATAATTCGCAGACGAAAACTTCCAAAAATTGATCTCATCGTTACTGAAGATTTAGAATGGACGTAACAACGCGGACCCAGGGATCAGCATTCGGTCCGTGCACTAACGCTCCTCCAAGTGCACCCACAACCATAAGTGTTAGAAGGCCGATTAGTGCTGTAAAAGTCCTGACAGATTGAGATGTTAAAATTTTTGCAATGCGATTGGTTTTAATTTTTTTTCTCAGAATGAGATACTCCACTAAATAAGAGAGCACAAGAAAACCGAAAAATACCACAACAAAGAAAGAAATTTCCTCGTGCACTTCTAGCGTTTGAGATTCTTGTGTCAGTTGATGCGCATCGTGCTCTCCAAGCTGTCTTGCAACAAGAGTCATAAATGTGCCTGCAAAAACAAGAATCATCTTGGTAGTATTTAATGTTTTTGCAAATGGCTTGTAGAGGGATACAAATTCGAGAAAAGAGTAGAGTGTTAGCAGGGCAATTGGGAAATGTACAACTGAAGGGTGAAGTATATCCATAATCTATTTATAGTTGAGTTGCCCTCTGAAATCAACCAAATACTTTCTTGCAATGTCCCAAAATATTGCAATGAATGCCGACAGAGCAATTACTAGTACTGTCTGGATTATAGGTGCAGTAACACCAACCCAGCCTCTTGAAAGGCTAAAAATTAAATCCAAAACTACAAAATGAATAAAGAAAATTCGGTACGAATTTTTACTAAAGAAAAATATTATTTTTGCAAGGACGGGGGTGTTTATGAGGTAAAACGATAGAAATAATATAAGAAATTCCAAACCTAAAGTATAGCTTAGGTAGTAGAGATCCGGCGGGTATTTATGATGAGTAAAAACAAAACTTGAGCTTTGTTGTCCGAGATTTAAAAAGAGAAATACAAATACTGGAATTAATATTGTAAAGCTATAAAAGTATGCCCACTTCCGGACGGACTCAGTAAGTGTTGAAAAGAAAATTCCCAGTATAAAAGGGAAAAGCCAAAGGCTCCAGTGGGTAAGACTTTGAAGTGGAATTTCGAATCTATTTCTTGTGTAAAGAATGATCACAACAAAAATTATTGCCTGCAGCGGCATGAGTAATGATTTTTTCTTAAAGTATGAGAGTACAGGAAATAACACAGTTAGTTCAACAAATAAAATTGGCAGCCACGATACTGAAAGTCCTCCAGAAAATATTAGTGAACGGATTATAAAATCGCTGGTTTTGGAGAAATGAAAATTATTAAAAATTTGAGGAAAGGTCAAAAATAGCAAAAAGTGAGCCAGAAAATATAAATAGTATGGGACAAGGAGCCTTGTTATTCTCTTCTTAATCCAAATTAGCGTGAATTTAAGGCTAGTAAATTGATACGTTTTTGAAAGACTAAGCACAAACCCTGAGCAAAACAGAAAACCTGGTACTACAAAATGAATCCAATTCCATACTGCAAAATTTACCGGATCACCTAGGTGAAGTCCATATACATGAGTTGCAATCATGATCAAGATTGCAATCCCCCTTAAAAAGTCAATATCAAGAGATCTTTTTTCCATTTTGATGCTCATACATTAACGTA
The DNA here is from genome assembly GCA_964519355.1 of uncultured Gammaproteobacteria bacterium. GTDB lineage: Bacteria > Patescibacteriota > Microgenomatia > Levybacterales > GWA1-39-11 > CAZBEA01. Next base: position 10,915 of record CAZFJW010000024.1, on the reverse strand, counting down.
TCATATCCTTTTCTTTCTCGATCCCTGTCTTTTATCCCAAGACTTTTTAAAAATGAGAATAACTCTTCCTGAATCTTTGCGCCATCATCTTGAGAGAATAGTTCCACTTCAATAAAATTTCCAAGAGTCTCCACCTCGTCAAGACAAATTGAATACTCTTTATACTGTGTTGTTCTTCTTTTTTTATTAATTTTTATGGCTTCATAATATCCAAGTAATTCGATCATTTTCCGAGTATTTGATACATCAGTAATTTCTGTCTCTGCCTCAATTGCTGAAAGCTCTACTTTCTGACGCTGCTTGAGCGTAAGAAGAGCTGTTCCATCCTGAATTCTAATTCTCAGGGCATTTGAACCGAAGGAAATATCTTTGAAGGTTATACCATTTGGAAGGTATACAGTGTCGTTTTGAGTAATAGGAGGAGAAATCTTACAACCCAAATTTTCGAGTTTTTCCAAAAGCAGCTTAAAATTAGCTACTCTTGCCTTTACTTCAATTTCCTTAACGTCATTCATTTGAGAGTATATATTTTTCTATGATGTGCACAACTCCATCCTCATGCACGCTCGGGGCAACAAAGTCCGCAATGTCTTTTAGGTCTTGAAGTGCATTGCCCATAGCGACTTTTAAACCTGATGCCATCAAGAGTGGAAAATCATTGTAAGAATCGCCTACCCCAATTACTTCATTTCTTTTGACATGGATCTGCTCAAGTATGACCTCAATTGCATGGGCTTTTGTAGCCATTGCGTGAGTGATGTTGAATCCATACATGTTCGGGTCTTTATGCCTTGTCTTATGTAAGGTAATATCATTAATACTTGAAAATTCATTGAAGAGGCGTGTTAGCTTTTCGTGATTAAATAGCTCTTCTGAGTACATCATGTATGCTTTTTCCAATGGATCTCCTTTTTTGTATGGAGCATGTATCGTATATTCATCACCTTGGAATTGTTTTAGAAAAAATGGAATGTTCTGCCTCATTAAAATCTCAACAATTTTTTCTGTAGAGTTGTCATTAATAGGCTGGTCATAAATTACATCCCCTGAGCGAATATCAAATACGTATGAGCCATTATTTATGGCGCCATATCCTGACTTCAAACCAATATGTGCTAGTATTTTTTTAACTGACGCAAAACCTCGTCCCGTAACAAGAGATACGGAAAGTTTTTGACTTGCCTTTAGAATGGCCTCACAAACTTTTTCTGAAGGAAAAGCTGAATAGTCGTAGGGAGTTATCGTCCCGTCTATGTCAAGCATCAGCGCTTTATAAGTCATACGCTAAATTGTATCAAATATATGGAAAATAATTGTCTATCTGCTGACTGAAATTGAACTTCCGAGTTCTGCGCTTGGGGCAGTAATTGTTACACGATTGCTAGAAGAACTTACATAAACCTGATACCCAGAACTGTAGGTACTATTGCAGGCTGCAACCGGATCTCCGCTGTTTACTAAAGGATCCACGGGAAAAGCAGCAAGGTAGTCACTCACAAGGAAAGGACAAAGATCAAATGTTCCTACTGAGCCGGTTCCCTCAATTTCACATGGAGCAGAAGGAGGGCAGGAAGTACTGCTGAGAGTTCCTGGAAGAGCGCCATGATTTTCTGTTTGGAACTGGGCGATCGCATCCAAAATTGCCTTTGTATCGTTTTGGCGTTTGGAATTATGTGCAGATGCAAATTGTCTCGTCGGGTTAATTGCAATTATTGTTATGGCAAGAAGAATAGAAAGTATTGCAATAACAAGAATTATCTCAATTAAAGTAAATCCTCTAGTATTGGAAAATATTTTTTTAGTCACACTTTATTATTGGCAGTGAGACTTCTATCTGTCAACTTTAGAATTTTATTTCTGGACATTTTTCAGAAAATCGTCTTTGTTTTTGGAATTTGCAACCAAAATATCAGAACTTTCAAGTGACCAATCATTTCCATTAAAATCGAGAGCATAGCCGCCAGCTTCTTTTATTATGATAGCACCAGGTGCCATATCCATAGGCTTGGCGATATTTGTGACAAATCCATCTGCCTTGCCGTCTGCGATGAGTTCGAAGGCAACTGCTGCGCACCCATAAATCCTCACTGTTCCAATATTGTCTTGAAGGTTGCGTAGTAAGTTATTTACTAATGGTTCACTCGTTGATAGCGCAACAGTGAATATTATGAGACTTTTTGAAAGCTCTCTTTCAGATACACGAAGTGTCTGTTCTTCTTTTGTTGTAAGATTTACTTTTTTGGCTCCATTGCCCAAAATTGCAATATACATCTCATTTAATACAGGATTGTAAATTACTCCAAATTTAATTTTTCCATCGTGGATAAGGGCGATTTGAATTCTGGCGTCAAGAATTCTCCGCGCATAGTTATTTGTCCCATCAATTGGGTCAATCACCCACGTATATTCACTCTGTCCCATTATGTTCTCATGTTCCTCTTGAACAATCGAATCATTTGGAAAAGCTGATAAAATTGCATCTGAAAGCAGGGTCTCAATTTCTTTATCTGCTTGGGTTACAAAATCATTGGATTTTTTTTCAAGAATTTGAAGTTCACTTTTTGGATCTGCGTATTGATTATAAATAGCACCTGCCGCCTGCAGGTTATTAAGAACTAACTTAACTCTTTCTTCCATGGAGAAATAGTATAACTGAAAGCAGACAATTGGTAAAATTACTCAACAAAGGTCAATGCTACGCCGCTTTTGCCAGCGCGACCCGTACGGCCAATTCTATGAGTGTAGTCTTCCTGAGTTTCTGGTGCGTCGTAATTTATAACATGCGTTACATTTTCAATATCAAGTCCACGGGATGCAACGTCTGTTGCAAGCAGTACTTGAATTTCGTTATTTTTGAACTGCTCAAGAGCTCGCTTTCGCTGACCCAAGGTTTTATTTCCATGAATTGCAGAAGCTCGGAATCCTCGCTCGACAAGAGCTTTTGCCAATTTTTCAACGCCCCATTTTGTACGTCCAAAAACAAGCACTTTATCAAACCCATCCTTTATTAAAAGATCGTGTAGGAGGTCAATCTTCTTAACACCCCCATGAACTTTTATAATATCCTGATCAATTCTGTCCACATTTTCGGTAACTTTTACAGAAATTGTTACAGCATCGTGAACAAAACTTTGTAAAATTTCATGCACCTCACCCGTTACAGTTGCGGAAAAGAAGAGAGATTGGCGTTTTTGAGGAAGGAGCGATATAAAATATTTAATATCACGAATAAACCCAATATCAACCATTCGATCTACTTCATCAAGAACAACATTTTGGAACAAGTTCAAATTGAGTTTTCCTGAATGGATAAGGTCCTTTATGCGTCCAGGAGTGCCAATTACAAAATGAGGATTATGTCGGAGCTCCTGAATTTGTCTATACATGCTTGCCCCACCAATTGCCAAGGCACTATCAAGTCCCATTCCCTTTTTAAAAATATAAAGTTCTTCCTCAATTTGCATTGCAATTTCGCGTGTTGGGGCGAGAATCAAAGCTCTTTGATCATGATTATTAGAAATTTTTGCAAGGAGCGGGATGAGAAATGCTGCTGTTTTTCCAGTACCAGTATTTGCAATCCCAATAACATCTCTGCCTTCCAAAAGAGGCGGAATTGCTTTTTCTTGTATAAAAGTTGGATTGGTATATCCGTGCTCTGCAATATTTCTCTTTAATTTTTCTGGTAAATCAAAGTCTGAAAAAGAGACAGAGGATAAATGATTTTGAACTTGAGCATCTCCTGAGGATTTGTTAATAAAACCTGATGGGTCAAGCTGCTTAATTCTCCTGGGATTACGATTAAAGCCATTGCCATTATTGAATTGTCTTCTATTGTTGTACATATGTGAGCGCTGGTAGTCCTTTTGTAATTCTGCTTATTAAATACTGAGGTTTTTTAAATTCTGGGCAAGATACTCTTAAAATGTAGTTATCTTTATCTTCGCTTAAAAACTGTCGAAATATAAGCAGACGTACCAAAGTACTACCTGCGTAATAAGCATTATACCAATACGTAGGGCCAATGTCAATCAAACTATAAGCTAATTAAGAATGCTGGCGGAGAAATCTGCTAGCTCTACCTAGCCCAGACTGACAATTTTCCACAAGACTCAAATCCAGCGTCCAGCGCACATGCTAGGCTTTTTCCTGTCTCATATCCAACAAGCAGTGTGTCTGGAAAATTAAATCTCATATTATCAACAAGTTCTCTCCAAAAAATGCTGTCAGTGGAGTTCTGGGAAAAAACATTTGAAACTCCTATTGAATCATCGGTTTGGAACACGATTGCGCCTTTTGTAATTTGCGAGTTATTGAATTCTCCGAGAAAATATACATCTCCTTCTTCAAGAAGTAGAGAAGGGAATGTTTCTTCTAGATCGCGATCTTCATCGCTCCATGCAGCCGTCCACATCGCAAGTTCCCTTTTTGTTGAAACTTTTTTCCATTTATTCTTCGGAACTGAGCTTTTTTTCTCAAGCGCAAGCCAAATCCAATCAGCCTCAATTATCTTTTTCATATTCCAATTTTCAATCGCAAGTTCTTTGTAGCTGTCTTTTACAGAAATACTGCAGTTCTCATTCTCTTGGAGAAAAACAGACAACTGTTCAAGCCTTTCTTTGTGATTCTTGAAGGGCTGAAGTGTTATAAAATTTGGGTACAAAAGCGGAACCTCATCAGAATTTACCCAAAACGCATCGAAGAATTCCCCCTCTGAGTTGTGTGCTCTGCATACAAGGTCACACCATAAAGCATTGTTTTGAATTGCAGTGCGCAAAATACTTTTGTCCATACGACAATTATACCAGTGAATAGAGGAGTTACTTTAAAAAAACTCTAATTAATGTCTTCTTCAGGATCTGGAGGGAGAAATTCTTCACCATTATTTGCAGGATAATCTTCTTTTTTAAGCCAAAGTATATAATCACAGCCCGTTGCTTTTTTCTTCTCTCGATCCCATCCCGAAGTTGAACATTTTTTCATTTTTTTACCTGCAGCTGTTGTATAAAGAACAAGAGGATTGTCACATTTTGGACATTTTTCGTCCAAAGGCTCTGTTGTTCCGTTAATCCACTCCACAAAATCACATCCGGTTGCCTTTTTTGCTTCTTTGTCCCATCCGCCAGTTGAGCATTTTTTCATTTTTTTACCAAATCTTGTAAATTGCAGAACAAGAGGGTTGCCGCATTTTGGACATTTTTCATCCAATTTGGCAGGTTCCATTTCAAGCCAGTTTACATAATCGCACCCTTCGGTTTTTTTAGTTTCGGGATTCCATACTCCAGTAGAACACTTTTGAACTTTTCTACCGGTTGCAGTTTCTGTTATAGGGCTAAGGGCTGATCCGCATTTTGGGCACACTTGATTTTCCATGAATACTAGAATACATTATTGGACCAAGATTCACAATATGAGAAATGACTGCTCGTTGAAAGAGAACGAATTAAGGTTTTTAATAGTATTAAGCATGTCTAAAAAAAATAAAAAACAAACCCGCCTGCATTTTTTTATGATTGCGTTTGTCATACTGTGTGTAGTTTTTGGCGGAATACTCGTTGGGCGAACACAAAACAAAAGAATACACATTGAAAACACTGAGCAATTTATACATTCAGACAGAACCCGCTGGTCACCACAGTATATTTTTGGGGAGGAAGATAGGGAAATGTTTCCTGTCATCAACAAGCCTATCTACGTAAATGCAGAAAAAGCTGCAGAATTTCTCAGTGATAATGACATTATTTATACTTTTGAACATGCTGGCAACATGTATGCGTATCCAGCCTCGATCTTAAGCTTTCATCATTTAGTAAATGACACTGTAGATGGAAAACCATTTGTCATGACGCTCTGTCTTCTTTCCGGAAGCGCTGCTGCCTATGTCAGGTCAGTTGATAACCAGGTGCTTTCATTCGGAGTGCTTGGCTCTTTATATAACGGAAATCTGATAATGTTTGATGATAAAACCAATTCTTACTGGCTTCAGCTTACAGGTGATGCGATTGAGGGGTTTTCGACCAATTCCAAACTGTCTCCATTTTCATCAATTGAGACTGTTACTTGGCAAAACATCAAAGACCAAAAAAACCTGCGAGTGCTCTCACCAGTCCGTGATATGGAATTTTACCGTGGATTTTATGCTTCATTTTTGAAAAGTCCTTTCGGAGTTGAGTCTTTGGGGGAAAGGAAGCAAAACACAACATTTGATACATTTACCACAGGTATCGGAATCGAAATACGGGATGTATCTAAATTTTACCCCTTAAAGAGTATTGAGGAAAAAATGATTATTAATGATGAAGTGCACAATTGGCCAATTCTTGTTGTTCAAGATCCAATTTTAAATACTCCCCGAATTTTTAAGCGCACAGTTGGGAAGAGGGTGCTTACATTTACTCTGAACGGTGAGCAGCTGGTGGATGATCAGACACATTCTCAGTGGAATATGAAAGGAGAAGCTATTAGTGGTGAACTCAAAGGGGAAAGACTTATGCGGCCAGTGTACACGCAGGTATACTGGTTTTCATGGGCTGCATTTTATCCTAATACTCTTATTTTTAGATAGTTTGAATAAAATAAATAAGCATTTTGTATAATACAGACGTGAATTCGAAAGTTGCCGAGAAAGTTGAAGTATTCTTCACTCAATTCAATCATCATACATATAAAAAACGAGAAATTCTTATACGGGCTGGTGAAACTCCATTGTATGTTTTTTTTATAAAAGCAGGTACGGTAAAGGAGTATACGATTTCAAAAAAAGGAACAGAAGTTGTTCTGAATATTTTCAAACCTATGTCTTTTTTCCCAATGTCGTGGGCAATAAATAACACTCCGAATATGTACTTTTTTGAAGCTATGACTTCCCTTGAAGTATGGAGGGCACCAAGGGAAAGAGTTACAGAATTCTTAAAGCAAGAACCTGAGGTTGTTTATGATCTGCTCAGTAGGGTGTTCAGGGGAACAGATGGCCTATTAAATAAAATGTCTTATCTTATGGCAGGCAGTGCATACTCAAGGCTTGTCTTGGAGCTTGTCATTCAAGGCAAGAGAATGGGTATGCAAAAAGAAAATCGGGTTCATCTAAATGTATCAGAATTAGATCTTGCCGCTGAAGTTGGAATGCGGCGCGAAACAGTCAGTAGAGAGCTAAAAATACTAAAAGAAAAGGGATTTGTTTCTTTTCATAATAATATTCTTGTCCTCAATGACTTGGAGGAGCTTGAACAAGAGTTAGCAGATGGCGTTTAATAGTGGGATTTTGTAATAATTTCATGTGTTGGAATGATTCTGCTTCTTTTTTTAACTCCTTTTGGAAATCCTGTCGGAAGCAAATATCCTTGCCACACCCCGTTGCCCACGAGCAACTCCAAATGCATAAGGTCAGTTAGATCAGGCTCATCTTTTATTTGATACACTCTGTACATGCCGCTTGTCAGAATATGGCTATTTTGGTGCTGGCTGTGAGACGAGACAAGAATTTCACCTATGCCGCCTGCTACTATCCATGCGTAGCTAGATTTAAGATCAAAGGTTAAAATTTTAGTTCCCTCTTTTGTTTCTGCAAGAATATATGTTCCATGCTTTAAAAAGCGAATCATTTTTAAAATATATCTTATTTTTTCTCTCCAATCATTGATCTAGATCACTGAACTCTACATTTGAATTTCATATTATATTGATATGCAAATCAGAATTACCTCCAAACAATTTCATATCTCAGAGCAGGACAATATATTTATCCAAAAAAGAGTTGGTAAATTGTTAGAACTTCTTCCTTGGAAAGATCCAGATTTTCCAACCCTAGACATTACACTTCGTAATTACAGGGAAAGAGGAAAAAGAGATCACACGGTAGACGATACTCTTCCAAACAAACAAAAAAGATTTAATAACCCAGATAGTCCCACATATTATGAAGGCCTCATTTGCTTAGGGTTACCAAGGAAAAAACTTGTTGTAAAAATTTTAGGAAAAACACTTACAGAGGGCTTAAGGGATGGGTTTGATGAGCTTTTCAGGGAATTTGAAAAATACAAAGGAATGTATTTTTCTGAAAACAGCACTTACAAAGGACGCAAACACAGTTCGAAGTCTGAAAAACTAGGTTAACACCAGATAGATAAGGATATCCGGATGATATGTGAGATTTTAGGTTTAAAAGTATGAAAAAAAAGAAAATAATCATAATGGGGGCAGCTGGAAGAGATTTCCACAACTTTAATGTATATTTCAAAGCCCGAAAAGATTATGAAGTTGTAGCATTCACTGCTACTCAAATTCCTGGCATTGACGACAAAATCTATCCTCCTGTTTTGTCCGGAAAGCTATACCCAAAAGGAATTCCTATTTTTCCAGAATCCAAACTCACATTCCTTATTGAGAAATTTGCTGTTGAACAGGTTGTTTTTGCCTACAGCGATGTCTCGTATGATCATGTGATGCGCAAGGCTTCTGAGGTGCTGGCTGCGGGAGCAGATTTTTGGATTCTCGGGACTCACTCAACAACACTTAAGACTCGCTTGCCAGTTATTTCAATCTGTGCAACGCGTACCGGAGCAGGTAAAAGTCAAACTGCACGTAAAATTGTAAAAATCCTCAGCGGTATGGGGAAAAAAGCTGTAGTAATACGTCATCCTATGCCTTATGGAGATTTAGGCAACCAAATTTGTCAGAGATTTGCCGCATACCGCGATTTTGAATTGAATAACTGCACAATTGAAGAACGTGAGGAGTATGAATCATACATAGAAGCTGGAGCAATCGTTTATGCAGGGGTAGATTATAAAAAAATTCTTCAGAAGGCTGAAGGAGAGGCAGATATTATTGTTTGGGACGGAGGTAATAATGATTTCTCTTTTTTAAGGCCAGATTTACATATCGTAGTAACTGATGCTCTAAGGCCAGGACACGAGCTCTCCTATTTCCCAAGTGAAGTAAATATACGACTTGCGGACATTGTCATTATTAACAAGGCGAGCGATGCTTCCTTTGGAGCAGTAGAGACCATACGAGCGAATATCACTCAAGCAAACCCCAACGCTGTTGTAATCACCGCGATGTCAGAAATAATAGTAGACACCCCAGAAAAAATTAAAGGTAAGAGAGTGCTTGTAATTGAGGATGGCCCCACCTTAACACATGGGGGAATGCCATATGGGGCAGGTTTTATGGCTGCAAAAAAATACCATGCAAAAAAAATAGTCTCGCCAGTGCAAGCTGCAGTTGGATCAATAAAGGATGTTTTTGTAAAGTATCCCCACATACAGTCAGTGCTTCCTGCGACAGGGTATAGCAAGAGTCAAATAAAAGATCTTGAGCAAACAATTACTAATATGGATATTGATCTTGTAATAATTGGAAACCCCGTGGACATGGCAAGTCTTATTCACATAAAAGTTCCGACAGTCAGAGTGCGCTATAAGCTGGAATCTTTGGATCGTCCAAGCTTGGAAGAAGAGATTAGGGGTTTTGTTAAATCGACAGGTCCCAAAAAATAATTACTTCACTTTTTTATAGACAGCGTAAGAGAAATTCTTGATTGAATCCTTCATGAATTTTGGAGTTGCATGCAAAATAATGTCAGAAGACGCCATAAAAGGAAGGGTGTATGGCGTATCCTGAGTAGTTTGCCGCGACACAAACTGGTCAAATACTTCTTCCGCATCCTTGGCGCGGGTCTGACCCTGAGTAAGATCGCGAATGAGTCGAACATGAAGCCTATCGATATCGTTGATATGCAAATAAATAAGAGAATCAAGCTCGATATCAGAGGCGCCTCCTTTTCCTACGTAAAAATTACCTTCAATTAAAATATTCTTAAAGGATCCCGTTACTTCCCGAGTGAGCCCTCTCACGAGAGCTGCTCCTGATTGAACATCATATGGTCCTGGAAGCACCATCGTTTCATAGCTTGAGAGATGATGAAGTTCTCTAACATGAGACGATAGTAATGCAAAATCCTTTTCATCCATAGGAGTACCGCCCTTCATAATTATCTTTTTACGATCTTCCCGTGTTCCATAGTTGTATTGATCAGTTGAAAGTGAAATGGATCTTGGCAGATGAGGTAAGATAAGGTCAGCTAAATGAGTTTTCCCTGATCCTGGAGACCCCAAAATTTGTGCAACCTGAACGGCGTACCTGGGTTTTTTGGACTTAAGATATTCAGATAGAAAAGCAATTACCCGTTTGGTGCCAAAATCTCCAATTTTTTTAAAATCACCAGTCTGAATGGTTGTGTCAAAGACGTGGGCTGAAATGTCGTTTACTCGATTTAAAATAGCTGTAAATTCAGGATTCATGATTTGTTCTCAAACTTAATTGGTGTAAATTGCGGAGACAGGCTGCAATTTTTACCTTACTATATGATTATACATCTTCTGAAAAAATTATCTTGGAGAGAAGTTTGGTATTTGTTATATTCAAAGTCCTACATAGTGATATACTGGATAATAATGAGTCATCATGGTATTAAAAATTCACAAACAATAGAATCATTCAATTCAGACCTGAAATCAGTTTTTGAAGAGATTGAAGAAGGTCATTATCTTTTTCTAATTGCGGACAGGAAAAAAGCGTTTCTTTTTCTCTTCGGTAAGGGAAATGTGGAAAAAGCTCAAGGAATTATGGATCCAAGTGTTAACAAAAAAGTTAAAAGTAATTCAGGAGAACTATATGGGAAAACTTCCAAACAAGAGCACAAAATAGACAGTCAAATTAAAGGGCATTTAAAATTAATAATGCAAAAAGCAGAAGAATTTATTCAAGACAAGCATATCAACGGGGTGTTCATAGGTGGCCATCGTGAATTTTTTCATGAGATAAAAGACGCACTGCCAAAAAACTTGCAGCAAAAATTACGAGGCGAATTTGTCACGGAACTAAATATCTCAGACGAAGAATTAGTTGCCCACTG
>CAZFJW010000023.1:0-18852 GCA_964519355.1 uncultured Gammaproteobacteria bacterium | reverse complement strand
TTGTGGAGATTCAAATCGTGGCCCCAGCGCATACCGCGCCGGGGCCACATCAGCATTGTCTGAATCAATACTCACGCGCAAGTATCATTTGGTATAATCACTACATGAAGAAATTTGATTTACTTGTCGCAGTTTATATTTTTTGTATTGCCTTCTCAGAATTTATGGGGGCAAAGACATTTCCTCTTCTTACGTGGCCGATTAAGCTTAATGCATCTGTTGCTATCTTTACTATTCCCTTAATTTTTACAATAAATGACATTATTACAGAAGTTTTTGGAAAAGAACGTGCACGAAGTGTTGTGCGTTCCGGACTTGTGGTCATCGCACTTATATTAATATTCTCTCTTCTTGCAACACATCTTCCGCCTTCAACTCGATTTGCAGCATCTGAAGATGCATACGACCATATCTTTGGAAAATCGATACGCATTGCATTTGCATCACTTACTGCATTTGCTGTTGCAGAATTTATGGATGTGTTTATTTTTTCAAAGATTCGCGAACGTCTTGGAAAGAAGAAGCTGTGGCTACGAAATAATCTTTCAAACTTTATCTCGCAAGGATTTGATACGGTTCTTTTTATGACTCTTGCCTTCTATTCATTCTCGCAAGGATTTGGAGCGAACACATCCTTTCTTATGAGTCTGATAATTCCATACTGGCTTCTAAAATGTTCGCTTTCTGTTATTGAAACACCACTTGTGTACATTGGGGTTAAATGGTTAAAAAACGAGAAGTAGGTTTTTTGCTGTACTTTGAATGACAAATAACAAAACTTCTTGTAAATCAAAAAGGATTTTATACTTTTTCCGCAAAAAATTCACGTTCAAAATTTTTCAATACAGGCAAAAATTCTAGCCAAATCGTATTTACCAATATTGTTATTGTTCTTTGTGTCGAGAAAGAACGAAAGCTCCTTGCAAGTCAAATCGGACGCATTTTGCTCATTCATTTATCGGGTGATTTTACCCCCTCCTCAACAAGTTTGTGAGGAATCCCCCTGACGCACTCATTTGCAAAAAATGTAATCGTCCTTTGTTGAATTGCAAGAAATTTGGTAAGTCTTTAGGGTTTTATGTATGAAAGAATTCACGTTCAGGTTGCAAATTGAGAAAAGTGGAAGATGAAATGTTCTGGGGACTTGCCCATGGTAGATTTAGAAATCGCTTATTCGAATTGCTCGCATTTAAATGTTAAGCCAATTTTAATTTAGATTAAGTAGATTGTAGGATGCTAATTACAGACGAGCTTTGGCATTCGGAAGTTCATCATTCCAATTTTAATATCTTTGAATATCCATCCGCATGTCATAGTTCGTGATGGAAATTTAAATGTTCCAAGAAGTTGAAAAGGAGTAGGCGTTGCGCTCGGTGTCATAGTGGGCGTTGGAATACTTGTCGGTGTAGGGGAAGGAATAACGGTTGGGGTAGGTTGGCTTGTCGGAGTTGGGGCAGTGGTTACAGTTGGCGTAGGTGTCATTGTTGGAGTCGGTATTTCTGTCGGGGTTGGTGTTGGCTCTTCGGTTGGAGTAGGCGTTGCGCTTGGTGTGATGGTGGGTGTTGGGATCTCAGTCGGTGTAGCAGTTGGGGAAGGTTCTTCTGTTGGGCTTGGGATTTCGGTTGGCGTTGGTGGATTGGGATTTTCAGACATTGATGAGTTTTGTGGATTGGATGTTGGCTGTGATACAAAATCTGCACTGTTATCGTCTGTATCATCACTATTTCCTTTTAACTCATCCACACCTCCAAAAGCCATCGTTACATCAGTTGAAGATGCAAGTGCTTTTCGTTCGATACTGCCTCCGGCTGTTGGATTGGCAGAATATGTTGCTGTCTCAAACTCTGCGACATTGGTTCCAAACCCAACCTTGTCCACAATTGTGGTCCCGTCGTCTGAATAAAGAACAATAGTATTATTGGCGGTAATTGCACTTGTGCTGGCAGAATAAAATCTGTCAGGCGTAACCGAGCCATCGTATTCATTTTTGGCTATTAAGTAATATCCAAATGCAGGGATGGCTCCGCTAAAAGAGGATACAAGATTGGACTGAGCACCTCCTGCGCTTTTTCTGGTGAGCCTCCATCCCGTAAGGTCGACTGGATCTGATGTTGGATTATAGAGCTCAACAAATTCGTCGTTTACATCATCGCCGCTTATTTGAATTTCAGAAATAACTATATGGTTTGCTGCAGAGTGTACAAGCGTGCGGGGTTTGACAAAAATAAAGGCAAGAATAATGAGCGCGAGTAGTAAAAGAGATGTGGGCAGAATTCTCTTCATATAATAAATCAATCATAGTTTTGTTAAAAAGATACCGTCAAGACCCAGAGTATTATTTCGGAAAAAATTCAAATTTTGTTGAAAAATATTTATCGTTTTCTTGTATACTACAAAAATCCTGTCTTCTGTATGACTGAAATTGTCGATGCCAAACCGAAATGGGTGGAGCCCGATTACACAAGGCGTGAAGCACTTCCATTCGCTCTTGCACTCTCTGATCTTTTTATCGAAACACTTTCTGAAATTGATGAATTTTCTGGTGTCAGTCTCAGCGGGCTGCCAAAAGAGGACGGAGCACATTATGCATTTTTGAGACGGGAATTTACAAGAGATGGGAATAGATATGCAGTGACTATCGGTGAGGGAGAAGGGGTCCGGGAGTTTGGAATTTCAAGGAGTCCAGGGGAGAAGATATTAGATGGGGATATTGAATCTGTTGTTCTCTCAATTCGTCAGGATGAAGCGAGTGTTGCATATACGCGCGGTGCTCTGGGCAGCGGGACAGTTGGGACAAGAAGATCTGTTAATAGCTTTGAAGCAGTCTCTTCTGCATATGGATATCTAGCCTCATTTAAAAGGGAAGAATAGTTTTTCTTAAAGGTTTCATTTTTGTATACGATCTTTTATACTGAAAAAGATGGTAGTTGCAAAAGAAAAGTTTAACCTTCTTGAGAAGCCTAGGGAAGAGCAAGTAATTCATGTAAGTCACATTACAATTCGTCAAAGTATTTCGTTTTTGCTTATTCGGCTTGTAGTTCTTGAGGTTGTTTCAGTATTAGGCCTGATTCTTTCCCTTGTGTTCTTTTTTAATCCGCAAATCCAGGATAGACTTGGTGATTTGATCTTGTATGTTAACATTCCTTTTTTTTGTTTTGTCATTATTTTAAAAACTATTGTTATGCTCATGGTTATTATTCGGTGGCTTAATGAATATTATGAAATAACACCAAAATATGTCATTCATAAAAGGGGGTTTTTCTTTAAAAAAGAGGAGCGATATACACTAGTACATCTTGGGAAGGTTAGGCTTGAGCAAGGCCTTTTAGGAAGATTACTTAACTATGGTAATGTAAAAGTGTTCAACTGGGCTCTTGAAAAAGAAATTACCTTGTATCTTGTCCATAATCCCACAAAAGCGGTAAAAGTATTGAAAGATCTTCTTCCGGAAACTGATGAAGAAAAAGAAACGATACGAGAGCATTTGATTGAAGAAGACAAGGAATAAGTTTTTTTGCTACACTTATTTAGTTAGAATGGCACGACTCACATACCAACAATTAATAGACAAACACATAGATATTCTGAAAGGACTACAGTATGACACTGGTCTTTTTGCAGCATCGGATAAGGGTGTTGGGACTGGGTATGACAAGTCATGGTTGAGAGATAATTTTTATGAAACGGTTGCATTTGAAGTTATAGGTGATTGGGACACAGTGGAAAAGACATACAATGCAATTCTTGAAATCTTTCTCAAACACGAATCAAAAATTGATTGGGCTATCGAGAACAAGCCTACTCATACCTATCAATATATTCACGCAAGATTTAATCCTGAGACATTTAATGAATTTTGGGAAGAATGGGGCAATAAGCAAAACGACGCAATAGGGTGCATATTATTTCGCATTGGGGAACTTGAAACCAACCACAAAAGATCAATTTTACAGACGGAAGATCATATCAGAATTGTTAATAAACTTGTACAGTATCTGGGGGCGATAGAATACTGGTCTGAGGGTGATAGCGGCATGTGGGAGGAGGATGAGGAATTACATGCTTCATCTGTGGGTGCGTGTGTTGCTGGCCTTTCATCTATTAGAAAATTGTCAACAGTTGATGTCCCGTATGAATTTATAGAAAAAGGGAGAGAGGCATTATCCGCACTGTTGCCGCGTGAGTCTGGAAGGAAATTTGTAGATCTGGCACTTCTATCACTTGTCTGGCCTTATGATGTTGTGACACCAACTCAAAGAGAGGAAATCCTTGAAAATGTTGAATATCATTTACTCAGAAACCGCGGAATTATTCGATATAAAGGAGACAGATATTATAATAAAAATCAGGATGGATACAGTGAGGAGGCGGAGTGGACTTTTGGGCTTGCATGGCTTGCAATTATTTATGAGCGCGCAGGCAATCACGAAAAGGCACACAGTCTGGTAAAGGATTTGATACTCGATGATACTGAGCATGGAATACCTGAGCTCTATTTTTCAAATTCACCGGAATACAATGATAATACGCCTCTTGGATGGTCTGAGTCTCTTTTTATCGTGGCTTTGTATGAAATGGAAAGAAGACATGGAGAAATTGAAAAAGAGAAAGACTCAGAAAAATAATCATGTGCTACAACTGCGGATGTCAGATACCCGATTATGACATGGGGAATGCGGACAACATCACAAATGCCACGTTTGAACAAATAGCACATAAATGGAAAAAAGATAAAACATTTGTTCAAAAAAAACTTCTAGAGGAATTAAAAAGCGGATCAGTTCAGACACCTGGATTTATTGCAATGTTTGAGAAAGCGGCCAATGCGTGGGGTCAGACAATTGATGAAGCGCAAAGCAAAACTCTTAAGTTACTTGAAAGGAGAATTGCTTGAAAGATCTTCTACGAAACGTCCGGTTTTATACTCTCGTTTTAAGTTTTGGGCTATCTCTTATTTTTCTTATTTTCATTAAATTCTATTACGAATCGGCAAGAATTGAGACTATTCGGTTTCAGCAATATTCTGCGCTTACTGCTGTATTTTTCCTCTATATGGCGCTTCTTGCTGGGCCCTTTTGTTATGTATTCAAATTCTTTCCATTTAGACCTCAATACATAAAGGCAAGACGGGCTCTTGGGGTTAGTGCATTTTATTTTGGACTTTTGCACGCTAGTGTTTCATTTTTTGGACAACTTGGGGGATTTGAAGGACTTGCATTCCTAAGTTCTAAATATATCCTTGCTATTTCACTTAGTTTTACAGCACTTATTGTGCTTTTTTTAATGGCACTCACTTCTTTTGACGCTGTAATTGAAAAAATGAGTTATAAGAAGTGGAAAATACTGCATCGATTTGTATATCTTGCCGGGCTTTTTATTATAATTCACGCACTTATGCTGGGGACTCATTTTCAAGACCTCTCAACAATTATTCCTCAGGTTTTTTTCTCAATGCTTTTCTTCTTGCTCGGACTTGAAGCATTACGGATTGATTTTTATTTAAGAAAAAAATTATCTTTTTATTTAAGTATTGGATTTGCAACAAGTTTTATTGCAGTGCTTTTTGTTGTATGGATCGTGCTTCCATTTCTTCCGTCAAGCAGCGGGGGCATTTCTCTTGGGATTCATGCCAAGCATATTCAGCAGGCCAAGGGGAACATCGGGACAGTAAAAAATACGACTCAGCAAAGAATTTCAGTGCAGCTGGATAAGCCAAAGGAAATCAAGCCGAATATACCAATACAACTTTCTTTTGTCGTGACAAATTCGGCCAATGCTCAGCCTGTTACAGATTTCGATCTTCTTCATGAAAAAATAGTACATCTGATCATTGTTGATGATAATCTTGAAACCTTTCAGCATCTTCATCCTGAGGTTAGCGGAAATGTATTTACGTCTGATGTTACTTTTCCAGATAACGGTTATTATCATGTTTATATTGATTTTCAGCCAAAGGGAGGCAGCGAGGAGCAATTTGGCTTTAGTATGCAAATTGGAAACGGAGAATTCTCAAAAAAAACAATTTCACAAGATGAAATAAGTAAAACAAAAAATGAAGTTGAGGGGTATAGTGTTTCTCTTACCTACACCAAGCCCTTTTTGGTAAAAGATCTGACTTCCGGAGACGGAAAATTTAGTTTCGACATAACAAGCACTGATACAGGAAAAGGTGTTACAACACTCAAGCCGTATCTTGGCGCATTCGGGCATCTTGTGATGATAAATTCTGAAACGTTCGAATATATTCATGTGCATCCGGTTGAAACACCAGAAACGTATGGTCCTAACGGAGGACCTCGTGTTTCATTTATTCCACTGGCTCTCTATGGAAATGCCAAAAAAGGGATATATCGAATGTTTGCACAGTTTAATCCAAATGGCAGGCTTATCACTGTTCCATTTACTGTAAACGTTAACTAAAATAAAAACTATGCAGCTAATTAAAATTGGTTTTTTCTTCCTTCTTTTTACAATTTTTGTACATGTACTCCCAGTGCAAGTATTGGCGCATATGCTTGAAAGCAGCGGTTCTATAGGAGCAGTTATGCATGTGACTCCTGATGACGACCCGGTTGCAGGAGAGGTGAGTGGTTTTTATTTTGAATTTAAAGACAAAAACAAAAAATTCCAACCTGTAGATTGTATTTGCACAGTCTCAATTATAAAGGGAGAGAGTGAGATTTTTTCTAAAGATCTTTTTAGCGAAAATTCTGAACCCAGTCTTTCGAATGCAAGTTTTAATTTTACATTCCCAGAACGGAATATATATAAAGTTGTAATACATGGCGAGCCAAAGAAAGGCGCAGAATTTCAAAAGTTTGAATTGTCTTATGACTTGCGTGTTGAACGGGTGAGTGATGGATCGCCTTTGACACCTCAAAATTCACAGCCAACAACTACAAAAAAACTTCCTATAATCCCACTGTCTATGGTTGGGGTTTTGGTAATATGTGGGGGATTGTATTTTATTTTTAGAAAAAAGAAATAAATTCTTATGCGGAAAATTCTTGCTTTTGTAGTCCTTCTTTTTTTCTCAGTTCACATTTTTGAGCCCGGAGAATATTTTTTTATCCAGGCCAGTAGTCAGGATGCTCATTTTGGACATTCGCATGATGACAAAACGTCTAGCCATGAATCTCATGGCCACCCATGCTGTACAGGTAGCACAATTGATGCAGTTGTTTTACTTCCTGATGTCGTAATTCTTTTTATATTTAATTCTGTTCGAATTGAATATTTGAGTTTTATTCTTTTAGTTTTTATTTTTGTACGATATTCTTCACGTGCGCCCCCACAATTTATATAGTCTTCTAAGGTTTGTAAGTGTTCTTTCCGGCACCTATGCCGAGATTTAAAAGATAGGAGGTGAATATATATGAATTATAAAAAAATAATACTAAGTTTGGTTTTTGTTACTGTTTTTGCTCTAGGAACAGCAGCTCAGGTTTCGGCTCACGTTGTTGTTAGACCTGGTGAAGTTGGAGTTGGTGCATACACAAATTTTACTGTGAGCGTACCAACGGAAGAAGATGTACCAACAGTTCAGGTCAGACTTGTAATACCCGAAGGTCTGAAGAGTGTAAGGCCAAACGTAAAACCGGGGTGGAGTATTGAACTCAAAAAAGTGACAAGCGGAGATACAGAGCGAGTATCTGAGATTATATGGAGCGGCGGAAGTATTCCAGTTGATCAAAGAGATGAGTTTGTTTTCAGCGCTCAGACTCCCGCAGAAGAATCAACACTTGTCTGGAAGGCGTACCAGACCTATGGCGATGGAGACATCGTTGCATGGGAAAATGGTAAGGACATAATTGATGCATTCGAGAAAAATAATCCTCCAAAAGAAGGAGAAGAAGACAATCACGATGCACCTCGTCCATACTCGGAGACAAAAGTGATAAATGATTTGGCTGCATCTGATGCAAAAGATGATAGCATGATGATGAATCATGAAGGAAAAGGAGATTCAAAATCTTTTGATCCAGCACTTGTAATATCAGTTATCGCACTTGGAGCAGCATTCGGCTCTTTATGGATGCAGAAAAAAAAGAAGAGTAAATAAAAGAGAACTTTATTTACAACAAACTTTCCGGGCGGCCCAAAAGCTGCCCGGTTTTTTTAAAAAAGAAAGTGATGGATTGTTTTTGAAGAGATTTCATGATAAACCAAAAAGGAAGGGAGGTGAAAAAAGATGAATGTTGAAGTAAATTATATAGCGCTTCTTATTGCTGGAATTGCGGCAATGGCACTGGGATTTGTCTGGTATCATCCGATTGCTTTTGGAAAGCCTTGGATGAAACTCATGGGTTATACCCCAGAATCTCTTAAAAAAGCACAAAAAGAAATGGGCAAACTCTATGGAGTGAGCTTTCTTCTTACTCTTGTATCTGGATATGTTCTAGCACATGTCATGGCAATGTCCATGGCTTTTTTCAAAGAGACAGCCCTTACAACCGGACTTATGAGTGCGTTCTGGATGTGGCTTGGATTTGTCATGCCAGTTCAGGCAACTGATATGATATTTGGCAGCAAGAAGTGGAAGCTTTTTGCAATAAATACCGGATACCAGCTCGCCTCACTTCTTGTGATGGGGGTAATTTTGGCACTTGTTCGTTAATCGAATTGGTATAGATAGATATTATTTTTTGCCATTTTTGGCTTGGTGTTCATAAATGGATAGAAATTTAGCAGAACCCGCGTTGCGGGATTTAATTCTTTTCGCAATTTTTCCTCAAGTGTATTCATAATATCCGGCATGGGATATATTGTAATAATGTCAAAGGAAGACAAATCTTTCTCCCAAAAATCTTCTTTGTGAACAAAAGCTTTATTTATAAGATTTTCTCTTTTTATGTCACTTTGAGATTTGTCTACAAGAATTGGATCAAGTTCATATCCGTGTGCGACAATTCCTTTTTTGCCAAATGCGATGAGTATTCTTCCATCTCCTGATCCAAGGTCAGCCATTGTTTCACCAGATTTGGGATCAGCAAGTTCGATCATTGTTTCAACCCGATGCCGTGAAGTCTGAAAATATGGAATAAATGGAATTTTTTGTGTCTTAATAATTCAAAGTATAATCTTAAAAAATTCTTTTGTGTTAGTTTTGAAACACATTGGGCAGCTCTTTTCCTTCTGGGATAAATTTAATAGAGAGTGAATTTACGCAATGTCTGGTATTAAGTGGTGTTAGATCTTCGCCCTCAAAGACATGTCCAAGGTGCCCTCCGCAATTTGCGCACTGAATTTCAGTACGCTGTCCGTCATTGTCCTGAACTCTATTTACTGCATCTGGAAAATTCTGGTCAAATGCTGGCCATCCACATCCGGCGTCAAACTTTGCTTCTGCTGAAAAAAGTGGAGCATTACACCTCCTGCAAATAAAAGTTCCTTCTTCATAAAAATTGTCATATTCACCAGTAAAGGGAATTTCTGTACCTTTGTCTACTATTACATGTTCTTCGTCTGGAGTGAGTGCATTCATATTAATAAGTATACTTAAATTTTGTATTAAACGCACAGTGATTAGTCTTAAATGAATTAAAATTCCTGTTATAATTCATCACATTGCAGTCATATGGCACGATTCGAGAGAACTGAAAACTCAAATCAAGGCCTGCCCATAAAGCCCCCAGCGGATATAGTGGCTTTTGTTAATAGAGGAAGCGGAGTTTTTAGTAAGATCGGGGATATGCCTGATAGGGCTTTCCAGCGTGACACAGGAATCGGGCGTAGTCCTCATGAAATGTTTTCTCCTGTTGTTGTTAGTGAATTTATGTCAGATCCTGAACATCCTTTTTGGTCTGAATTTGCATCATTTGTAAAAGAGGTTCCAGAGAGAACTCCGTTCTTAACATTTTTACGACATTTTGATCCCGCAATTGGGTCTTTGAGTCCAGCAGTAAATAAAGGACAGCTCATGAGTCTTCAATATATTCTAACTGATCCAGATTATGCATCTGCATACAAGGCAATTTCCCTTCGAATTGATGGTCCGGTTGTTGATAAAAAAAATCCTCAAGCGGCAAAAAAAAGACTACAAGAGCTTTTTTATAACTCTGCGCCTGAGGAATTACAGGAACAGCTGGCAAGGCAATTTCCTGGTTTTTTTGGTGAATTTAGGAGAAATCAAGAAATTGCAGAGAATGAAACAATTCTGACATCTTTGATCGGCTCTACAAGACTGATTGGAAAAGATGGACAGGAGGCAATTGTGAAGGCGTATGCTGATTATCAGGCCAGAGTTAAGGGAAGTACGCCCGATACAGAAAGAAAAGTTGTTGAGAGGGTTGCAAGAAAATATAGACCACGAAAAATTAAAACCCCAACCGATGTAATACGTGAAATAAAGACTTTAGCACCAGTGTTCAAGGATGCAAAATCGGATGATGAGGCTATCGCAAAATCATCCAAAGAACTACTCGAAGCATTTACTGAGTCGCTTTTTATCCATGCCGTAAAAGTGTCAATGTACAAAGAAGTGGCAATGTTTTGGAGAAAATATTTGACTGAATATCCGAATGAAAGAGGAGTGCCGGAAGGGGTAATGGGAGAGTTTATTAAAGCTGCAATCGAGCGTAATTTTGAAGTTGAAGAAGACGTCGATCCTGAAGTCTTTAGTGTTCTTTTTGAAAATATTCTTCCGCGTGTAACAGAGGATTTTCTTGCAACTGCTCGGTCTGCACAGAAGATTAAATATTTTAAGCAATTTGATGAAAAAGGAAATCCAAAACCTCTCTTTTTCCATCAGGTTGAGGGGATACGGTATCTTATGGAAAAGGGGGGAGGAATTCTTGCTGATGAACCGGGAACCGGAAAAACTATTACGATTGCACTTGCAGCTCTTAACAAGCTGGATGAATTTACTGCTCCGAACAAAAGAGTTATGGTGGTGGGCTCAAAACGGTTTATAGACAACTGGGAACGGGAATTGGGAATTCATATAGAGCTTGAGGGAGTAGATATTATAAATGTGAACTATACAAATGTGAGTGGATCTATGACAGTTCCCCAAAGACTTGACATGATGGAAAGAGAGATGCAGGAAGGGTCACCAAAACAAGTAATGCTTGTTAATTATGATCTTTTTAGAGATCCCAGGTTTTATAAAATTGTCCAAAATGCAGATATTCAAATTGCTGTTGTAGATGAGGCGCAAAATGTTCGTTCGAAAAGGCTTGGGTCAGTTGATACAGATCAAGCAAGTGATAAAGTCGCATACAGAACTCTTCAGCTTTATAGATTTTTGCAGGACGATCCTGATCGGGATGTAATTCTTGCGACAGGAACACCGATGGTGAAGAGCGCAAATGAACCGCTTATCATGGCCCATCTTGCTGCGCCTGACCAGGTACCTCTTGATGATATTTCAATTGTGAAATCTGATCAGGCATTAACACATGCAGTTCTACGAAGTGTAATGATTCGGAGAAGAAAAGAAGAGGTCGCAGATCTTCCACCTCGGGTTATAACTCCTGTTCCAATTCCACTCGAGCAACTTACTCGTGATGAACAGGAAATTCTAAGAGCCACCCACCAAACGCTTGAAAAAGGCAATGCAAATGCTCAAGCAAAATTTTTATTAATGCTGGCATACGAAAATCAAGCAAAATTCCCGTGGCTAATTGAGACAATTAAAAAGCTAAGAGAAGAAGAACGGAAAGTTCTGGTTTTTACGCCATTTAAAAATGACTCTGAAAGGTTCACTTCACTAATAAGCACGCGCCATATTGCCAAACGTCTAAGAGAAAGCGGTATAGAAGATATTGCCAATTTGGATGGAGATGTAAGTGAAAGAGAGAGCCAAGCGATTCAGGACTCATTCCGAAGACGGGATGGGACAGGGGTAATTGTGGGAAATTATCCGATTGCCGGACAATCTCTTACTTTTAATTCTCCCGAAAATAGAGCCACTGAAATAATTATTTTCGTAGCACCTGACAGGGTGGATAATTTTTTGCAGGCTGTTGATAGAACACATCGCATTGGTCAGACAGAGCAAGTTAATGTCCACCTTCCATATGCAACACGAGATACGCTCGGAAGAGAAAAAGGCACATATGATGAAAGGATTGTGTCTAGGCTTGTGACAGAGTTATCTGTTTTTGAAGGAATTATTGATGGATCACTGTATTCTGATACAGAAGGAATATATACAGCAATTATGAAAGGAAAATAAAATGTCACAACAAGAAACATTATCATCAGGTGTCGAATTGGGTGGTCAGCAGGAGAATGGTTTTATCCCTCAGCATCCAAGACAGCAATATGAAATTATTGCTCTTGGTGAGGGGGTACATGTTCCGACACTGATGTATCAGACAATTTTTTTAAACACAGTAAAAGATGGTACACCTGAATCGCCTGTATTTGAAGATCACGTAAATGCAGCATTGAATCATGATGGTCTTGCGCCAGAAAAAGTTGCAGCCAGGCGAGAGCGGGCATACAAAGTTACAAGAGAATTAGTTGGAGATCGAACAGATGCGTTAAGGTTGGGCAGGGGCTCATACGAAACAGACGAGGGGATAAAGAGGGGGTATTACATAGATAGATTAGTTCCAGCAGAGGAAAGCCAGGAAGCAGGGGAAGTATTACCAAGTCCGGATGAGGTATTTCATCCAGGGTCTATTGCCTGGAAATTTTACAGACAGCAGCTGATTGCCCTTGCTCTCAATAGAACACCTGTCGTAACTGATGATATTTTTATGATTTATGGGTCGAATTCACCAAGAAACAGAAAAAGATACGAGTTTCTTGTTAAGGGAGTGAATAAGAAACTTTCGGAATTCGGTGTTCGACTTGTTCCGCAAATTCCTGAAACTCCAAAACCAAAAGAAATTCAAAAAATCGAAACGGAATTAACAGATGAAGACTTAACTGCCATCACCGAGAAGATCGACTCAACACATAAATTTACAACAATGGATGTTCGGGTGCTGGCCAAGTTAATTAGTCTAAATGGTGAAGCAAGAATTTATCCAGACGATCTAGCACGATTTATGTCGCAAAGAACGTCTGGCCTTGCTCAATACATGACGATGCTGCAATGGCTGGTTCCACTTTATAACAAAACAGTTCTTCAGGATACTGATATTAGTATTCGTGCTGCAAGTGGAAATTTTCAAGACCCCGAAGCATATATGGTTCGGTATGGAAGAAAAATGAGTATTGAAGAACGTAAAAAAATTGTAGAAAGAAGACTTGTGGAGCAAATAAAAGGTCAGCAAAATGAAAATTCATATCGAGTGGATGGTAAGGTGGGTGAACTTGCTCAGCAGCAGGTAGATGCTGTAATTTTAAAAAACAATAAGAACGCAGCAGTTGTTGTATTAAAGAGCTCCAATGAGATGGAAGGGGACGAAACTGACGAAAAGCTGGAGACGGACTATGCAAGTGCACAGGAACAATGGCGTCTTTTACAATTACTTTTTGGTGCAGGACCTGTTCCTAAAGTCAGACTTAATACCGAATTGAGCTCGGTTGAGGGGTTGGGAGGAACAATGGGAGATAGGAAAAAAGACACGGAAATGGCAGCTGCAGCAAATATTTTAACTGATTCTTTGAGGAGTATAGGACTTTGTGTAGAAGAAGTAGTAATAAATTCTGTACCTCACTATGTTCTTAAAAAATACCATCCAAATACATATGTAAGAATTGTTGGACAGCAAGCACTTACTTTACAAGAAGAAGAAGGTATTTTAGGAAATAGACAAAGAAAAAGAAAAGCCAAACACGAATAGTAAAAAGATTACTAGACTTTCAAGAAGTGGCCGACCACAAGTCCGATAAGAGTTGCTACACCTCCGATAATAAATAATTCAATAGCACTTCTCAAAGGTTTGCCCTCAACAAGAAGTCCTTTCAGATACCCAATTGCAAAGAGTCCGACAAAAGATGAAATAATAGCAGCGAGTCTTGCCTGGGGTTGATTGATCAAAAGTGTAGGAAGAATTGAGAACATGCCGCCTATCATATAAGCAACAAACATAATACCAGCGCCAATTAGAAGACTATCGGTGTGTTTGCCGGTTTTATCCATCTGGTGCACTGCTTTTTCAGACGAATATTGACCTGCAGCCATAGACGTTGCTTCAACTGAAACTGCAACAAGTGCTGCAAGCACTATAATTGCCTTGTCACTTACTCCTGTTGAGATTCCAACTACAACTCCCGTGGTCGATACGATTCCATCTTGGAGTCCAAACATAAGTGACCTTAGGTAATCTTCATGAACTACTTTTCTTACTTTTTCCATATATTTATTATAGTTCTTATAAATACAATCATGAAGAGGGGAAAATATTGTTATTCAATTAAAATGCGGGTATGATAGATTTTACAGTGGACGCAGAAGAGTTACGAAAAAAAATCGAAAAAGACATCCTTGTTATTATCGAAGAGAAATTAACAAATGGCCAAATGGATGTTGAGCGTGCTCAATCAATTGCGCGAATGGTTTTGGATCTTTTGCATCCTCCTCTAACCCTGGAAGAGATTTACCAAGTTGCTCCATCTTTGGATGATGAGTTTACAGAGCTTACGAGCGCAGTGCTGCCAGTCCTTGAGGAACATGAAGATAGAGTTAGGCAGGTTGTAGCAGAACACGCAGAACGGCTTATTAGATCTGGTAAATTTAAGGAAGCAGGAGATTTGCTGAAAAAGGCAAACCAAGAAGACTCATTATAATATGGAAGCAGCAGCTGCAGAATTTCAGGGTCAAATCCCGCAAAGTAAAGAAATTCCAAAATCACCTTCAGAATCTGTACTTCAAACTCCTGAAAAAAAACCTGATGGGAAAATAGCGCGTCTCATTCAAAAATTTAAAAAATCACCAACTCCGGACGGTGCTTTGGCAGAAATCGCCAATTATGATCCGAATGCTTCCGAAATTGCCGGTCCCAAACCCGTGTCAGAATCTCTGGAAAAAGGTATGAAGGATAGAATTTTTGGAGCGCTTGGCAGACTTAAAAATAATGCTGATCCAGATGAGGTTCTTTCTCAAATAGCACAAAGCGCAGAGGTATCAGAGGATGGTGAGTCAGATGCAGCGCGTGAGATGATAAAGAACGCCAATATTTTTGGTGCATGTGTTAATAAGTTAAAGGAATATGGACAATATGCCAAGGATAACCCATACGCAATGGCAACAATTCTTGTTCCTACAGCCCTTGTCGCACTTGAAAAAATGGTAGGAATCCCACTTCCAAAAGACATTGTAGATATGCTGCCTGGTGGAGTTGGCGGGGGAATGGCAGGATATGGTATGGCACCTGAGAAAATGGGCGTGAAAGGTAAGGTTGCTGGAGCAATTGTTGGGACTATTGGAGGAATTGCGGTGAGCGAGGCGATGAGCCATATCCCAACTGGTGGACCAACAGAGCTGGTATCTGGTTTTGTGGATGATGGAGCAACTCTTGCCGCAAAGCCTGTAAAAGAAGTTATTAAAAGGGTTCCCAAGCCTGTTTGATCTATTTAGTGATACATATTGCTAAAAATGTATGAAAAAGAAGAAAATTTCCAAATACCTTCTCATTTTTCCCATTCTGGTACTCTTCGTAGTTGGATATGGGGTTTACACTTTCCAAGCAAATAAAAATGAGGAGAAAGATCTCACAGAGGATATCTATAAGCAAAAACTTACACCAGAACAGTACCATGTATTGCGTGAGGGTGGAACAGATATTCCATTTACACATCTTGAAATGTTGAACAATCACGAAAAAGGAACCTATGTTACTGCAGACTGCGGTGAGCCCGTTTTTCGTTCTGAGCAAAAATTTGACAGCGGTACGGGGTGGCCGAGTTTTTGGGCGCCAATTGATGATGATGCAGTGGTTCTTCGGGAAGATAATTCTTTTGGAACCAAACGAATTGAGGTGTTAGGCAAAAAGTGCGGAGGACACTTGGGACATGTTTTTGATGATGGGCCAGAGCCCACAGGAAAACGGTATTGTATTAACGCCTCAGCTCTTAAATTTATTCCAGACGAGAAGTAGTTATTTCCTTAGTTTTTAATAAGTATATATCCTTGTTTTTTGACACTTTCTATATAGTATCCGCTTTTCTGGAATGTGCCATTTTTTCTGAGTCTATAAATAAGTGAATCCAGAGCCCAGTCTGTTGCTTCGCGGTTATTTTCTCCCCAAACAGTTCTGAAAATGTCAGTTTTGCTTACTACTGTTCCACGGCGCGCTTTTAAAAGTCTGAAGAGTTTGCCTTCTTTTGCAGGAATTTTTCTGGATTGTTGATTTTGCACGAAGGTTTTAAAAAGCGGGGAAAAGAATTCCTTTTTATCGCTAATAATTCCAATATTTGTAAGGTATGGATCAATTAGTGATGGAATTTTTTCATCTGCAATTTTTTGCAGCACTTTTCTTTGCTGTATTGTCAGATGCGAATAAATATTTTTAAGACATAGCTCAATAAACTGGTCATTTAAGGGATTGGCGGGAAATTCTGTTTGAATGAGCAGTTGAAGCAGCTGGAAGTGTCCGCCAGAAAGTGCAATTTTCTCAGTATCTTTTTTTGGTCCGTATTTTTTAAGGAGGTATGTACATTCAACAGGCGAAAAGGGTGCAAGATATAATTTTTTCGAGAACATAGAAATCTCAGAATCCATAACGGATTCTGGAATAATTGTTTCAAGTCTTTTACATACGCCGAAAATAAATATAATTTTTGAACGATCAGTATTTCGTATAGCACGGAGGTCGTCAAAGAATTTTTTTGTGAGATTTTTTTCTAATTTATCAAATCCAGCAAAACAAATTACAACTGGTTTGGATTGAATTTTTTTCTTCAAAGATTTTTGAATTTCTTCAATATAGTCTTGACTATCGCTATTTCCAAGAAGATACGACAGTTCTTTCAAAAGGGAAGGTGTAGTTAACTGGGGAAGAGCAAAAACGTCAACATAATAAAACTCTGCAAAATTCTCTTCACAAAGCTCCTTTAAAAAAAGAGATATTCCAACACCAGGCATGCCATTTACTGTCACACACTGACCCATTTCAATGCTTTTTTTAATTTGATTTTTATTATTTTCCATAAATAGATTCGAATTCGTCAGTATTTTACCAGAATTATATCAAGCATGCAAGTGGCAAGTGGCCTAGAATACACAGTATGACAGAACAATTTAGAAATATGGAAACCAAGGAAACAGTGCTCGCGGGTAAGAATATCGCAGTAGTCGGTGCATCAAGCGGACTCGGATATTCACTAGCAGAAGCTCTATCTTATGAGGGTGCAAATCTGTACCTTCTCTCAAGAACTATTCAGGACAGAAATTTGCCATTTGATGGAACTCGAATTCCGTGTAATTTGCGCGATTCCGAAAGTATCAAAAATGCATTTGCAGCAATTGATACCTCGGCTCCTCAGCTGGATATTTTAGTGAATTGTGCCGGAATCGGTCTTACAAAAGCCCTGCATGAGACCTCGTATGATGAAATTATTAATACACTCGCAACAAATTTGGAGGGAGTAATTCTCACCTCAGTTGAGGCATATAGAAGAATGTTGGAATTTGGATCAGGACATATTATTAATGTGTCATCAACGACTGGAATTAAAGCTCGCGACATGGAAACGATTTACGCAGCAAGCAAATGGGGTCTTAGAGGTTTTACTGAAAGTCTTCGCATGGAGGCATCAAAAAAGGGAATTCGGGTTACCGGAATTTATCCGGGAGGAATGAGAACTGCATTTTGGGATGGGAGTGAAAAAGACATTTCAGCCTATATGGACCCTGCAATCGTTGCAGGACAAATTGTGCATGTTCTTAAATCCGATGCCTCAATTTGTCCTTCAGAGGTTGTTATTGAGAGAAGTTAAAAAAATCTAAAAATTCAGCGTACTTACTCATTTCGGAATATTGAAAAAGAGGAAAAGTGGTTCGTGTGAAGTAAAACATGTAAAAAATGGATCAATGATAAAACGCTCCTATTATTTTAACCTGATAATTAGTTATAATGAATACTTCTGATTTATGGATGCACAAGGTAATTTATTAATTCTTTTTTCGGTCGTTGTGATAGGGTTTTTGATAGCCGATCTTGGCTATTTTAATAGACGGTCTCACAAGATCACTCCAAAGTCTGCACTCATTCAATCCCTTTTTTGGGTAGCAGTAGCATTTGCTTTTGGGTTTCTCATCTTTTTATATATGGGACGTGACCTTGCAGCCGAGTATATGGCAGCATACGTAACAGAGAAAATGCTATCGGTTGACAACCTGTTTGTTATAATGCTCATATTCAGTTTCTTTAGTATTGATGAAAAATATCACCACAAGGTTCTCTTCTGGGGGATATTGGGAGCGATAGTTTTTCGAGGACTTTTCATAACAGTTGGAGCATTTGTTATCAGCAATTTCCATTGGGTTTTGTATATTTTTGGCGCAATACTTTTGTACACAGGCGCAAAACTTTTTAAAGACAAAAAAGAAGAGCATGTTGATTTTAATCACAGTAAAGTTGCCCGTTTTGCTAAAAAATTTCTTCCTTTCACAACTGCCGAACATAATGGCAGATTTATCATTAAAGAAAAGGGAAAATGGCACTTTACGGTGCTTTTTCTCATTGTTTTACTTGTAGAATCGACAGATATTGTTTTTGCAATTGACTCCATTCCTGCAGCATTTTCAATAACCCAAAATCCCTTTATTGTATTTACTTCGAATGTATTTGCAATTCTGGGACTTCGGGCGCTTTTCTTCCTGCTTGAAAATATTTTGCATAAATTCCATCACCTTCAAAAAGGACTTTCAGTCGTACTGATTTTTATAGGTGCAAAGATGTTGGCTGAAATATTTCATATAGAGATCTCATCACTTGTTTCATTTTTCAT
>CAZFJW010000022.1:0-19204 GCA_964519355.1 uncultured Gammaproteobacteria bacterium | reverse complement strand
CAATAAATCCTCCAATCGGCTGATCTTGATAGTGAAGCTGCAAGACCATGTTATATGCCGAATCACATAGCATCTCTTCACAGCCGCGAATAAGATAATCATATAACGATCTTGTATCTGTTATTGCTACGCGCTTTTCACTAAAAGCAACAGTCTGAGCTTGCGTTTTGACTGCTTCGAGCGGATATTTCCCAGCAGCAGTCTCCTCTGAGAGCATAACTGCATCGGTAAAATCGTATGCGGCATTTGCGATATCTGAAACTTCAGCTCTTGTGGGATATGACCTATCAATCATAGAATGCAACATCTGAGTAGCTGTGATGACTGGAATTCCCCTCTCAAGACACTTTTTAATAATTTCCTTTTGATAGAACGGCACCTGTTCCATTGGAATCTCTACCCCAAGATCTCCTCGTGCGACCATAATGCCCTCTGAGGCAGCCACGATCTCATCGATGTTATCAAGAGCACTCTGTGTTTCAATTTTAGAAATAACTCTGGCATCCACTCCCTTTTCTTCCATCATCTTTTTTAAAGTCAAAATATCTTCTGCAGTTCTGACAAAAGATAGCGCTATATAGTCAACGTGATGACTCGCTGCCATCTCAATCGCCTCGATATCCTTTTTATTAAGCACCTGTAGAGGAAAAAGAGCGCCGGGAACATTCATGGTCTTTCTATTTTTCAAAACCCCATCAGAAAGAGAAATAAGAGTCACCTTGTTCTTACCAGGAGCATCCACTATAAAATGCAGTCTCCCATCGTCCACAACCACTTTCTGTTCCTTTTCTAGGTAGCCTAGTACTTCGGGCTGAGTAACAGTAAACGTGTTTTGAGACTTTGGTTCTTTCTCGGTGGAAAGAATTACTTTGTCACCAATTTTAAGAGGTATCTCTCCATCATTTGTAAATACCCTCGTTCGCACCTCTGGACCTTGAAGATCAATAAGTGTACCAATTGATAACTCTTCCTCTTTGGCAATTTTTTTGACAGTATCAACAAGTGCTGCGTGCCATGGTATTTCATTGTGTTTAAGGTTAAAACGCACCACATCTACTCCTGAAAGAAGGAGCGCTCTGAGCATATCTGGATCTTCGGACGAAGGACCAATGGTAGCAACGATTTTTGTAAGCTTGTTCATGAAATTACGTTTGAAAGAAAAAAAAGAACCCACACAGAAAACCCTATGGATTCAACTATTTATAATTATACCAAATTGATGTGTGTTGAAAAGAGGTAAATGAGGCCAATTTTTCGAAAATCTATCTATTTAAAGTGTTTCTGGAGACTACTTGCCAGCTTTTATTGTTGCAAATAATATTTTACCGTTGTCAGTCTGAAGTATTCTTGAAATCATAACTTGAATGGTGTTTCCCAATTCATTAATACCCTCTTCAACAACTATCATCGTGCCATCTGGAAGATATCCAACTCCCTGACCTTTTCCTTTTCCTTTTTGAATGACTTTTACATAAAATTCCTCACCTGGAACAGCAGTCGTCTTTAAAACATTTGCCATTTCATATAAATTAATTGATACAACATCTTCAATTCGGGCTTTTTGAGAAAGATTGTAGTCACAGGTTAATATTCTGCCTCTTTTTTTCTTCGCATAAAAAATGACTTGCTCGTCTACAGCCTTTTCCTCTCTTCCACTTCTTTGAATATGGAATTTTGATCCTTTTTGTTTTTTCGCACGATCAAGATCTGACAATGCTCTTCTACCCCGCTCGCGTTTTGTCTCATCTTTTGAATCAGCAATGGTCTTCAGCTCTTCCAAAACTCCTTCTAAAACTACGAAATCCCCATAGAAAATCCCCATTTTTATAAGTTCAAATATTCTTCCGTCAATAATAGCTGAGGTATCAAGAACTTTTGGATTGTCTACTGCTTGCTGTTCTTTCTCTTGATTGCGTGAGCGCATGATGCTATGAGTTACTCTTTTTCCAACTTCGTCTGCGATTTGAAGAATCACCTTCTGAGGAAGCATAACACGAGAAACGGGTACTTTTTTTATACTTTCCTGGTCTCTTTTCTGTTCTTTTTTCATACTGTCTTTTGCAATAGTATAGCAAGTTCAGTAGCGGATTCATAGGAAAACATATTAGTAAATCCAAACTTTACTGCTTCTTTTTTTCTTTTTGCAAGATTTGTCACAGGTTTTATTTCCCCCAAAAGCCCCACTTCACCACATGCAACAGTATTATTTAATACTTTTCCTTTTACACTTGCTGCAATTGCAAGACACACCGCAAGATCTGCAGATGGTTCTTTCACATTCATTCCTCCGGCAACATTAATATAGACATCCAGACGATCAAGAGGAAGATGAACGTGTTTTTGTAAAATAGCCAAAATTATCTCAAGTCTTTTTTCACTAATTCCCGATGCTGTTCTTCTGGGAAATGATAAATTTGTAGGAACGGTTAATGCCTGGATTTCAAGAACCAACGGCCTCGTACCCTCAAGTATCACGGTAAAACAAGCACCTGGAACTTTTTTATTTGCTTTATCTATAAAAAATGAAGAAGCATCTTTGAGTTCTACAAGTCCATTTTCATCCATAATAAAGATTCCAACTTCTGTTGTATCTCCGAACCTATTTTTATGACATCTTAAAATTCTTGTTCCGCTAACGCTCTCCCCTTCAAGATATAAAACAGTGTCAACCATGTGAGAAAGCATCATTGGCCCAGCAACAATTCCCTCCTTTGTAACATGTCCTACAAGAATTATTGGAATATTAAGAGTTTTACCAATCTGAACAAGCTGATTTGTAACATATCGAACCTGCGCTACAGATCCCGGAAATCCCGGAACATATTCTGATGAAACGGTTTGGATAGAATCAAGAATAACAAGATCAAATTCGTTCTGCCCGATAACATGCATTATTTCCTCAATTTTAGTGTTCGCAAAAAGAAAAAACTCTTCAGGAAGTTTTTTCCCCGAACTGATTCTCTCTGCACGAAGTCGTATTTGTCCATCAGATTCTTCACCGGAGATATAGAGAATTTTCTTACCCGTGCGAGCTAAGTTAAATGCAATTTGAAGAAGAACGGTAGACTTACCAACTCCTGGATCACCTGAAAGGAGAATAATTGAGCCTGGAACAATCCCCTGACTTCCCTCTTCTCCCCCAAGAACCCTATCAAACTCATTAAATTGTGTTGAAAGTCTTTTTGTATCTGATATTTTTATTTCAGAAAGCCTTTTGGGCAAAGCTGCTTGCGGAGCAAAAGCTGCATTATTCTTTTTTGCGAGTGATGATTTTTTAAGACCTTGAATACTTGGGATTGCAAATTCTTTAAATGTGTTCCACTCTCCACACTCGGGACACTTACCATACCATTTTTTACTATCAAATCCGCACGAGGAACAAACAAATGATATATCTTTTGTCATAGAAGTATTTAGGAACTAGTAGCTGGGCACGAGTGAGGGAATAAAGCCTTTTTGTCTAGTATCAAGCTACTAGCTACTAACCTTTATCGATATCCAAGTGGAATCGCAGTTAGCACAGGAGATACAACAATATGGCGTTTTCGAGCATCAAATTCAACAATTTCGCACTCTACTATGTCTCCCACCTTATAAGTCTTTGATGAGGGAATCTTTGATGCAGAAATGAACCCTGAAACCTCACCATTAATCTTTAGAGTTATTCCGCGAGTTCTAACATCAGTAACAGTTCCTTTGATCTTTTCTTCGACTTTGTACTTTTTCTGAATGTCGTCAAATGAATCCTTTGCAAGTCGTTTTATTGAAAGGTTTACACGTCTTGAGTCATAATCGATATCCAAAACCTCTGCTTGAAGCGTGTCGCCTTTCTTAACAACAGACCCAACATCCTCAACTCTATCATGTGAAAGTTCTGAGATATGAATAAATCCTTCAATCTTCATATCTTTTTTCGGTTCTATGACACAATATGCACCATACGGAGTAATTGTTGTTATCTTTACTTCAACAGCGTCACGGGATTTAACAAGGGATGCAATCTCACGAGGCTCTGTTACGTAAAAGAGCGCCTTTTCTGAAAAAATAACTCTTTTCTTCTCCTTATCAAATTCGATGATGCGGGCGTTAATTGTTGAACCTAAAAGTTTTTCTTGATCAGATAAAATTTGTGAATATGGTAAAAAGCCCTTAATTCCTTCATCTGTTACTACAAAATACCCTCCTCTTGTTACATCTGTAATTTTGATTGGGAATGTTTCTTTCTTTTCTGCCAGATTTTTGAATTTGTCGAATATGAGAGTTTCTAATGTACGACGGAGTGAAACAACAGGGAATCCTTCTTCAGCTTCAGGAGAAAGAACCACCGCTTTTACTTTATCACCAAGTTTTAAATATGAAAGAAGATTTTCAAGATTTTGCTTGTCAAATTCGAGAACAAGAGCATCCCCTTTGGAACCAATATCAAGAAGTATTTCTTGCGGTGTTAATTTTTTGACAGTTCCCTCAACTTCATCGCCCTTTTGAAGACCACGAACCTGTGAGCCATGCGAAGCCATTAATTCGGCCATTGATGACGCTTTTTGTGCACTCATATATGTGTACCCCCTTATTCATTAAGATGCTTTGATTTTACCACAAGAACGAGGTGAGAACAAGAAAGAATTAGCGAAGCTGGTATACGATATCAAGTGCCACCTGGTATGGAACACTTGTAGCTCCTTGATCAAGATATATTTTTGTAGCCTGAGGATAATATGGGTCTTGGTAGGTGTTTTGCATAGATGAAGCATCTTTGACTGAGATTATTCTTTTTACATGCACATTTCCTATGTCTTCAAGCTCATCAACTTGAGCTTTAGCATCAAGAAGCGCATTCTTTCTTGCCTCAGACTTAGTCTTATCACCTGGAGTTGCA
The DNA here is from genome assembly GCA_964519355.1 of uncultured Gammaproteobacteria bacterium. Classification (GTDB taxonomy): domain Bacteria; phylum Patescibacteriota; class Microgenomatia; order Levybacterales; family GWA1-39-11; genus CAZBEA01. Next base: position 14,328 of record CAZFJW010000022.1, on the reverse strand, counting down.
TAATAACTTGCCGATGGATACAACTTGTATGAATCAAGAATTTTCAAAATTTGATCAGCCTGAGATAAGGTATCAGATTTTAACGTGACAGACACGCTAATTGAGGGATAGTAACCTGTTGTTGTGCTTGATGGATACGATGGAATAGAAACTCCACCCTCGGAAGGCGCAGGAGTGGGCGTGTAATATTCATATTTATAATCAGGCGTTGCATATGAAGAAATGACAATTGCCGAATTTGAAACACCAAGCTTAACAATTTCTGCTTTTACTTTTTCAGAAATTGATTTAGCGATATTTTCTGCCTCTACAAGAGTTGAATATTTCTTAGAATAGTCATTAGAATATCCACTTATTGTTGCCTCTGTTGCTTTAAGATCTACACTTCCAGTCGCCTTAATTGTCATTGTTTTTGTTTGAACGGGAGATTTAAATCGGGACGACGCAATAAGATACGTAATAATTCCCCCTACAAGGGCACCCACTATAACCAAGAATATACCTTTAACAAAATGGCTAGAAACTCCAAGGTGAATATTTGGATGAGGATATGCATTTACAGGGGTTGGCTGAGTATTGTCTTGCTGATTCATTCTCTATACAGCATATCTCTATTTTCAAAGTGAAGTCAAGATACCTAAAAAATGACAAAAAGTACTATATAAACAATACCAAGAGCAACTACTTGCGTAACAATTCCCCATGGTCGTTCCAGCTTGTTATGCAGTCTATCTGAAAAACTATCAAGCCTTTTAATAATAGGAATGTTCATTTTAAAAACAGTATAAGGAGCAGACAACCAGTCGGGAAGTTGAGCAAGAAAGATAGACAATAGCATCAAAATATAATTATTATCTTTAGCTAAATAGGTGTACACAAAATAACTTAGTACAAGACCAACTGCGATATCTACACTCCCCTCCAGAAAACGCCTTAAGGAGGATTTATTACCGATATGAGTCCCAACATCCCAATGAGGAAGTATGTCTGACGGGTAATGAGAAAGCAATGATAAAGAAAGAGCGATGTATGGATTCTGAAATTTTGCAGCAATAAGTGCTCCTATTAATGCATGCCCTGTTGAAGTCATAAATCTAGTATAAAAGAAACTTTTTAAAAAGAAAGCTCATCCCTCTGTTTTACGCAAGGACATACTTTTGTTACAATAATCCCATGGCTAATCCTCCACAAGATCAAGCGGGTAAAAAAAGCGGACTTTTTTTCTTCTCATTTATCCTCATTGCTGTATCAATCGCAGGCATGGTTGTATCAGGAATATTGTTATATGAAAAAAAATTCGCTTCAAAAACCCAAGAAGTTCTTCCATCTGAGACAGATACTACTACTCCGCCGAGCGAATCCGATCAGGCTTTGTTAGATGTTGTCTCAGTGGCACTATCTACTCACCAATATACAATCCTTATTCAAAATCTTGCACCAGTCATAGCGTTTGAGGTGACAGGAACATCCTGCTGCGGAGATATAAGCGTCTCAGATGTTATGAAAAATCTTGCAATACTTAATGAAGCACAAGGACCTTGGACTTTTGAAAAAGATACTTCAGATAAAAATACGCCTGTTATGATTGGAACTTCATCAAATGACTATCTTTTTGGATACTCGCTTGATTCTCAGGATCAGATTAAAAAAATTGTAATTTCCAAACCCGAACCTATTACACCTACTCCGACTATCGCACCAACTCCGGAGGTTCAAGGTGTAGCAACAGTCTCCGCAGCTCCATCCGAAATACCAGAATAACCAAAAATTTGATATCATAGAGCATATGGAATTTGGAATTGGAATTGCTATAGAAATAATAGTTCTTGTTTGCTCGGTGATTTTACATGAAATTATGCATGGACTTGTTGCAGATAAATTAGGTGATCCTACTGCACGGCTATCCGGCAGACTTACACTCAACCCAATTCCTCACATTGATCCCATGATGAGCATTCTCATTCCGGCAATTTTACTAATAACACAATCCCCAATCCTATTTGGTGCAGCCAAACCAGTACCGGTAAATCCTATTCACTTTAAAGACCCCAAAAAAGATATGGGACTCACTGCACTTGCTGGACCAATGACTAATTTTGGCCTTGCGTTTTTAGCAGCCATGATTTGGCACCTTTTAGGGAACAACATGACTCCGATTGTGTTCCTTATTTTAAAGAACGTGATTTTTATTAATCTATCCTTAACTCTTATCAATCTTATTCCAATCCCACCCCTTGATGGCTCTAAAGTTATATCTATTTTACTCTCAGAAAAAGCTGCTTTTTCTTACCAGAGAATGTCACAATATGGATTCTTCCTTTTATTTGCTCTTTTATACCTTACTCCACTCTCAGATATCTTAAATAATCTTTTCTTATACGCACTCAGATTGTTTGGTTTATAAAAACCTGCTTGTCAAAGTCGTAAAAAATATTTAAGATATCACATATGAAAATTACACATATCCACGCAATAGAAATTCTTGACTCAAGAGGCAACCCAACAGTCCGATCTTTTCTAACACTTGAGGATGGGTCTGTTCACTCATCTTCTGTGCCATCCGGAGCATCTACAGGATCACATGAGGCAGCGGAATTAAGAGACGGGGACCCAAAAAGATACGGAGGCAAAGGAGTTGGCAAAGCTGTTGAGAATGTGAATAATGCTATTAAAAATGTGGTGGTAGGCATGAATACAGACCCAGACAGTGTTGACTCACGCCTTCTTGATCTTGATGGCACACGTGACAAGTCACGCCTTGGTGCAAATGCAATTCTTTCTGTGTCACAGGCCGCAGTAAGAGCTGCAGCTCATGTTGAAAACAAACCATTATGGAGTTACATGAATGAATATTATTTTTCAGATACCAAACCGACGTTCCCGCAGCTACTTGTAAACATTGTAAACGGCGGCAAACATGCATCGTGGAATTTTGATATTCAGGAATTTATGATCGTTCCGAATTCAAATATCCCCTCAGAATCGATCAGAATTGCAGCTGAAATTTTTCACTCTCTTGGAAAAGTGTTAAAAGAGAAAAAGCTATCTACTCTTCTTGGCGATGAGGGAGGCTACTCTCCTCTTTTGTCCTCAAACGAAGAAGTTCTTGAATCAATTCTTGCTGCAGCAAAAAATGCAGGCTATGAGAATGTTAAAGACTTTAGATTTTCACTTGATGTTGCATCTACTGAATTTTTCAAAGAAGGAAAATATGAATTTAAAAAACAAAATAAATGGCTTACACCACAAGAACTGACCGAATACTACTCTCAAATTGGACAAAAATACTTCATTCTATCTTTTGAGGATGCATTTGCAGAAGATGACTGGGATGCTCACAAAAACTTTACCGACATGGCAGAACGATTCAAATTTATTACGATCGGCGACGATCTTTTTGTGACAAACCCAGAAAGAATTGCACGCGGAATAAAAGAAAAGTCAGCCAACGCAGTTCTGGTCAAAGTAAATCAAATTGGAACTATAAAAGAGACAGCCGAAGCCATCAATATGACACATAATGCCGGATGGAAAACTGCAATCTCACACAGAAGCGGTGAGACAGAGGATTCATTTATTGCTGATCTTGCATACTCTTGTGGAAGTGAATTTATAAAGACCGGAAGCATGGCGCGTTCGGAACGGCTTGCCAAATACAACAGACTCCTTGAGATTGAAAATAATCTCTAACCTTACTTCAAATCTTTTCTTTTCAAAAGTAGAAATATCGCAACTGCTATAAATGTGAGTCCAGCAACTGCTGTTGCGACCCATCTTGGAAGAGAGAATAAGACGTTGTAAGTTTGTGAAAAAACAGAAGCAGCAATTGAGGCAATACCAATATATCTATATAGTCTTGCTGAGGATGTTATACCATATGAAAGAAGAAGCATTCCCTCTACTCCCAAGAGGATTGAATAGTAAAACCCCTGATCTCCAAATGTCTGGAACATGAGCGGAACAAGTAAAATAAAGAGCCCGCCATAAGTAAAGCTTTTTGGAATATCCCGATTTTTTTCATTTCTTGTGAAATATGATAAAACAAGAAAATAAACTCCCATTGGCAAAAGGTACACCTGATACTCGGTCTGACCAAGCACGTATACTTGCCAGAAGTACGTAAACATTCCGATAATTGATGCGATGTACCCAAAATTCTTTTCCCGAACATAATATGCATCAAAGGCAAATAAAATTGTCAGAAAATACGAAGAAATAAGAGCTGGAATTCCCAAATCAGTCATTATGTATTTCACCATAAAAAAGAATAATACAGTGGCCAGCGCCCCAGTCAATGATATATTTCGAATTCGTGTAGCAAAAGCGCCTGCTCTTTGGACGGCAAAAAGGCCGTATACAAAGGAATACAATGCTACAAATAAAATTGGCTGAAACGCGCTTTCAGGCCATACATACCCAAATACAAACATTGCCAGAATTGACATAAGCAGCCCAGCAAAAAAACCATACGACTTGTTCGTAATAACGTACCATGAATAAGCTATTACTCCTTCAACTGAGGCAACGATTAGCTCATATCCCGCAACTCTTACACCAAAGACATGCGCAAGAAATCCATTTATTGCTGTTCCAGCTAACAGCATGTTTTGAGTTCTTTCATTCTTCACAAAGAAAATAAGTCCATAGTAGAATACACAAAAAGCAAGATATATAAATGCTATCATCTCCATACCAGCTGTATTTTCAAGAAACTCCTGACCAAACAAAAAGACGGCAACGCATTGGAAGAAAAGATAGCCGCCAAAAAGCCCTTCAGAACGCAACAGAACAAAACTCACAAGAGAATACACTGCTGGGAACAGAGCAAAGTAGAAAAGTCCATCACTTCCTACAAATATTATATGTGCCAAGAAAACCAATACTGAACCAAATACTCCAACGAGAATTGAAATGTATGATTCATCATTGTGTGTTTTTCTGAACAAATAACCTATCGCAAGAAATGCAGCAAATACGATATTCAATGCATAAAGAATATGACTTACTTCAACATGTGCCCATCTCATAAAAATAGTTATGAAAAGAACAGAAGATACTTCAGATAGTAAAAAGTAGGTTTTGCTTTTGGTTTTGAGATAATTTATCGAGTAATAGAGGACTCCTAAAAAGCTGGAAAAAACGACTTCTTTCACAAAAAAACCATCCGAAGACTGAGTTGCAATCACTCCAATTCCAAATCCGAGCGCAGGAAGTACCCCGTTTGAAATACTTACAAGACTAACTTTTTCACCTGATACCCTTTCACCCAATTGATAAGACGCAATTGCATACAAAATACCAAGCACTTGTACTATATTAAGACTTAGAAGAAGCGGCACCCCCACGAATCTGCACAAAACAAAAATTACAACCAAAAGCAATGCACTGGAAATAAAGAAGTAATAATAAAATCGTAAAAAGTAATAGCAGAGAACGTAAAAAATAAGCGCAATAAGTCCAAATATAAGCCCATTCCCATATATCGACCCTCCATTGACGAAAATATATCCTACCCCTAACAGACCCGATACGGGCACAAGCACGCGCGAAAGAAGTAACATATACTCTTTTTCTATATTCCACGAATCAACGTGATATGCAATTGCAATATAAAGTACCCCGAGCATTTGAACAGCCATAAAAGCAAAAACCTGGTCTATTCCTGTCCAATTCAAGAAGAAATAAACAAAGCCGGAAAGTGCAGAAAGGGAGAAAACCATGAATACAATATTTTTCTCAACAAAATACGTAATAAAAAAGTGTATTGAAAGTATCAAGATTGATAGAGACGTTCCAAGTCCAAATGGCTCATGAAAGATAAGATTGGTAACAAAACCTGCAACTCCAAGACCAAGAGCCAGATGCATTGTTGTCAATCTCACAAAATCTGCATCCCTTGGAATATACTTTCGAATAAAAAGGTAAAGAATTGGAACAATTTGTGTTACGACTACTGCTTGGGCGGGATCAAAATCAGAAGCTCGTAAGAATACGTATAAAGAAATTGGGAATAGAATCTGACATGCAAAAATAAATTCTGCTCTTTTATAAAATACGTACGAGAGAACATAGAAAACTGCTGAGAGCAGCAACGTTAGCGCTGTTTCGTATGAAAGCAGCCTTCCCTGATCTAATGCAAAAACCAAACCAAAGACTAATGAGATGGGGAGCAAAACATGAGCACTAACCAATAACGGCTCGCTTGAAATCGCATGCTCCCTATTTGTAGAAAGAGCTCGATTCGTCAAAAATAGCACAAATGAAGTAAATACCATTCCAAGAATATAAAACTCTCTATTCATTTGGAATATATTCACGATAGACAGTACTATTGAAAGAAGAGCAAGTGACATTACATAAACAAACTGAGTTTTTTGCAGATAGACAGTAAAAAATAGATATACAGAAAGACAAACAATAGACGTAACAAGCCAAACACCACCTATCTCAAATCCAGCTTCTTTAAAATGGAAGTTATACCAGCCGATACCATTAAAAGGCAATAAAATGCTCGCAATTGAGATGAAGGTAAATCCTGCATTTTTAATGCTTTCTATACGATAAAACAATATCCCACACATGAAAAATGCAAGTGTTACAAGACTGAATGCGCTTGCTTTAATAAGACCGGGCATGGCATCCCATTGAAATCCGACAAAAATAGCAGCAGATGCAACGATCAGAAATGCACCAACATACAATAAAAGATTTATAGAATTATCCGTGTACCATCGGGACCACATAAGACCTATTTGAAGAGATTGTTTTTGAGCAGCCTTATATTCAGGAGGCAAGTATTCTTCTTGCGATGACTTCTCTTCTTCATAAGGAACTTGTTCTATTTCCTGACTGGTGACTTGTGGCTCCTCACTTGCTTCATGTGCTGAAGGTGATTCATTCGCTTCTATTTCTTTTGTATATATAGCTATTAAACTTTCCAGGCTCTGCTTTGCATCACTTTTTGAAAGAGCGTTCTCCAAATCGGGAATGATACTCTTAAGTGTACTTGTCCTGTCTTGTTTTACTGCATTCTTATCCCGAGCAATATATCGAATAAATGAAACAAGTCCTAAAACATAAAAGATAGGAATAGATATAATAAATCCTTCAAGCATATCTCTTGTATTATATTCACCATTTTTTCAGATATGCAATGACAAATGATTTTTCATCTTGTGATTCTGTAACAATTTAAGTATACTTTTTTGCGCATGGCAACCCTTGTTTTAGTCCGTCACGGACTATCTGAGTACAACAAAATAGGCATATGGGCTGGATGGGAAGACCCGGCACTCGCACCAGAAGGATATGAACAAGCCCAAAGAACAGGAAAAGAACTTTCAGATATACATTTTGACCACGCCTATACATCAGACCAAATTCGCTCAGAACAGACTCTCAGCGAAATAAAAAAGCAGATAAATCAAGAAAGCATACCCACCACTATTAACCGAGCTTTTCGAGAAAGAAACTACGGAGACTATAACCATAAAAATAAGTGGGATGTTAAAAAAGAGGTCGGTGAGGAAGAATTTCAAAAAATAAGGCGCTCTTGGGACTATCCTCCTCCAAACGGTGAAAGCCTTAAAATGGTTCATGATCGAGTAGTTCCATATTACGAAGAGGAAGTACTTCCTAAATTGAAGTCAGGCTTAAATATTCTTGTGGCCTCAAGCGGAAACGCATTAAGAGCACTTGTGAAACATCTTGAAAATATCCCTGATGAAAAAGTCGCAGATTTGGAAATTGGAACTGGTGAAGCATATGTCTATACAGTAAATACTGAGGGCACCATAACAAACAAAGAAATTCGCGGCGAAAATGAGAACAGAGGAAAAGTCTAAAAAATAATATACATGAAATTAATAGTCGGCCTTGGCAATCCAGGAGAACAATACGATAATACACGTCACAATATCGGATTTCATACACTTGATGAACTTCTCAAGCAGTACGAATCTGTTGAAAAATCAAAATGGGAAGAAGACCGTCTCGCCCACTCTCTTTTCAAAAAAGTAAAAGGCAAACATGAGGAATTTGTTATAGCCAAACCTCAAACTTTCATGAATAACTCAGGCATGGGCGTCTCATCTCTTCTTGGAAAGTTAAAAATTGAGCCAAAGGACTTAATAGTAATATACGACGAATTAGATCTTCCTCTTGGAAAAATTCGAATACGATTCGGCGGAGCATCAGGAGGACATCGGGGAGTTCAGTCAATAATTGAAACAATTAAAACTGATGAATTTTTGAGAATAAGAATGGGAATTGGAATAGACCATCATAACGAAAAAGAACACAGAGATAAAAGCCAGGTTGCAGATTTTGTTCTGTCACGTTTTAGCGCACAGGAAAAAAGCAAAGTAAGACATATGGTAAAAGAGGTTCACAAATCTTTGGAGCTTGTTTTTCAGCATGGAATTGATCTCTATTTCAGCAAATTCCATAAAACAGAACCCAACTCATAGCGCGTTTTATTTTCTAGAATCTACGGCCTTACCTCTTTCCACCGTGTGTAGGTTGTTTTGTAGAAATCAGTCAGTTGAAGGAGGAAGTCTGGACGTGTTGCAACATTAAGTGATGCATAATCTGCATCTCCCTGACAGAGAGACCGCTGGTTATCAACAATTCCTGCTGTTGGATCTTCAGCAAAAGGCTTTCTGGCATTTGCAACAAGAGAACCAGCGATATTTAACTTGAGATCTGGTGTTACACCGTCTACACAAAGATTTCCAGGAATAAGAATATCTTCTTCAGAAGTAAATATCCCATCTAAGTGTGATGTTGTGGAGTCATAATCTGCCACGTCATCGCCAACTGATTCATCAATTGTAAGAGTACCCTTTACTGCAACGATAAGAAGTCCTCCTGATGGGACATTCATATTGGAACTGATTGTAAGATTTCCTGGAACAAGAAGTACTACTCTGCCTGGTGCACCCGATACGGTAGGATGTGTATACCCTGTTAGGTTAAAGTTGCCGTTACTATACACTGTTATTTAATATATTCCTGTTTAGGAAGGAGAGATACTTCCTGAAGCCCCATTATTAATAGTGTTAAGCGTTATATTCCGCTGTTTGATGCGTGACTTGTAGAATGTGTATGCTGCTGCTCCATTTACGCTCTTCATATTCTTGTTGTAATTGTATTCTTGATCAATAACCCATTCTTTGTCCCCATTTGGTGATGCGTTCCCAAGTCCTATGTCTGAATTCCCGCTTGAAGAGAACAAGAGTGATGGGCTTGAAACATTTTTTGAAGCACTCTTTAGGGGAGGAACAGGATTGTCTATTGTATTAAATCGTACATCCCCGGCATCTGTCTGATACCAGGGAGCAAGATTTGTAATACAAAATGTTACTGTGGGGTTGGTACTGGCAAGTGAGAATGAGAACTGAGTTGGAGACACTGCAGACCCGCTTCCACCCGTAATTGATGCGCTCACTCCTCTATACCCAATAGGTGGCGCTATCGCAAGTTCATAATTCTGTCCGCTAATTTGACAGTAGAATGTTTCAGAGCCTGTCATAGTCCTGGTTCTTGTCTCCTGAGCAAGTGGCCCAGTTCTTGTGAGTGAAACCTGAACATTACCAGAATATTCACTTGATCCGCCCGTACAATTATTATATCCATCATCCAAAAGAGTTCTTGCAGTCACGTTGTATGTTGGATTAACAGTAACTGTTCCTATATTAATATCAACTGAACCACCAGCCCCATTAATAGTAACGCCAACAGGACAGGTAAGATCTTGATTCCCAGGACAGGTTGGAGCAGTCCAAGTAGCCCGAGATGATGAGGCATTTGCTGCTGTTACCACTCCCGAAATTGATGCATCAGAACATGTATCTGCTCCACCTGACTCACTTGGATCATTTGGATCATAAGTATCCTGATGTGTTGGATTATTGTCTGAATGACATTCTGGGTCAAGATAGTCTGCAAGAGGGTCTGCATCACCATTGTCAATTCCGTCTGAACATTCTGGGTATGGGATTGAGGATTCATTGTTGTCATTTGGATCTGTACAACCGGGATCTGCAGGAAAATCAATGAATGAATCCGCATCATTATCCGCCCCATCAGAACATTCAGGAAGAGGTCCTCCTGAATTTGATTCGTCATTATCTTTTGGATTATATGAACTCGGATTAGATGGATTGCCGTCTGAATGACAGCCTGGATCAAATGAATCTATTAATGAATCAGAGTCATTATCACTTCCATCAGAACATTGTGATCCCCCACCTTTATTAATTGGTGTTGGTGTCCATTCAAAAGGAGGTGTAACTGATACACAATTAAGTACTTGGGCAGTTGCAGTATACCCGGCATCTACTCTTGCAGGAAGCAGAGAACTTGTGGCACACGAAGGTTTGTCACTCTCATTGTCATCATTTGGATCCCAGTATCCATTCTCATCTATACAGCCTGGATCCTCTCCATCACGAAGGGTATCTTCAGGATCAGCATTGTCTACATTGTCAGAACACTCAGTATCAGGTCCTGGTTCTTGGGGGATGGGCGTTGCACTAACTGTAGGTGTTGGTGTATTCGTAGGAGTTGGTGTTGGAGTTGATGTGGGATTGGCACAGACTCCCCCACTTGTACAAGACAGATTATTGCAGCATTTTATTCCGCATGCTGCTCCTACTGAGGATACACATCCTGGTACATTTGTAGGAGTTGGTGTTGGTGGAGCAACAGTGGGAGTTGCTGTTGGAATAGGTGTCGGGCATGTAGCCGTAGGACCACAAGAAAGAGGATTGGATATTTTCCCGTCACAATGACACATACTATCATTACAGTCTACAAAGAGATCTGTATCGTCATCGATTGGTGTATTTTCACATTGACGTTCGGGTTTGATTGTCCAAGTAGTAGAAGAGTTGCCTGCGCTCGTAACATTTAAATTACTAACCGGCTTGGCACTCGACCCAGATACCAATGTATAACTTGGAGGCATAGAGAAGTTTATATTATAGATTCCCGCCGGTATTCCAACAAAATTAAAGTTGTAAGCAGAGGAAAATGGCACAGGATTGGTAGAAAGCCCTGATGTAGCAGCTGCCCCTGAAAGACTTACGAGTTGATTCTGATAGTATCGATCCGGGATATCATCATTATTTGTATCCTCCATAAGTCTCCCCCGAATAAAAACTGTTGGAGTTGGGGTAACTGTAGGAGTGGCAGTTGGACACGCACCACAATCTGATGGACAGGTTGAACACGTCTCTCCACCAGAACAAAAACCATTCGGACAAGTCGCACACGCACCACAATCTGATGGACAGGTTGAACACGTCTCTCCACCAGAACATACACCATTCGGACAAGTTGCCGGTGGTGGAGTTGGGGCGGGAGTAGAGGTTGGCGCATTCTGATGACAACACCATTTTGGAGCGTAGTCATGGCAACAAAATGTACCAAGTCCTCCACTCTGACAAGCAGCATCGGCAGCCCCACCCTTTGCAATTCTGCCTCCTGTACAACTATTCTGACAGGCATTGGTTCTCCCATCTAAATCAGTGTTGGGACACAAAGGATCGAGTGTTACAAAAGCTGTACATGCATTATCACCAGCGGGCTTACGCGAATAACCGGGAGGACAACTACCCGCATTCACGCATGCATTTGGCCTTCCATCAGTATCGATATTTGGACAATATGGATCAACTGGAGGAGGTGATGTAGGAGCTGCTCCAACACAGGTATAACAATATATATTTGGATTTGTAAAACAACTTGAGCTTGAAGGCTGGCCATCCCATTGCCAGGTTCCAGCCGCTCCCCCTGATGTAGTACAAGCTGATCCCGTAGCCGGGGACGATGCTGTACCGCAAGTCTTACCTGCACCTACACAGGTTGAAGCAGGTGGAGTAGTTGGAGTTGGAGTAGCAGTTGGTCCAGCACAAGATGAAGGAAAAGTTCTAGTGTAATATCCACCAGCAGTGGGAGTACATCCACCAGCATTGCAAGCAAATATTTCCCAATTGTATGTGTTACCTAGTGAAAAACCATTTATTGTCTGGGGGGAAACTGTTAATGTGACATCATTAGGACAAGCATCATTATGCGCATCACACCCAACACCGTAGTTAATGCGGTGCGAAGTCGCACCACTCCCCCCACTCCAATAAACATCCATATTACCTGTAGAAGAACCAGCACTGGGACAATACGCGATTGTAGAGCCGCCTGCAGAGGGGGCACCCGGTGGAGGAGTTGCGGGATTTAAATTAATAGTAAAAGTTCTTGATGTTCCATTGCATAAAGTTGATGGGTCACTACCCGACTGAGCTGGTAGCCAAATTGACCCCGTCTCTCCGTTCCAAGATGCACTAACAGTATGACCAATGCTGCAGTTAAGATTTTGAAATGCATATGCATTTCCATTGCTATCTGCATATCTTGAGCCCTCAGAGTAGTCTGAGGGCGAGAAAGACACCAGTGCACCCCCAGCATTTGCACCTGTGGATGTGTTGACATGAATATGCACCATCGCACCGATATTGGTAATTCCGTATGAATCAGGCGTAAAACATAACGTGCATACTTGATCAATTCTAGGACGTGCATAGACTTGCCCCTCACTTAATGCACATGTGCCCGTCCCGTTATTAACCATTGTATAAAAGCTTCCTAAATACTGAGATGTTGGCCCTACGGTAATTGTCCCTGTGTTATATGGACTTGCATTCCATAGGTAAGTAGTTACTCCTGGAGGACTACCAGTTCTAAAATCTATTCCGTAAGTTGCATTAAAAGTTTCAGTACTTCCATCAGTCGTCATTGCATACAAATCCGCTTCGCACCTATCCGAACCTGACAACAATTGTGGGCAACTTGTGATGACAGCCGTTGCACTGATTGAGCTTATATCTGCCTCAACACGTTGTGGAAGGAAAAAAAGGAAGACAAAAAGAAAAAACAACCTAGCTAAGTTTTTCATTCTTTAATCTTGCTCTCTTGTTCTAAACGAACAAGAGAGTCAATTACATCTAAATAGTATGGAAGAATTTCAGGATCGATTGTTTCATTTTTAGGGATGTATTTATTTTCCGGATCATGCTTTTGCCTCGTCTCCTGAGATATTACAGCAAGCTTCCGAGGATCACTAAGTTGTTTCAGCTGATCTTTTAGAGCTGCTAAATTTTTTTGCGCTGATACGATATTACCATTTGCAATATCTGAATTTATAAGCTTTACAAGTTCTTGAATTTGAGTCTGTCTAAATTTAAATACTTCCAGACTCATTTTGGGATACAATGGAGCGTCTAAAGACGTTACTTCCTCTACGACCGAACCTGTCTTGTTTTGAATAACCACCTTACTGTTCCCTTTTAGAAAAACAATCTGCTTTATAAAAAAATACAGCAGGCCTAAAATAAAAAATACTACTAAAAATACAAATAATGTCTTTACTTTTAATTTAAAAATGCCCATGTTTTTATCATACTACATGTACATTATCAACTCAAATCAATTACGAAAAAATGACCGAAGACTACTTAACTACAGGGGTGGGGCCAGCCGGGGTTGGTACAGCATCAGAAGAATCAGTTGCTGTAAGAATATCTACAGTAGACAAATACCAGGGAAGAACTGCGGGATCGATTGTTTCATTTTTAGGAATATGTTTATTTTCAGGATCATGCTTTTGCCTCGTCTCCTGAGATATTACAGCTTGCTTTGTAGGATCACCCAATGCTTTAATTTTATTTTTTAATGTGGCGACTGCTACTCTTGCAGCTGTGAGATTTCCTTCATCAAGATTTTTGTTAATCTCCTCTACCATAGTATTTATTTCTTTTTGTCTTGATTCAAAAACATCAGGGCTCATTCTTGAATAAAATGGGGTTTGAATATCGTTTATTTGAGCCGAAACTAAAAGCAGCATCTCGTCTGCTTGATCTCGCACCCTTGCTTTATCAGCCTCAGTTGGACCCTGCACAACTGGAGCCTCAGGTGTTGGAAGTACTTCCTTGGTGGCAGTAGGAGTTGATGTTGAAACTGCAATAGGAGTATTGGTTACTTCACTGGTTGGTGTATGTGGAATAAACTCAACTTTTACTCCAGAATCCTTATCTCCTCCACACGCTGTAAGAATAGCTGCTGCAATTCCACCAGCTGCAATTAATGGTTTTCTAAATGGTTTTAGATAAGTTGGAGCTGTTACTGCCTGTGGAACATCAGCAAGAAATGCTGGTTCGGCCTGTGCTGCCTGCTCAACGAATTGTGGAGCAGCCTGTGCTGCTTCAAAGTTTGTTTGACTTCCTGCTTCGATAGATCTCATATAACTTTATTATAAGATGAATCGAATTA
>CAZFJW010000021.1:0-19209 GCA_964519355.1 uncultured Gammaproteobacteria bacterium | reverse complement strand
GCCAAACAGGCTTAATAATTATGCGAGGTAGATCAACATTTAAAAAAAGAATTATCACTCCAGATCCAATTTATAACAGCAAGCTTCTTGCTCAATTTATAAATAGATCAATGGTTGATGGAAAAAAGACTACAATTCAACGCTCAGTATATGATGCAATGGATATACTCAAAGCCCAAGGTCATGATCCGCTTCAAGTTTTTGAAAATGCGATTGAAAATATTGGTCCTAAAGTTGAGGTTCGCGCAAAAAGAATAGGGGGAGCAGCATATCAGGTTCCTATGGAAGTTCGTGGAACACGAAGAATTTCACTCGGAATCAGATGGCTTCTTGAAGCAACCAAAAAACGTTCCAATTCAGAATTTAAGAGTTTTGCAGCAAAATTGGCAGCAGAATTACTCGCAGCCAATCAAAATGAAGGTGAAGCAATGCGCAAGAAAGAAATTGCTCACAGAATGGCAGAAGCCAATAAGGCATTTGCTCACTTTAGATTCTAATTTTCCCCCAGTCTTTTTTAAATTTCCTATTTTTTCCGAGAAAATATTGTGGTCAGATCGGGTAGCATTGCTGACAAAATAATAATTCCACCACCCAGATACGTAAGCAGGGTTAGTTCTTCATGGAAGATGATAAATCCAAAACCAATTCCAGCAATAATTTCAAAAAGACCAATAAGCCCTCCAATGCTTGCATCTACATATTTATATCCTTCTATAACAAGCCAGAATGATATAAGACCTGCCAGGGCAAAAGCACACATAAAAAGCCATACAAGATTTAACTCCGGGACGATTTGTTTTTCACCAAAAAGTAGTGATAGGGGTAGATGAGTTATGAGGATTCCTGCCCACACATAAATTCCAATTTGAAGTGAACTAAATTTTTCTGTAGTTTTTTTCGTTGTAGCAACTTCTCCGCCGCTGGCTATTCCATTGAATCCGGCCATAAGAAGCGCCAGGAATGAAAAAATACTCAAAGATATTCCGAAGATCAAAAAGAGTCCCAGGAATGCAAGAAAAAGAGAAATAATCTTGGGAATAGTTATTTTTTCTTTTAAAAATATTTTACCCACAACATAGGAAGTTATTACATACATTGAGTAAAAAATTAGTGTTGCAGTGCCAATATCCATATTGATAAATGCATAATAGAGTGGGGCCTGAGTTGCTACCCCAAAGAGGACAGGAATAAGGATCCATTTTAAGTCAGTTTTTTTAACAGGTTTAAAGCTTTTTGTAAAATACGCAATTGGAATAAGAAATAATAATACGAGCGCACTTCTGACCCAGCCCTGATAAAAAATACCAAAGTCTTCACCTATAAATTTTGACCATACACCATAGCTTCCAAAACCAATTGCAGAAATAAATATCATTATGTATCCAGTGAAAGATTTTGGAAGAGCGTTCATTTATGTAGTATATCAGCAAAAAATAGTGCAAAATAAATAAAAGAACAATTCCATGAATGATAATTTAGAAATTTCAGAGACGCTTCGGCTGCTCCATGCTCAAGAGACACTTCCACCAGGTGATCAGTTAAAACGTCTCTGGGAAATTCCGGAAAAAGTTCCTGAGGATTTTCGGATCCCGGAAGGTGTGAGATTGGCATTGGCCTCAGGTAGTGATTTCAAACAAAAAAATGTAACAGAAGTGTGGAATAGTCTTGGCGGGCAAGGAATTATTGTTACAAAGTCTGAGGATGAGTCAATGATCCAGGCGTTTCTTGCACAACGCCACAAGCTCAAAAATAGTATTAATGACAATACTGGTTCCCCAGATATTTATAGAGTGTTGGATATCGCAAGTCTTAAGGCTGGACTTGTAAGTGATGAGGCATTAGGCAAAATTGGTGCGACACATGTCATGGGACTTGATGTAGATGTTGCCGCATGGCCGGATGAGGATCCGATGGGAACACCGCAAAATGAAGAAGAATTAAGACGCAATCTTCAAAGAATGCAAGGTAAAACGATAACTATAAATGTCGCAGGGGCTATGCGAAAAGTTGGTTCTCAAAATTTGTCTTCTGAGAGGGTGCATATTACGCTGCCCATTCGTCAATTTGATATTAAAAAATATCTGGAGGAACTTGGGATGGGAGCCGTAGGAAGGGTGGCCGGGGGAGTTGATTTCTCAGACCCAAGGAGTTTTGATCTTCTTGGAGCCGGTCCTGTCATGGTAGATAGAGAATTACATTTTGGTCCTAATTTTGCACCAGAAACACAGCTGTTAAGAACGATCGTCGT
Source organism: uncultured Gammaproteobacteria bacterium (assembly GCA_964519355.1). Lineage (GTDB taxonomy): Bacteria > Patescibacteriota > Microgenomatia > Levybacterales > GWA1-39-11 > CAZBEA01. The sequence continues at coordinate 16,961 of CAZFJW010000021.1, read as the reverse complement.
TAATGGCGATGATAGACCAAAACTTTTAGGGGAAATGGGTGATTACTTTAAAGGCGCACCACGGGAAATGGTAAAGTGGGTTCTGTACGATGGAATAGGAAAAAATTCTGCGACAGTTTGATTTTATAGCTCCCAGACATTACAATAGTGCTCACCCTATGGATCCAAAAAGTACCCTTGTCTGCCCTCATTGTAAAAAATCTATCGAACTCTCAGATGCCGTGATGCATCAATTTGAAGAGCGGCTCGAGAAAGAAGTCTCTGAAAAATTACGGGCTTCTGAGAAAGCATTAGAAGAAAAATTACGCAAAGAACTTGGTGAGTCATCTCAAAAAGAAAAAGAGGAACTTGAGCGGGAGCTTCTTGAGCAAAAAAAGAAAAATTCAGAATTTCAGGAAAAAGAATTAGAACTTCGTGCACAGGCCCGCAAACTTGAGGATGACAAAAAAGAATTTGAATTAAAAATTCAGCGCCAGATGGATGAGGAGAGAAAAAATCTGGAAGAAAAAATTATAAGAGCAGAAGAAGAGAAATTCAGACTGCGCGAGATGGAGAAAAATAAAACCATAGATGATCTTAAAAAGGCCCTTGATGATGCTCAGCGCAGAGCATCCCAAGGATCTCAGCAGTTGCAAGGTGAAGTTCTGGAACTTGACCTTCAAAATATGCTGACTGAGACTTTTCCAAATGATGATATTGATGAGATAAAAAAGGGTACAACGGGGGCGGATATCAGGCAGACTGTTAGGACTCCAAAAGGAACTGTATGTGGAGTAATTTTGTGGGAAACCAAAAGAGCAAAATCCTGGGACAATGACTGGCCAGAAAAATTAAAGAGCGATCTCAGGGCTGAAAAAGCCAATATTCCAATTATCGTATCAACCGTTATGCCCAAAGACTTTAAGAGTGAAATGGGAATAAAAGAGGGTGTATGGGTGGTAAGTTTTGCACTTTCTGCAACCCTTGCAGAACTGATGCGTCAGCGGCTTATTGATGTGGCCCGCGAAAAGTACCTGGCAGAAAATAAAGACGGGAAGACCGAAGCGCTGTATGAATATATTACAAGTCATGAATTTGTTCAGCAGATTGAGTCATTTTTGGAAGTGCATAGGGAAATGATGGATCAGGTAAATCGCGAAAAAGCAGCATTTGAAAAACAATGGAAAGCACGAGTTGAATACTCAGAAAAACTTATGAAATCAACCGCTCGAATGGTGGGGTCTATTCAGGGAAGACTTGGATCTTCAACTACACTTCATATAAAAGGAATGGATATGTTAGAGGGTGGAGAGTAGTATGGTAAAAAATATCCTGAGAATTGAGGGAGCCCTATTTTTTCTTATTTCACTTTATGTATTTCATCTTCGTGAGATGAGCTGGCTCATTTTTATTCTTTTATTATTTACTCCTGATATTTCAATGATTGGGTATCTAAAAGATAAAAAAATTGGAGCTGTTATTTATAACTTTGGTCACAATTACATACTAGCTATTGTTCTCGTAATTTTAGGAAACGTATTTCCCTACGACTGGATGGTAACTCTCGGGATAATTCTTTTCGCACATGTAAGTCTCGACCGCGCACTGGGGTTTGGATTAAAGTACCCAGATGATTTCAAAAACACCCACATCCAGAAGTTGTAAGTGTTTTAAATCTACAACAGTGAGTGCATAACATAAGCATTTATATAAGCGATTTTTTTATAATATAATGACTAAATATGCCAGACGAAGATCTGAAAAAAAACCTTGAAAGTTATTTAAAGAAGCAATTGGAGCCTATTAACCGTAAGAATATAGAAGCTGAGATGGAAAAACATCAAAGATTTCTAGATAAACACGCAGCAAAATCGGAAAAATTGGCAGAAAAGCATTCTGCTTTTATTTCTCAATTAATAACTCTCGAAGGCGCTATTCTGACTGCGGTAATTATATTCGGAAAGCCTGAGGAGGCAACGAATTGGATTGTACTTGCCATTTCTTTTATTCTAATAAGCATATTTTTTGGTGTCTGGGTACAGAACATAGGTGCTCAAGCTGATTATCAATCTCAGGAATGGGAGTACCAACAAGAGTTGGAACATCATTGGTGGACGAGAGAATTATGGAAAGATGAGACGGTAAAAGCGGAGAAAGAACTGATCGAGCAACATCTAAAAGACAGAGAAAATGCCTATAAGTCAACTTTTACATATAAAATTCTCAAGTTTTTTAATTTGACCCATGACAGAGTAGAAAATATTTTCAAGATAACATTTTTAATTTCCCTAGTATTCTTAATATTGCATTTTGTAAGCATTCCACTTAAAGTAAGCAAGGCTGATGAAAGATGGCATGATTATAAGTCTAGAAATTTTAAATTTCATTATCAAAGATAGTTTTTTCTTCTGGTCAGTACAAGGCTTATTAATTGTTCTGGTCATACTTGGCATTATTAAGGAACTAACAAATAAATCTAATGGTAGAGTTGTAAGCCGAGGTAAAAAATCTAATCAACTACTGTATATTGCATATGGAGTAATATCTGTGGCTATATTCCAGTTTATTAACGTATCCCAGGAGGGAAATGGGTATAAAGTGTTTATTACTTTTTTCGATTTGCTTCTGGTCTTTTATCTCTGCTTTTTCAACAGTTGGTCAAGAAATAAAATAATAGGAATTTACGTAAAGTTTGAAAGGAAAATCGAAAATTTATGATGAAGAAGAAATTATTAATTAGCTAAGTTCTTACATTTCCAGCAATATATCTAGGATTTTGTCTCCAATTGCTATTTGATTGACCACATCCATTCCCTCAGTTACTTTTCCAAAATTTGTATATTGGCCATTGAGCCAGGATGCGTCAGATTTTGTTATAAAGAACTGGGCTTCGTTTGACACTTTTGGATCTCCACCTCGAGCAACTCCTAGGGATCCTGCAACAAAAGGCTCTTGTGATGGTTCGGTAGGAAGACCATTTCCTCCACCGGTTCCATTCCCCAATGGATCTCCTCCTTGTATCACCCAGTCTTCAACCCTATGAAAGGTGAGATTGTCATAAAAATTATCATTGGCTTTATTTGAGAAATTATTTACTGTATTTGGAGCAACTTTTGAATTGAGTTCTACTACGATGTCGCCTTTGGAGGTCTTGATAGTAGCCTTTTTAGCAAGCATCACTTTTTTGCCTCCTGGAAGAGAGGGGAGTCCTTGCTGCTGTTGTGCTTGTTGTTGCTGCTGCTGTTGTTGTTGTGTTTGCTGAGTCTGTTGTCCTTGAACTTGCTGTCCTTGGTTTGCTGCTCCGAAAGGATAGACTGTTGAGTCATTTTCATTGGCCTTGTTAAGACCAGCATTATCAACGCCGTCTTTGGTTGCGCTTCTGTTCACAGTTCCAGTGACTGAGAGATCTGTCGTGAGTTCTTCTTTTTGTTCGAGCTGAATTTCTCTGGATGGGGCTGGGGATTTGGTAGTTGAATACATGTAAAGACCGATAAAACCGACTACGATGACTACTACAATTGTTACTACAGTCTTATTCATGAAGTTGTGCCATTATAGCAAACTTTTTTTGTTAAGGTAAAGAAAGAACGGAAAGTTTTTTTGGTGAACGGGTAAGACACTGTACAGTATCACCCAAAAGCACAGTGTCCTCAATTCTAAAACCAAACTTTTGAGGTATATAAATTCCCGGTTCAACTGTTACTATCATATTTTTTGTAAGTTTATTATTGTTAATTTCTGAGAGAGTTGGTGATTCGTGAACATTAATTCCTACACCATGACCAATTCCATGAGGAATAGAAGGATAGCCGCCCTTTTTTAATTTAACATCAGCATTTTTTTGGATACTGGATGCTTCAAATTTTGGTGAACTATATGTTCCAAGTTCTTCAATTGCCTCTGTCTGTATACGTAATAAATCCTCGTAGGCCTTTTGAAGCGTGGAACTGGGAGTCTTTACAAAAAAGCACCTGGTCATATCAGACGAGTATCCATTTACTTTTGCACCCATATCCAAAAGAAGTGTCTGGCTCGATGAAGAAAGTGTCGAGGCAGTAGGCGAGTGGTGCGGGATAGCACCATGAGATCCAAATGCAACAATTGATGGAAAGGCAAGTTCTCCGTCATGTTCTTTTATAAATTTTTCTATTTCCCATGCAATTTCTTTTTCACTCACCCCACTCTTTATATGTCGCACAATATATTCAAGTGCTTGATCTGTTAAATCGCATGCTCTTTGAATATTTTTTATCTCTTCTTGATCTTTGATTGATCTTAAGGATTCTATATTTTTATCAATTGAAATAAATTTTTGAGACTTGAGATTTTCTTCAAGATGCCTAAGTTCAAGAACGGATAGAGAATTTCCCTCGATTCCAACAATTGTAATGTTTTCCTTCTGAAGAATAGTCTCTAATCCTTTGATAAATGAGGATGAGTGAGATACCTCCACAAGTTCTGCAAAGGGAGCCTTTGTAATGACTGCCTCTTTATACCGAAAATCTGTGAAGAGGTACAGAGCGCTTTTTGTTACAAGAATTTTACAGTCTCTCTCATTTTCGGGAAATTCAGAAATTCCTGTCAGATAAAAAATATTTGGCTGGTTAGTAACAAGAAGCGCATCAATTTTATTTGCTGTTAATAATTCTTGGGCACGTGTTATTCGACTTTGGTGAGTTTGCATGAGGTTATTCTAACAGATAGTCATTTTGTTGTCTTGACAATAGGGTCAACTTTTTATACCATAAGCTATGGAACCCTCTAAGTTTTCTTTTTCCGTTGGTCTCACATACGACGACATTCTTCTCAAGCCCGGATTCACAGATTTCAAACGCGAAAACATATCTCTTCAAACTCAACTTACCCAAAAAATAAGACTTCAGATCCCCTTTGTCTCATCACCAATGGATACTGTCACAGAATCAAGACTTGCCATTGCTCTTGGAAAATGCGGAGGAATCGGAATAATCCACAGGAACCTATCTATTGAAGATCAAGTAAAAGAAGTTCAAAAAGTTAAAAAGGAAAAGATTCTGGTCGGTGCAGCGGTTGGTCCATACAATGGTGTTGAGGATAGACTGAAGGCACTTGTTGCAGTCGGAGTTGATGCAGTGGTTATTGATTCTGCACACGGGTTTACAAGTCATATCCTCAAGACAATCGATAGTCTTAAAAAGAAAAATCCTAAATTATCAATAATCGTCGGAAGCATTGCAACAAAAGAAGCAGCCCGCGCTCTTATTAACAGCGGCGCTGATGCACTTCGGGTCGGAATGGGACCTGGGGCAATTTGTACAACACGAATTGTTTCGGGAATGGGTGTGCCGCAAGTAACTGCAATTTCAGATGTTGTTTCAGTTGCCAAAAAAGCAAAAATTCCAGTTATTGCAGATGGCGGAATACGTCAATCCGGAGATGTTACAAAAGCACTTGCCTTGGGAGCATCAACGGTTATGATGGGTAGTTTTTTTGCAGAAAGTGTTGAGTCACCGGGGGAAGTAAAAGAATTCAAAAAAGAGGAAGTTCCTGCACGGTTTTTGAGTATTTTTAATCATGCTCATAAGACTTATATGTTCAAACAATATCGCGGAATGGGATCTGATGCTGCAATGCAGAAGGGCGCAAAAATAAAAGTTGAGGATGAATTTCATGGCAAGGATTATTCTTCCAAAACGCTTATCGCAGAAGGTGTTGAGGGCTATGTTCCTATCAAGGGGACGGTAGAAGAATTATTGGAACAGGCACTTGGAGGACTTCGTTCAGGTATGTATTATGCAGGCGCAAAGACAATTCCAGAACTCTGGAAAAAAGCAGAATTTTACCAAATAACTCAGGCTTCACTTTTTGAATCTCATCCCCATAGTCTTATTATTGATAATCCGGGGAAGAGTTATTTATAAATTGTAATGATAGTACTTATCGACTTCGGATCCCAAACAGCCCACCTTATTGCGCGCAGAATAAAAGATCTAGGAATTGATGTCCAAATTCTAGAACCCCACGAAGCCCTCGTAAAAATCAAGGAAAAAAATCCATCAGGCATCGTTCTTTCTGGTGGTCCTTCCTCAGTCTATGAAGATGGCGCACCGAAAATTCCAAAAGAAATGTTAAGATCAGGCATTCCGGTTCTTGCTATTTGCTATGGTCTTCAACTTGTTGCACATCTTCTGGACGGGAAAGTTGTAAGCGGGAAAAAAGAATATGGTCCTGCAGAATTAAAAATTATACCCCACTCCCCTATTAAAAAAGAAATTTTTGAAATTGAAGATATTTCAACAGTTTGGATGAGTCATGGAGATGAAGTGGTCACCCTCCCCTCCGGGTTTGAAATTTATGGTTCTACAAAAGATGTCAAACATGCATTTGTAGGGAATAGAAAAGATAGTATTTATGGAGTTCAATTCCATCCTGAGGTAGCCCATACCAAGTATGGTGAAAATATTCTTGAATGGTTTGCCATACTTTGTAAAGAAAAAATTACAAAAAGAGAAATAAAGGTGGACGATATAGTCTCATCTATCAAAAGTAAGGTTGGGGATGGGTATGTCATTGGAGCCCTGTCTGGAGGAGTTGATTCGACTGTTGCATCAGTTCTTGTAGCCCGGGCAATTGGGAAAAAATTCTTCCCAATATATGTTGATAATGGGCTCATGAGAATTAATACTACAGAACACATTAAAAAGATTTTTTCACATCTTGGATGTACTCCAATCATCGTTGAATGTGAAGATGAAATGCTTGAGAAATTAAAAGGCGTAACCGACCCTGAAGAAAAACGTAAAATAATTGGCCATTTTTATATTGAAATTTTTGACCGGGAAGTTGAGAAATTATCAAAAAAGGGAATAAAAATAGACTATCTCATGCAGGGAACAATTTATTCTGATGTTATTGAAAGTCAGGGAACAAGACATGCTTCAAAGATCAAATCTCATCATAATGTTGGGGGTTTGCCGGAAGATATGAAATTAAAATTACTAGAACCTGTACGAGATTTATACAAAGATGAAGTAAGAAAGGTTGGGGTAGAGGTTGGGTTGCCTGACGAATTCGTGTGGCAGCAGCCATTTCCAGGACCTGGATATGGAATTCGGATACGGGGCGAGGTAACACGAGCGCGGCTTGCGATGCAGAAAAAAGCAGACACAGTTGTGATGGAAGAATTAAAAAAAGCCGGATGGTGGGAAAAGGTTTTTCAATCATTTCCAGTACTGACCGGTGCTTTTTCAACTGCTGTGAAGGGTGATGGGAGACATTTTGGGGAAGTTGTGGCACTTCGTGTAATTGAATCGCGTGACGTTATGACCTCCACCTGGGCACAGTTGCCATATGATCTGCTCCAAACAATTTCTTCAAGAATCGTAAATGAAGTACCCGATATTTCTCGGGTTGTCTATGATATTACCACCAAGCCCCCGGCAACGATGGAATGGGAGTAACTATTGACAATAGAATATCGTGGTATTACAATCCAATTAAAGTTACATGAGATAGTGATATAAATCGGATTCTCAGATGAGAAAAAAATTTATTATCAGTCTTGCCCTACTTATTTTCCTTCTTGGAAATGCTCCCTACGCGGGAGCTTTTTTTTTAGAGAATTGGGTTAATAAATTAATAAAACCCACCTCTCAAAATTTAGAAAATAATTTTTCCCTCGATTCAACTTTAGAGCAGATACAGGATGTAAATGAAAATAATGTTATTGATGGAGGGGATGTTATTAGGTTTGTTTTTACTGTAAATAATCCAGGTGATACGGAATACAGTTTTACAACTCTTAAAACTGGAATTGATAAATCTTCGATTCATTTTATCCGTAACATCAAAGGCACGATGAGTCTTTCTGATAACAACAATACAATCACATTTCCAAATGTAACAATTCTTCCTGGCGAAACAAAAAAAATATCTTTTGACGCAACGATAAATTATGTACCCGATTCGGATACCTCACTATCTATTGATGCAGAGTTGCAATCAGGTGATAAAAAACAATTATTAAAATCAGCAAAAAGAACAATAAACGCAAAAGCATATAAAGGAAAGTTTGGTGAAGGTATGACCAAAAAAACTAAAAAATGAAAGTTATAAAAAAGATATCTTCTATATTGTTAATTTTAGCAGTCTTATCTTCGTCATATTTTCCTCTCTTTCAATACAAAGGCAAGAGTCCTTTTGTGTCAGAGGTGTCTGCTCAGGAAGCATGTAGTGCGGGAATTGGAGATTTACGAAATTACTTATCAACCAGAGTTGGAGGTGTATCGCTTGATGAGGCAGCAGTATTTTTAGCAGATATGAGTGACATAACCGGCGCTTACTATGATGCTGATCAGGACCGAATCGTATTTGTTGGGACAAAAGGTTCTACTTCCGTACCAAAATTTGATAAGGATGATTTGGCCGTTGCCATACGGGCATTGGTCTTCAATAATCAAATACCGGCAGTAAGTATGGACTTTAAGGATCCAAATAATATGTTTGGGGATCCAAATATGAATGTGCTTTATTATGGGGGGATCGAGGATACAAAATTTGGACAAGTCATGGTAGATGCAGACTATAAAATGAAGCAATATGCACATGGGTACGATGTAAATGGACAAAAGATAGTTTCTTCAGTACCAGGATACAAATCTCATTTTGATAGATTTTTGGAGAAAAACCCCGACCCGAGTAAAAGTAGCTATTCCAGATGGTGGATAACCCCAAAGCTTGTCAGTCTAAAAAAGGATGATTCAGCAAAATCTTTTATATTTGATCAGGTGCAAATGCAAATAGAAACTGAGGGTCTCTGGAGTACTAATGATCCAAAGTGGAATGAGGCAGCAGTTGAGTTTGCTCAGCAACAAACAGACCTCTACGATCAGTTTGCACAAGAAACACCCTCGTATTATCAGGCTAAGCAACTTGCAAAAATAGTTGGGGTTGTAAAATGGATAAAAGATAATAATATTGTAAACAACTTTGAATGGGCACGAGACTACCAGCCCAAATATGTTGCAACTCCTCGGGAAATAAAGCGACTAACGACACCTGATCGACAAGTTGGAAATACCATTTGGAGAATGACTGGAGGGGTTATCTATGATGAACCAAATCTCTACTCACCAGATGGTACACAAATTTCAACAGGACTTAAGAACTCCTCAGAATCTATAGGGACTCCGACAGAAGAGAATCATTGGACATTTACAAATGGAGGGATTACCTATGAAGCTGTTGCTGTTGCAGCGAATGCTTTCAGAAGTGTTGGTGGGTATTCGACCAGTTCTGTGGACATGAGTTTTCCAACGGTAGGGGAAATACCGCTTTCTTTCACCAGGGATTACTCATCATTCTCTGGGGGTCAAAAGGGAATTGGAAGAGGGTGGGATTTTCTTCCAGCCAGGCTAGTTGATAATAATTCGGGGTGGTACGTAAATTGTACTTCCGGTGCTTTGGGAAAACATACATGGAAACTTTTACTAACGACACTGGATGGAATAAATGAAACATTCACTTATACGAGTTGTTCGACGGGTTATAGTGCCGACAAGCCCGAATACCATTCAAAAATTGCACATAACTCTGACGGAACATTCACTGTTACCTTAAAAAATCAGACAAAGTATACTTTTTCATCTGACTTCCGTCTATTATCCGCATCGGATAAAAATGGTAATGTACAGACATATTCTTATAATTCTTCCGGTAAAGTTAATTCAATTCAGGATGGGCAAGGTCATATACTTTCGCTTTCATACAATTCTCAGGGGCTTATGTCTCAAGTTGCTGATTGGACAGGAAGAAAGGTGCAATATGGGTATGATGCACAAGGGAATTTGACATCCGTAACGGATCCGAAGGGTGGGATAACAAGATATCAGTATGATTTGAATAATAAACTCTCAAAAATTATCAACAGACTTGGTCAGACCGTTGTGGAAAATACTTACACACCGGAATCCAAATTGGCATCTCAAAAAGATGTAAATGGTGTTGTTGTGAATTTTACATACGACGAGGCTGCGAGAACTGTGAATGCGGTTGATTCACAAGCAAGGAGTGGAAAATTAGTATATGACACAAAAGCACGAGTTGTGGAGTCAAGAGATGCTCTCAATTACCCTATTGCTTATACATACGGCAATGAATTCAGCCCGCTGACGGTTACCGACAAAAAAGGATACAAAACAACTTACACATACGACTCAAATGGAAATACTACTTCAATGACTCTTCCAATCGGAAAGAAAATAACATACCAATATAATTCGAGTAATTTTATCTCTAAGATTCTTGATGGAAGGTACGGATCTAGTACAAAAAATACCACTTTTTCTTATGATGCAAAAAATAATCCCACACAGATTGACGAGGCAGGAAGAATTGTAAAGTATGCGTATGACCAATTTGGAGGTACAGCATCATTCACGGATCCAAGTAATAAAAAAACAACATATACCAGAAATAATTTCGGACAACCCTTGATGGTAGTTGATCCTCTCGGAAATTCAACGACATACGAGTATGATTCTCTTGCAAGAATTGTAAAGCTGACCGACTCAGAAGGAAAAAATCAGACTTCCAGTTATGATGTAAATAACAATCTTCTTTCGACAAATGACGGGCTTGGAATTCATTCTTTTGTTTATGATGCTGAGAATAGACTGACCAAATCGACCACACCCACAAATGCAGTAACAGAGTATGGTTATAATGCATCTGGAAATCTTACTTCTATTAAAGATGCGCTTCTTAGTACAACATCCTATGTATATGATGGGTATTCCAATTTAATATCACAAACTAGTGCTCTCAATCAAACAACAACACATGAATATAACGTCTTGAATCAAAAAACAAAATCGACAACCCCACTGGCTAAAGCTACAAATTGGGAGTATGACCAAAATGGAAATATCACCAAAAGAACAGATGCAAATGGTAAACAAGTAACTTATACGTACGATAATTTGAACAGACTGACTAAGATTATTTACCCCGACTCTACATCGGTAACTTACACTTATGATAACCGTAGTAATCTTACAAAAGTTACAAATCAAAATGGATCAACAACATTTACCTATGATATTTTTGACCGGCTTACGAAAGTAACCAATCCAAATGGCAGATCTATTTCGTATACTTTTGATTCTTCGGATAATATTACAAAAATTACATACCCGGATAACAAATCTGTCAATTACACGTATGATGCAAATAACAGAATGAATACAATTGCAGATTGGAATGGAAATTCAACATCATATGCGTATTTAACAAATGGATTACTTTCAACAAAAACGCTTACAAATGGCATAAAGGGAACGTATACTTATGATATTGCGGGTAGACTGATTGGGATAACTTACGATAAAAATAATGATACTCTTGCGAAGTTTAGTTATCAAAGAAATAATCAAGGGGATATCACACGCTCGACTGAGGAAGGTGCATTCTTTGAAACTCTGACTCCAACCCCAACGCCAATAAGTACCCCTACCCCGACACCGACCCCTGTTGTGACAACACCTACTCCAACACCTACGGGTTCGCTGCCGACTCCAACACCGACACCAACAAGTATTCCCGCGCCGACTCCAACCGGTACTGGTGGTACTGCCAAGCCGGATTTAGTTGTGACAAATATTACACTTTCAAATCCGAATCCCACAGCCGGAGATAATTTTGATATCACTGCGACAGTTAAAAATATTGGAACTGCAACCGCAGGAGGAATACTCACTTATATAAAAGAGGGTTTTTATTATGATCTTGTAAGCGAACCAACGACCTCAACATCATATGATGATACCGAAAATTATCTAGGCTCAATTTTACCCGGGCAATCAATTACAGTAACCGAAACATTAACAGATTTTGCTACATCGGGTCCTCATAATATCTGGGTTTTGGCAGATAGAACTGGAGCTGTATCTGAGTCTAATGAATTCAATAATGCACTAAGACTCGATTTGTCTGTTGCGCTTGGCGAGACAGTATTTAGAAGAATAGCCAATCTTTCTCCGCTGCCTTTTGTGAAAAATCTTTTTATTCCCAAAAAAGCCTATGCCCAAACCGTCTTGCCACAATATATAACAACTTATTCTTACGACCCATTAAGTCGAATAACATCTGCTTCGTATTCTGATAAGACTTACTCATATACCTATGACAAAATTGACAATAGACTTACTCAGACTGTTTCGGGGGCGACAACAAGTTATTCCTATAATTCTGACAGTCAATTGACACAATACGGCACAACAACTGTTGGATACGATAACAATGGGAATACTATCAGTAAGACCGCGGCAGCCGGGAATAAAACATTCATATATGACTTGGAAGATAGGCTCACATCGTATGCATCTGGCACAACAACTACATATCAATATGATGGTTTGGGCGAGAGAATCCAGAAGACTACCGGATCTACCACGACAAGGTATGTATCCGATATTTCTCAAGAATTAAGTAGGGTACTTGTTGAGACTAATTCTTCAAATACTATATATAACTGGTATCTCTATGGCTTGGACCTTATTAGCCAGGGGTCTTCGGGTGCATCAAGTAGACTCTATCCTCTTTCAGACGGGCTTGGGAATATAAGGTTTGTTACCAATTATGCAGGAAGTGAAGTAAAACGGTATGATTACGATCCTTTTGGGAACGTGAGGTTTTCGTCTGGAGCAAATAGTATTAACTATGAATTTGAATCACAACAGCTTGATCCAGAGTCTGGTATGTACTATTTGAGAGCCCGCTATTATGATCCCGAAACTGGGAGATTTATTACAAAAGATCCAATAAATGGAGATCTAGACAGGCCCCAGACTCAAAATCCATATACGTATGCTTTGGATAATCCAAATACCTATTCTGATCCAACTGGAAAGACTGCAGACAATTATACGATTTATGGAGGATTTGATGCCTTCGGTGCCATAAGATACGTAGGAATCACATGCAGAGATATAGCTATGCGAGCAGGTGAGCACCTTAATTCTTTAGATCCCATCAGAAGCTCCCTAACTTACAAGCCATTGCATATTGTTGGAGATCTTTTAACTGCAAGGGGGAGCGAGCAGGCATATATTGATGCATATGGGATGGTTAAAGAAGGAGGTCAGTTGGTCAATAAAATAAACAGTATTTCGCCAAATAATCCTGTGTTATCCCAGGGGCAAAACCAAGCTCAATCTGCAGGGGCGGTTCCAGCAATTGCTGCGGCTGCGCCATCTGCGTTATCAACAATTGGTGGAGTTGCGGCTGCGCTAATTAAGGTTCCGGTAATTATGATAGTTGCTCCTTATCAGGAAACACAATCAAAACCTATTCAAATGTAGGTATAATAAGCAGGACATGAAAAGTAAAAGACTGAGAATAGGTGATGTAATTCGAATACCTCTTCCGAAAGGTAAAAAAACATTCGCTCATTTTTTATATAAAGACAAGTGGGGAGACATTGTTGTTGTACACGATTATTTAGTTGATAGTACTGATGAAGAAGATCTTGAGGCTATAATAGATACAAAAATAAAATTCGGACCCATACTCACAAGATTGAAGGTAGGGATGAATCTTGCGGAATTTGATTGGGATATAGTAGGTAATATTCCGGTAATCGATTTCAAATACCCCAATTTTATTTGGAAAGAAGGGGCAAATTTAACTGCTGGAATTACAACAAGATGGTATCTATATGATGGAGAGACAAATAAACTAATTGGACAAAAACTTCCTGTTGAGTATAAGAAGTTAGAATATTTGGCGAATTACTCACCACAAGCTTTGATCAATAGAATAGTTACAGGAAATTATCTTGAGAAGGGTCTCATAGAAAAAGGTTAAGAATTAATTTGAGAGTCAACTCTTGCTCAGCCAAAGAGTCAATTTGGTATTGGTTTATATAGAAACCTGCACTTACCTAATTCTGCCATGGTTTTCTTCAATAAATTCCATCGCGCGTCGTCTACGATATTACGACCAAGCCCCCGGCAACGATGGAATGGGAGTAACCGTGGGAGGCTGCCACATCTGGTGTTATTTAATCCTTCCGTTGTATACTTACAATTGAAATGAATTCGTTAGGCGAATTATTACTCAGTGCATTTATAACAATTATAGTTTCTGTTTTTGTACTCTCAACAATTATTATTGGAATAATTTTTGGACGGATATTTGTAAAAAAATATTTTTTCAAGCAAAAAATAAATAAAAGAGAAAAGAAAAATACTCAGGATTCATCAGTTCTTCTTGTTAAAATCCCCCCCACAAATGAGCAAAAAGAAGATGCGATGGAAGCTTTTCTTCATTCTGTTCACAGGATTCTTTCGCAGGGAACACATATTAGTTTTGAAATGGTATCCAGCAATCAATTTTTAAGCTTTTATATTATTCTTCCAAAGGAATTAAAAAATACAGTTGAATCTCAACTTTATGCACAATACCCAGATGCTGAAGTTCAAGAGTCCGAAGACTACTATCAAAATTTTCAAGAGGATAAGACTGTGACTGTGGAATTAGGTTTTAAAAAAGGAAGCATTTATCCTCTCGGGACATACAAACATTTAGAAGAAGATTTATTGAAAAATTTATCAGCGATGCTTTCAAAAACAGAAAAAGATGAAGAGGTAGGAATCCAGCTTTCTCTTAAAAAAGTAGATTCAAAATCATGGCATAGGGGAGCTCATGTTGCGCTTTTCAAAATGATGCAAAGAAATTACAATGAAGAACATCCAGGACATAAAAAATTGTCTCATGATCTTTTTGTAGGCAAACTTCGTATTTCATACAGAGCCCAGGATCAGCAAATCGCAAAAGCCAAACTTAAAAGTATTATGAATTTATTCAAAGGCTTGAAAAGTTCTTCCAACGAACTGAAGAAAAGCAGGCCTTTTTGGAGTGTTGAGCCAACACGGCAGTATAGAAATCGAATGTTTGAATCAGGTGACCTTTGGTCTCTTCCAGAAATAGCAACAATATACCATTTTCCATATGCTGGGACTATTGTATCCAATGTTGTAAATACGACTTCCAAGAAAGCCCCGGCTCCAGACATACTGCCATCTGTAGATTCTGGAAATGCAGAAGGGATTTCCCTTTTTGGCCAAACCAACTATAGAAATGATGGAAAAGTATTTGGAATTAAGAGGATCGATAGGAGAAGGCATCTGTATGTGGTTGGAAAGACAGGAAGCGGAAAAAGCCGCCTCTTGGAGCTGTTATTAATTGCAGATATTCAAAATGGAGAAGGATGTTGCCTTCTGGATCCGCACGGAGACCTGGCGGATGAATTGCTCAGATTCGTTCCGAAGGATCGTATTAAAGATGTCGTGTACATCAATCCCACAGATAGAGACTTCCCGATAGGATTTAATCCTTTAGAACGCGTTGAGGATTATGAGGCCAGACAGCACTTGTCTGTTTTTTTCATAGCAATCTTCAAAAAACTCTTTGCAGCTACATGGAATCCTCAGATGGAACATCTGATCCGTTATATTACACTTGCCCTTCTTGAAACCTCGGACTCAAATATTCTTGGAATTCCAAGAATATTATCAGACACGTCGTACCGACAGAGAGTTGTTATGCAGATTAAAGATCCTGTTGTAAAAAGTTTTTGGACTAACGAATTCTCAAGTTTTAATGAGAAATTCTCCAATGAAGCAGTTATTCCAATATTGAATAAGGTTGGTCAATTTATTTCCAATCCAATTGTTCGAAACATGATCGGTCAGCAAAAAAATGCTCTTAATTTTGAAAAATTTATGAATGAAGGGAAAATTGTATTGATAAATATAAGTAAAGGAAAACTTGGTGATGATAATGCAGCGTTACTCGGTTCAATGTTCATCACAAAAATTCAGCAAGCTGCTCTTGCCCGGGCAAAAATGAATGAAGAAGATAGGCGGGATTTTTATTTTTATGTAGATGAATTCCAAAACTTTGCAACCGATGCATTCTCAAGCATTCTTTCAGAGGCACGAAAATATCATCTTGATCTGACTATCGCCCATCAGTACATTGCTCAGCTTCCTGAGGAAGTAAAAGCAACTGCATTTGGAAATGTGGGATCAATGATAGTTTTTGCAGTAGGTGGAGATGACGCGTCGTATTTGTCCAAGGAATTTGCGCCGACATTTTCACCAAATGACATGATCAACCTGAATGTGCGGGAGATGTATATAAAAATGTCTGTTGATGGAAAGTTGACCACTCCTTTTTCTGCAGTTACATTAAATGTTCCAAAACCGACATTTGATTATTCAATTGAAATTGTTGACACATCGCGTACCACGTATGGTCAAAATAGGGTAAGTGTTGAGAATGAAATCAATAGGTGGACAAGCGGTGCTGTAGAAAAAGTCGATGAAGCAGGAAAAGATGAGTTTCCTGAGCCAATAATTTAGTTAAACCTAATAGGCAAGAGTTCCCCAGTTATAATCTTTTGAGTTCAGTTCTGCAATAAGTGGCTCTGTAATCTTTTCATATTCTTCTTTTGTTAATTGCCTATTCAAAAAACAGTATTCTTTATGCATAAGATTCACGCATCCCATTGAATTTTTGACATCTACAGAATCAAATATATATCTGCTGTCTTGGATATTTTTTGAAAAGACAATATAGCTAGAATTAAAAATAAGCCCCGAATCCAAAACCTGATATGAAATTTCGATTTCACCACATTGGGAAATATCATATGCTTTTTGATTTTTTCCTGAGTCATAAATATATCCAGAGTCTTCACAGTTTTCAGAATCAAAACAAAGATAACAATTGCGGCATTTGAACATATAATTCCCATACGTAGAATTTTCGTTTTCTCTTCCAATTGTTTGTGTAAGTGGGTGCTGGGCTTTTATTTTTGCAACTTCAGCCATAATCTTTTCGGCCGGGAGTGACTTTAGATACTTTACTTTTTCTCTATATTCGGCTTCAGTAAATTGACGGTTAAAAATACAAAAAGCTTTATTTTCAAGTTTTACACA
>CAZFJW010000020.1:0-19301 GCA_964519355.1 uncultured Gammaproteobacteria bacterium | reverse complement strand
ATAATTCTTTTTTTAAATGTTGATCTACCTCGCATAATTATTAAGCCTGTTTGGCTCCTCCTTTTTTAACACCATATTTACTTCTGGAAGACTTACGTGTTTCAACACCGGAAAGATCGAATTTTCCTCTGACAATGTGATATTTTACACCTGGCAAATCTTTTACTCTTCCGCCTCTTATCAACACAATTCCGTGTTCTGCTAAATTATGTCCAATTCCCATGATGTAAGCTGTGACTTCTTCACGATTTGAAAGCTTGACCCTTGCTACCTTTCGGAGAGCTGAGTTTGGTTTTTTAGGAGTCATTGTTCGAACAAGCGTAACTACCCCTCTTTTTTGAGGAGAAGGATTGGTAGTAAAGACTCTATCTTTTGCATTAAAAATAGTTCGCAGCCCTGTGGCCTTGACCTTTTTTGACTTTCTAGTTCGTCCGTTTCTAATTAATTGATTAAGTGTTGGCATAGTCTTGGTATTCTACACTATTTTATTATTCCTGAACAGAGGGCGTGGCAGGTACAGCAGCCTCTTCGGTGGGCATCTCAGGCATTTCAATAGTTACATTGTCTTCCATGAATTCTCGTCTTACTGGAATAAGTCTTCCAACGATAACGTTTTCTTTCAGTCCTATTAAGTTATCAACTTTTCCTTCAAGTGCTGCATCTGTTAGAACTTGGGTTGTTTCTTGGAATGAAGATGCTGAAAGCCATGAGTCAGTAACCAGTGCAGCTTTGGTGATTCCAAGAAGAATTTCTCGTGCTGAAGCTGGTTCTCCACCTTCTGAGATAATATTTGCATTTTCTTCTTCGAATCGAAGTTTGCTGATCAGATCCCCTGGGAGAAGTGATGTATCACCTGGAGTTTCAACAATAACTTTATCAGACATTTTTCTCAAAATTGTTTCGAAATGCTTGTAGTGAATTCCAATACCCTGTGATTCGTACACATCCTGAACTTGATCTACCAAGTATTCTTGTGATTTTTGAAGTCCGCCGACCTGAAGTATATCTCGTGGATCAAGATATCCTTCACAGATTTGTGTTCCTGCAGCAACTGTATCTCCATCTTTTACAAGTAATGTTGCGGCTGTTGGGACAAAATATTCTCGCTCTTCAACTGGTTTGACCTTAATATTTTTTACTCTAACAATAATTCCATCTTCTACTGTCTCAATTGAGATCTTACCGCTAATTTCAGCAAGTGGTGCAAGATTCTTTGGACGTCTAACTTCAAAAAGTTCTTCTACACGAGGAAGACCCTGGGTAACGTCAGACATAACAACTCCTCCGAAATGCTTAACACGCATTGTGAGCTGTGTTCCTGGTTCTCCGATACTCTGTGCAGCGATGACACCAACTGGAGTTCCATAATCTGCGAGTTTGAATGTAGAAAGATCCCATCCATAACATGCTGAACAAATACCGTATTTCAGTTTGCAATAGAGGGGAGATCGAACCCAAGCCTCGGTCACTGACGTGTCAGCAATAATTTCTCGAACTAAAATGTGATCAATATCTTGTCCCTTTTTAACAAGCGCCTTCTTTGCAGTTTTGCTTGTTATTTCTTTAAGAGTTACTCGGCCAAGAAGTTTATTAGTAATATATCCTTCGTTGTCGTGGTTTGTGAGATCAACAAAAATTCCCTCAGTTGTTCCACAATCATCTTCCCGGATTATCACATCATGTGCAACGTCAACGAGTCTTCGAGTAAGATATCCTGCATCAGCGGTCTTAAGAGCTGAATCTGTCAAACCTTTTCTGGAACCACGAGCAGAGTTTACGTATTCAAAAATTGAAAGACCTTCACGGAAATTAGACTTAATAGGAAGTTCAACGATTCGACCCAATGGATCGTAAATAAGACCTCTCATTGCAGCAAGCTGTTTGATCTGATCTTTTCCAGCACGAGCTCCTCCTGATTCGGCAATTATTCGAACCATATCGCTCTTTTCAAAAAGATCCCATGTAAGACCAGCCATTGTTTCTGTGAGCTCAAGCCAGACTGCATTTACAAGTCTTTTTTGTTCTGCCTGAGTAATAAGTCCTGACTGATACTCCTCTTCAATTTCTTTTACTTTTTTCTCTGCTTCTTCAAGAAGTTTGTCTTTATTTGTTAACATTTTTAGATCTGTTGTTGATACAGAAATTCCTGAAATTGTTGCTGCATAGAATCCGACTTCTTTAATACTATCGATAAGATTTGCAACTTCTTCTGCTGAATATTCAACCATGGATCTAGTGATAATTTCTTTGATTGTTGCAGCTTTAATCTCAGTGTTAATAAATCGCATTTTTTCTGGTAATTTTTCGTTGAAAAGAATTCTACCAACACTTGTTTCGATAATTTCCCCTCTAAAACGAAGCTTGATGGGCTGTCTTATTTGAACTTTTTTAAGACTAAAGGCAAAAAGTGCTTCATCGCTGTCTCCAAAAATTGGAAGCGTTTCTTGTCTCAATCTCTCATCAATTGATGTGATATAGAATGCTCCAAGAGCCATCTCTTTGTTTGGAAGAGTAATTGGACTTCCATCAGCAGGTTTCAACAGATTATGTGCTGGCATCATAAGAGAAATTGCTTCTTCTTGTGCTTTTGATGACAATGGAACGTGAATTGCCATCTGGTCTCCATCAAAGTCAGCATTGTATCCAGAACAGACACAAGGATGGATTCTGATTGCGCTACCTTCAACAAGAACTGGGAAGAATGCCTGCATACCAAGTTTGTGAAGTGTTGGTGCGCGGTTCAATAGCACAGGATGATTTTTGGTAATTTCTTCCAAAATATCAAAAACCTCTGGCGGACGCTTTTCGATAAATCGTTTTGCTGCTTTTGCATTTGGAGTTGTGAGCCCTCGGGCAATAACTTCTCTGATAACAAAAGGCTTGAAGAGCTCAAGTGCCATTTCTTTTGGAATACCACACTGGTTAAGTCTGAGTTCTGGACCTACAATAATTACAGATCGTCCTGAATAATCAACTCTTTTACCAAGAAGATTCTTTCGGAATCGACCTTGCTTACCTCGAAGAACATCTGAGAGTGATTTGAATTGTTTTTGAGTCTGAGAAGCTCTGATTGATGTATCGATAAGATAGTCAACAGCTTCCTGAAGCATTCTTTTTTCATTTCTTAAAATGATTTCAGGTGCACCAAGTGAGATAAGATGCTTTAGTCTGTTATTTCGATTAATAACCCTTCGATACAAATCATTCAAATCTGAGGTAGCAAATCTTCCTCCATTAAGCTGGACCATAGGTCTCAGATCTGGCGGAAGAACAGGAATAACTCGAAGAATAAGTGATGCTGGTTTGAATCCTGCCTTTTGAATATTTTCAATTAAATGAAGTCTCTTCAAAAGCTTTAATTGTTTTTGACCGGATGATTCATGAACTTCTTCTCTCAATTCACCAATCAACTTTTGTGTATCAACAGAATTGATTGCATGCAAAACAGCTTCTGCTCCGGTTTCAACTTCAAAGAAAAGAGGAATATCATATTCAATAAGACGTACATATTCTTCTTCTGAAAGTACGTGCCAGTTTTTAAGATTTTCGATAATTTCGTTAACTCGTGAGAAAATAGCTTCAATCTTTGCAACTTCAGTATCTTTTCTCTTATCCAAAGCTACTCTTTTTTGGCGATACATTATCTCTGTTTCTTCGACTACGAGTTCTTTTTGTTCTTTTTTAAGAGCACCCTTTACATCAATGAGTTTTTTGTCTTCATCATCTGTAAGTGATTTCTTTTCAAATTCTACTTGATCAACAAGTTTTTGAATTCTGGCCTGTTTGATCTCTTCAATTTTTTTCTGAGCATCTTCTCTTTTTCCTTCGTCAATACTTGTGACAAGATATGATGCAAAATAAATAACTGATTCTAATTCTTTCTGGGAAATATCAAGAAGTGTTGAAAGCTTGGATGGAATCCCTTTTGAGAACCATACATGAACAACTGGACTTGCAAGAGAGATATGTCCCATTCGTTCACGTCTTACTCTAGAGTAGGTAACCTCAACTCCACATCTATCACAAACAATTCCCTTATACCTTATTCTTTTGTATTTTCCACAGTAACATTCAAAGTCTCGAACAGGTCCGAAAATTCTTTCGTCAAAAAGTCCATCTTTTTCTGGTCTATAAGTTCTATAGTTAATTGTCTCAGGCTTGGTTATTTCTCCATGAGAGTATGACTTGATCTCATCTGGATCAGCAATTAAAATCTTTAGACCTTTAAAGTCTGCTATATTTATTGCGTCAAATTTTTTTGTTGAGTCTTTTTCTTCCATAAGGCGTAATTATACTAAAAATTAATGCTCTTCGCTCTGACTTAAAACTTGCTGGTCAGAAATGTCTTGTATTGGTGCCATTTCTTCCTCATCTGCAACTTCTTCACCGTCAAGCGCTTCGACAAGTTCCTTGGCTTCTTCTCTTATTTCTTCTGTTTTTTCAGGTGTCTCTTCTTCGTCATCTTCACTTTTCTCATCAACAATTACAGCATCAGTTGGAATAACATTAACTCCAAGTGACTGCAGTTCGCGAATAAGAACCTTAAATGATTCTGGAACCTTTGGTGTTGGAATATCCACACCTTTAATAATTGCTTCAAATGCCTTTGCACGACCTGCAACGTCATCAGATTTGATAGTAAGCATTTCCTGCAAAATGTATGCTGCACGATGAGCTTCAAGTGCCCAAACTTCCATCTCTCCAAGACGCTGACCTCCCATTTGTGCTTTTCCTCCAAGAGGCTGTTGTGTAACAAGTGAGTATGGTCCAGTTGAACGTGCATGAGTTTTATCTTCTACCATGTGGATCAGCTTCATAACATAAGCAATACCAACAACAATGTCATTTTCGAATGCATCACCTGTTCTTGGATCAAAAAGTTTCACTTTTCCTGAGTCTGGGATACCAGCTTCTTTCATCAGGTCTGAAAGTTTTTCTTCCTTCATTTTTTCAAAGGCTGGAAGCGCAATCTTCATTCCCAATTTTTGTGCAGCCCATCCAAGATGTGCTTCAAGAATCTGTCCAAGATTCATACGTGAAAGTACTGAAATTGGAGAAATAATAATATCTACTGGAGTACCATCTTCCAGATATGGCATATCTGCTGCTGGAACAATTTTTGAAATAACTCCTTTGTTCCCGTGACGTCCAGCTAATTTATCTCCAACTACTACGTGTCTGAGCTGTGCAACTTCAATAATAATGCGTCTTAGAGCACCTGGTTCGAGCTCATCTCCTCGAGATCTATCAAGAATTTGAACGCTTGTGACAATTCCATGTTCTCCATGCGGCATGCGAAGTGATGTATCTCGGACTTCTCGAGCTTTTTCTCCGAAAATTGCGCGCAAGAGTCTTTCTTCAGCAGTGAGTTCTGTCTCGCCTTTTGGTGCAATTTTTCCAACTAATATGTCTCCTGGGCTAACTTCTGATCCAATTACAACAATTCCTTCTTCATCAAGATTGGCAAGATCTTCTTCTGCGACGTTTGGAATATCACGAGTTGTTTCCTCAGCACCTAATTTTGTATCTACAACTGTTGCTTCATATTTTTCAATGTGAACGGATGAAAGAACATCATCTTTTACAAGTCTGTCTGAAATAACAAGAGCATCTTCGTATCCAAGTCCGTCAAAACTGGCGTAGGCAATAAGTAAATTCTTTCCAAGAGCAAGTTCTCCATTGTCTGAAGAAGGTCCATCAATAAGAATATCTCCCTTTTTAACTTTTGCGCCTGTCTGAACAACTGCTTTTTGACTGAAATATGTATTTTGTGCAGTTCTCTTGAACTTATCAATATTGAAAGTTACTTCTTCCTTACCCTTTAATACGATCTTTGTGGCATCAGCATAAGTGATTTCTCCATCAAATGGAGCCTTGAAAACACGGCTCATTGCCTCGGAAACATCACCTTCCATACCTGTTCCAACAACTGGACTTTCTGTCTTAATCAAAGGCACAGCCTGACATTGCATGTGGGTACCCATAAGTGCGCGGTTGGCTTCATCATGATCAATAAATGGAATAAGTGCTGCTGAAGTCCCGATTACTTGTCGTGGAATAACATCAATATATGCGATTTTTTCCTTTTCAACTTCAAGATAATCTCCTCTGTATCGTGCTGGAACAATATTATCCACAAGATATCCTTTTTCATCAATTGCAATATCAGCATGAGTAATATAATGATCGGATTCGTTATCTGCATCAAAATATACAATTTCATCTGTTACTCTCATTTCAGTCTTAGTCCCTTTTTTCTCTGCAACTACTTTTCGATATGGAGCTTCCAAAAATCCATACTCGTTCACGCGTGCATAAAGTGATAGGTATGTCACAAGACCAATGTTTGGTCCTTCAGGAGATCGTACAGGACAAATTCTTGAGTATTGTGAACTATTAATATCTCGGATTGAGAATGATGCGCGTTCTCGTGAAATACCGCCAGTTCCCATAACAGTAAGTCTTCGCATGTTGTCAATTTCTGAAAGCGGGTTGGTTTGATCGAGGATAGCTGAAAGTTGTGAGGTTCTGAAGAATTCATTAGTTGCTGCAATTATCGGATGAGCGTTTATAAAATGTGAAGGTGAATACTCTTCTTCGGTTGAAGCAAGACTCATTTTTTCCTTAATAATACGCTCGAGTCTGAGTGCTCCAATTCTAAATGCTGTTGATTGAACAAGCTCACCAATAGATCGGATTCTTCGGTTTGCAAGATGGTCAATATCATCAACTTTACCTCGTCCGTTCGTAAGTTCAACAAGATATGAGAGTATACCGATCACATCTTCTAGAGTAAGTGTAGTTACATTCTCATCAATATCACTTGAGAGAGAATCCAATTTTTTATTAATCTTATAACGGCCAACTTTTGAAAGATCATATCTTCTCTTATCAAAGAAGGAATCACGGAAATTCTGACGAATTGTATCAACAACAATTGGCTCTCCTGGATTCATTTTTTTGAAAATTTCAATTAAAGCATCTGCATCCCCTCGTGTATCATCCTTTTCTAATGTATTTTTTATGATGTTTTCTGAATTTTCGATTCCCTTCATCTTGTCGTAAATATCTTCGTTGCTTGCAATTCCAAGTGCTTTAAGGAATACGCTCGCGAGGAATTTCTTTCTTCTGTCAATTCTGACAACAAGCATGTCTGCACGGGTTGTTGAAAATTCGAGCCATGAACCATGAACTGGTCGTAATTCTGCTGAGTAAAGTGTTTTTCCTGTAATTGGGTCTGGAGCTGCTGTGAAGAATACACCTGGGGATCTAACAATCTGATTGACAATAACACGTTCAATACCATTAATGATGAAGGTTCCGCGATCGGTCATTTTTGGAATTTCACCAAAAAATACTTCCTGTTCACTAATTTTTCCTGTTTTTTTGTTAACAAGACGTGCTTCAACCATCAATGGGAAGAAATAAGTAAGTCCTTTTTGAAGTGCGAGTTCTTCTGTAATTGTGGGATCTCCAAGGCGGTGATTGCCAAGAGTTAATTCCCAATTTTTGCCTGTGAAGTCTTCTATTGGAGAAATTTCATCAATTACTTCTTTGATACCAACATCTAGTAGCCATTGGTATGACTCTTTTTGTATAGAAAGAAGTTCAAGCTGCGGAAGAACTTCCGTCTGCCTGCCCCAATAATGCCGTTTTAATGAAGATGATTGTTTTGACATCTGAAAATAAATTCGAGAATTGCTTTACTACAAAAAAAAACCCACGGTAGTAAACTACCCCAATCAATTGATCTCCTATTAATACACTATTTACATATCTTTGTCAAGGAGTACTTTATTTTAGGTATCTTTCTATATTATTATTGTGCCCTTCTAAATCCTTTGCAAAATGAGCTCTTCCCTTGGCATCATGTATATAGAATAGGTAATCTGATTGTTCTGGATTTTTTGCAGCTTCGATTGAAAGTATGCCGGGACTTGCAATCGGACCAGGCGGCAATCCTGTCTTCTCATAAGTATTATAGAGAGACTGAACTTGAAGATCTTCACGTGTCAAATTTTTCCTCCACCATTTCCCTTCACTTTTAGAAAATCCAAGAGCATACTGCACAGTTGCATCAATTTGTAATGGCATATCTATTTCAAGCCTATTATGAATAACTGAAGAAATAAGATGCTGATCATCATCAAATAATGCCTCGCGCTCAATTAATGAAGCGATAGTTAAAATCTTATTGAGCGCTGGATCATCAAGTGAAAGACCTGCTTCAGTAATTTTTTGATTGAATGTACGATCGAGAATAGCCAAAACATCTTCAAGTGAAGCTGTTTGAGGAATTAAATATGTATCTGGGAATAGGTATCCTTCATTTTTTTTCAGCGCTGCTACCCACGAATCATCATACTCAGAAAGTTTTTCTTTCAGAATCGCTGCAATTTCTTCAGCCCGTAGTCCTTCAGGAATAGTAATCCATATATCTAGCGTGCCATGCTCAAGGTTTTCGATAATTTCAGAAACATTCATCGAAGGAGAGAGGCGATAGCTGCCTGCTTGAATATTTCTGTCTTTTCCCTGCATTTTAAGAGTAAGGAAAAAAACAACTGGATCACGAATTAGACCTTGTGCTTTTAGTGTATTGCCGATTTCTCGAACAGGAGCGCCCTTTTGAATAACAAATATTTTATTTTCTTTATTTTTGGAATCTGGAGCCATATGTCCTCTGTTCCACCATACAAACCCAGAAAGAGAAATAATAACAAGAAGGAAGAATAAAACCAATAACCGCTTCACAGTTGGTCTATTGTACCACATGACTTAATTACCTGATTTTATACCCATTTGAACCAATGCAAACTTCAATATACTTCGAAGTACTTTAAAAATAGAGTACGCAGCCTCCTCGATTATTCTTTTTGTCGGGGGCCAAACTCGCACAAAAAAGTACTGCAGGATCCATGTTTTTTTATTAAACCCCTGATCATACAGACTACTTGTTTGAACTTGAAAATCCTGGCTTGTTTGATCTGCTGGACTAGTACTTGGTGTTGGAGGAACGTTTTCCATAAAATTATGTAGCCAGTCCTTCAAGACTTGCACGAATTACAAGACGCTTCCATACGGTTCCAGGAGGTGTACATGTAACAAGGGTAATATAGCTATTATCAAAACTCTGAGAAAAAATATTCACATCATTTGGAGTTGTAATTGTAATTGAAAAAATTTTGTATTTATATTTTGTATCCTGAAGCTTTATATAAAATTCATCACCTGTCTTCAGAGTGTGAAGCGTTGCAAAAATTGCCTTATAATTTGTCGGATCAAAGAGTTGAGGAAGAGTTGAATGCCCAAAAATAACAGCCGTTCCCTTCTTTCCTGGATTGGAAGTCCCTGAATAATGAACAAGGTGTTTGGAAAGACTATAGTCATTAGTAACAACCTTTGCATTGTCTATTTTAAGTTTGGGGATCGATAATTCATAACTCTCCACGAGTTTTTCATCTTGAACCGAAGGAATGTCTGGATACCAATTTCTTGCATCAGTGTAGTCCTTAACAATTTTCGTAATACCCTGCGTTAGAACTCCGTTAAATCCATTATCTGTTTGGCGAACTAAATATTTTGGGATGGGAACTTCAATTTCACTTGCTTCAATAATAGGAGCGAGAAAAAGTTGATAAGACATAAGTGGAAAGAAAAAATAAGCAAGTAGAACAAAGCCAAAACAAACTGAAAGAAATCCCGCACATTTTGCAGCTAGTTTTTTTGGATTCTTAAATCTTCCTGGAGATTTTTTTTTGTATAAATACTTCGTCATTCCGCTTTAACCTCAATTCGAATGTTATTAGCATTTCGGCTAATAAATGAACCTAGAATTGGAAGAGAAATGTTTTGCTTTATTTGTACCTCACCAATTCCTGGAATACTGCTTATTTTTTTAGTTGCACTGTTGATGGTTTTGCCTTGAACGTCTTTTCTCAAAGTATCAATTTCAATTTTTGGCTGAAAAACTGCTCTCCCAACAAGTCGTGCAGATGCCTGACTGTCTTCGACCTCTATATCATCAAGTGAAAGAGATGAATGACTTTTGTCAATTTCATATTCTGATGGAACTTCTCCGCTTTTTAAATTCTTAACAAGAGATTTCATATCCTCCTCATCATAAACGCCAAGAGTTATGGCTACTTTTCCAGAAATAGAAACTTCCTCAACCTCTGCTCCTTCTTTGTCACTAGCGGTACTATCAGATGTATCAGCTTCAAGCGGTGTGTCGATTAATTTTTGTGACGGTGATAATTTTGACTGAACAGATTCCTTTGCTTTTTTACTCAAGGTCGAAACGAGTTCTTTTTCAACATTCACCAAATCCTCTTCAGAAACAATTTGTGAAGTTTTTTTTGTTCCGCCAGAAAGCGCCTGATCGTTTCTTGCAAAATAACTTGAAGAAGGAAATTCCTTCAATTCAAAATTTGTTTTTGAAGGAAGATTAAATTCTTTTCCGAATGTTTTTGCTTCAATTTTGACTTTTTTACTCGAAAATTCGGTTGAGAATGCAGATGTTGAAGAAATTGTAATATCATCCTGTGTTAAAAATTCAAGTTTGTTCGTTCCAACAATAACAGTTCCTTTGGGAAAAGCTTTTTCTTTTTCTGTTTTGTTAAAAACTGTCACTTCTCCTTTTGCTTTGTCGCCTGTTTCTTTTTCTCCAGTTGTCACGATACTTACCTCACCATCTTCTTCCTCTTTAAATGTTGTGAGAGGCAATGTGGTGTCATCTTTTTCTCCCTCAGATGTAGCAAGTGTTATTTTTTCATCTACATTTACTTCCTGAACTTTTGCAAAAATCGTAACTGTCGTTTTTACGACGTAACTCGTATATACATACCACACAAGCACCACAGCACCGATCCCAATTATTGGAATTGTGATAAGTCCTGGTCTTCGAAGTATTCCTTTTGGCATTTTTAGCAAGTTAACTACAGCCATGGGGTTAAAAGGAATACTTTTTTTTACTTTTCTTGCGTGATGCACTTCAGGTTCGTGATTCTGACTTTTTTCGATGCCCGTTTCCATTTCTTCATCTCTTATTCGCGATGTGTGAGTTCCTTCGCTATACTCTACTCTTTCTTCATGTTCTTCATGATCCGAATCCTCATCGACTTCAACAGGCATCACATCAGATTCAAGATTTAATTCTTCCTTTGCCATCTTTGACAAATCCTTTTCTTTTACAAATCCAAAATCCTCATCACTATCGACTACCGGAGATTCTTTTTCAATTTTTCCCATTATAGGTATTTCATCTAAAACCAACCTCAAATCCAACTGATCAGCAACACCCTGAATAACGGATTCTTGTTCTGATGTCTTGTCCAGAACTTCAACTTGAGGAATGTGCAAAAAAGGAATACTTTTTGACCATACGTGCGAGACAAAAGCTTGTTGTTTTTTCTCACTATTGGTATTTTCAAGAAGTAATATTCTGGAAGGGAGAACTTCCACGTTTTTCAGGTTATGCAAGAGAAGCTCTGCTGTTGCGATGCTGGATTCTTGAATGGTTGCCCGGTCTTCTTCTAAAATTTTACCCTGCTTTACAAGAGATAAGAATAATTCTTCATTTATCACTTCGATAAGAATTGCTGAAAGCGGTGCTCCTTCTTTTTCTTGAAGTGCATGAACAATTGCCTCTGTTGATACTAAAAATCCAATAGGAACAAGGGAAAGATCATCTGTAATTTTTTTAAGTGCCAGTAGATGATCACGTTTGATCTTTGCCTCTTCGACCCAATGATTTGGAAGGGCAAAAATGGTTTTTTCCACATCGCGAGCATGGGGAACACTATTTTCAATACTACTGATGGCTTTGTCTGCGTATTCTAATAATTCGTGAGGAGAAAGAGTGTCAACATGTTTTTCGAGTGACGATTCGTAAGAAGCAACTGGAATTAGATTTTTTTCTTTTTTCTCAAGTAAAATTGCGCCAACAGAATATGGCTTGATGTGAAGTGTAAGAAAAAGTTCGTGTAACTCTTTTTTCTTAGTAAATCGTGATAATATGGCAGCACTATTCAACCGTAGCATAAATTCGGCGAGAACCTTTTGAGATTCCTTCCTCTTTTACTATCTTAAACTTTTTTATCTTACCTGTAAAATCGACATGTGGTCCACCACAAAATTCTTTGGAATATGCATCTTGAGGATTGTCTCCACCACCGCCTATAAAATACACTTTTACATTCTCTGCATATTTATCATCAAACAATCCAATTGCACCGATTTCTTTTGCACGATTTAATGACAGAATTTCGAAATGAACCGGGATGTTTTCTTTTATTTTTTCATTTACAATTTTTTCCACCTTTTCTATTTCCTCTTGTGTTACTTTTCTATCAAATGAAAAGTCAAATCGTACCCGTTCAGGTGTAATATTTGAACCTGTCTGAAATACAGTATTTCCCAACACATCCCGAAGCGCTTGATGCATTAAATGTGTTGCGGTGTGACCCATTACTGTCTTTTCACTATGGTCGGCAAGTCCCCCCTTGAACATCCCTGCAGAGGATGATCTGGAAAGTTCTCTGTGTTTTTCGAATTCGGTTTTAAATTCATCCACATTTATAACCCCTCCTTTTTGACTATATAATTCCATGGTAATTTCCAGAGGAAATCCATATGTCTGATACAAATCGAATGCAGTTTTGCCGGTAATTTCTTCTGATTTTTCCAATACTTTTAAGCCCCGATCCAGGCTCTTTCCGAATTTTTCAAGTTCGTCTGCAACAACACTAAAAACTAAATCGCGGTGCTCTGCTCTATTCACACTGCCATCCACATGTTCCTCGATTCCTAAAATCTGGTCACAAATTCCTTGAAAACCTGGAATCGGCGTCAGGCCACCTTTAAGCTGGTGCATTTTAACAGCAGCCCTGCGAAGAAGCCGCCTTAGAACATACCCTCTTTCTTTATTAGCAGGAACAACTCCCTGGGTAATTAAATATGTAGCCCCTTTTAAATGGTCGGCAATTATTCTCAACGATTTCTGTTGATTTAAATCTTCGTACTTTGCACCTGATACTTTTTCAATTTCCAAGATTATTGGTTTAAAAATATCAATTAAGAAAACATCAGGACTGTCGATACTTGCTGCTGCCAGGCGTTCCAAACCTCCTCCAAAATCAACATTTTTCTGTGGAAGTTCTTCAAAACCTTTTTCTGTTTTTTTAAATTGCATAAAAACAGAATTTCCTATCTCAAGATATCTTCCACAATCACAATTTACATGGCATTTTTCACCAAATGAAGCATCATGTTTTATCTGGTCAAATTCATAAAATACTTCACTATCAGGACCGCCTGGTTCGCCCGGTGGCATTTTATCGGGAGTTCCGGATCTTGACCACCAATTTTTCTCAACTGGATATTCAAAAATTCGAGTTTTTGGATCTAGACCTGCTTTTGTAAAAATCTCTGTCCAGATCGAAATTGCCTCCGTATCTTTTGGAACAAAATCATTTCCTTCAAAGACTGTAACGTACAGTTTTTTTGGATCAAGACCCACCCCCTCCTCACGACTTGTTAGAAATTCAAAAAACCATGGAATTTGATCTTTTTTAAAATAATCCCCAAGAGACCAGTTGCCCAGCATCCTGAAAAAAGTTGTGTGTCTATTGTCACCAATCTCCTCGATATCTTGTGCACGAAAACTATTTTGTACATTCACAAGCCTTTTTCCTGAAGGATGTGTTTCACCTAATAAATACGGGACGAGCGGCTGCATACCAGAGGAAGTAAAAAGTGTTGTAGGATCATTCTCAGGAACGAGTGATGAATTGGGGATTCTTGTATGTCCTCTTTTTTCAAAAAATGCTATATATCTTTGTAGTATTTCCGAAGCTGTCATGTGGCTTATTATAGCAGTGTTACCCACGGAGCGAAAGGCCTTAACAAGCGTGATACAATACAAGTCATGAAGAAAGACTTCCTCCTGCAAAGATCTGTGCTACCCAATGGAATGAGAGTGCTTCTTTATCCGATTGACCATGTCGAGTCTGTATATATAAGGCTCGACCTTAAAATTGGAAGTTCATTTGAAAATGATGCAAACCATGGAATATCACATCTTATCGAACACTATCTGCACCAAGGCAACGAACTTTCACAGACTTCCGAAGATTTTGCTCTAAAACTTGAGGAAAATGGTATTTTCCAAAATGGCAGGACCAGCTCTTCTTCTTCGGACTATTACATGAAGTGTCCAAAGGATAAATTTGATCTTGCTCTGAATGAACTTCATGCAATGGTATTGCGTCCTCTTTTTCCAAAAGACCGACTTGACCATGTAAGAAAAACAGTTCTGAATGAATACTACGATTACATTCGAGAGCCAAAAAATCCTTTTTTTGAAGAATTTTTTAATAAAAGATTTACTGATAAACCTCCCTATATGAGAAATGCTATTGGGACTGAGAGTTCAATACAGAATATAACACTTGATCAAATTCAAAAATTTTATAAAGACTACTATTTTGCGGGGAACTTTATTCTTACAATAACAGGAAATTTTGATACAAAAAAAGCACAACAAAAAATAGAATCACTTTTTCATTCCTCAGCTATTGATACATCTATACAATTTCCAAAAGTAGAAAAAGGCCATTATTCCTCATATCTAATGAGCACCAAACATTTTGAATCTGATCAAATTCAGTTTTCACTCACTCTTCCAGGATATGGATGGACTGACAGACCAATGAGAGAATGGCAAGCCTTATCTCTTGGAACAACAATTCTTGGGTCAGGAAGATTTTCACGACTTTATAGAACTTTGCGAGAAAAAAATAATCTTGTCTATTGGGTGTCAAGCTCTTCAGATTATTATCAAACACGAGGACTTATCAGCATCAATGGAAGCTGTACTAAAGAAAATCTAACTAAAACTCTTCAACTTATTATTGATGAAATTCATCTTATTAAAGAGAAGGGGATTACTGAAAAAGAACTTGAAACCGGAAAAAATATTTATATTGCTGGTATGACATTTGGCCTTGAAACCCCAGAGGGCATTGCAGGACATCTTCTCCATGATGAATTCTGGGATCAGCCAATTATGCTCCCCAGTGAATATATTGAACTTCTCCGAAGTATAAAAGTCGATGAAGTTAACAAGGAACTTAAAATTTTAGATACCAAAAACCTAAATCTTGCACTCTATGGAAATTTACAAAATAGTCAAATAAAGACACTAGAAGAGAAGATGAATAAAATTATTTAGAAATGTACTCCCTCAGTGGGCATTCGAGATGTTTACACGAAGCCTTACAATATGTTCTTCCGTAGTAAATTAGCCCTAGTCCAAATTCTCTCCAGTCTTTCTGAGGAACGGCATTCATAAGATCCTTTTCAATTTTGACTGGATCTGAATTGTTACTCAGCCCAAACAAATTTGAGAGTCTTTTGACATGTGTATCAACTACTACCCCAACAGAAATTCCGAATGATTCTTGTAAAATAACATTTGCTGTTTTGCGGCCAATAAAGGGCAATTCTAATAATTCTTCCATCGTATTGGGCATCTTCCCATGATATTTTTCACTCACAATTTGAGCAGCTGAAAGAATAGCCTTTGCCTTACCTTTGTGAAAATTAATACTTTTAATATCTTGGTCAAATTCTTCAAAAGTTGCACTTTTATAGTCATCAAGAGTTCTATATTTTTTAAACAAGGATTCTGTTACCTTATTTACTCCAATATCTGTTTGTTGTGCTGAGAGCGCCACAGCTACATATAGTTCCCAATCACTTGAATGATTTAATGGAGTTTTAGGATTTGGGAATAAATCCTTTAATTTTTTTGTAATACCTTCAACTTTTGTTTTTTGATCCATATCGTGTACTGTTATAGTTCTGCAATAATAGCATTTAATGTTTTTGCTAATTTCTTCGGATCATGTCTTAAAAACATTCCTTTTCTCAAAAAATCTCCAGTCACAATTTCAGTATTCTTCACTTTTTGTGATTTGAAATCGTTTTCAACAAATTCAACATGCTCTTCTTTATATCTTTCTATTATCGTATTGTCATGTGGTTTTTCTGTATTAATAAGACACATATCAATACTCCCCTCTTCTAAGTATTTTTCTACAGTTGAAAGGAAATCCGCTGCTTTAAAATTATTTGTCTCTCCATACTTTGTCATAATGTTAACTATATATAAAACTTTTGCCCGAGTATTCTTAATTGCATCTTTTATTCCCTCAGCAAGAATGTTTGGCAAAATCGAAGTATAAACGTCTCCCGGTCCTAAAATTACAACGTCTGCATTCTGGATTGCTTGAATTGCCTTGGGGTTAGCAAGAACTGGCGGATCAAGCCTGAGTTCTGAGATATGAAGATCAGGGTTATGTTTGGGAATATCAATATTAGTCTCTCCTTCAACTTGTGTTCCGTCTTCAAGAATTGCAAATAGTTTTGTTCTTGATAGTGTTACAGGAATAACATCTCCATTAATGTTTAAAATTTTAACTGCCTCTTCAATTGCCTGATCAAAACTTCCAGTAATTTTCTCAAGAGCGGTGATCAATAGATTTCCCAAACTATGACCATGCAGCGAACTATTTTCTTCAAACCTAAAGTTAAAAAGATCAGATAGAATTTTATTATTAGAATCTGATAATGCAACAAGAGCCCGCCGTATATCCCCAGGCGGAAGTATTCCAAATTCTTCCCGAAGTGATCCAGTTGATCCTCCGTCATCTGCCATAGAAACAACTGCGGTTAAATGGACTGGATAATCACGAAGTCCTGAAAGAACTGTATAAACACCTGTTCCTCCGCCAATAACAACAACCCGCTTCATAGTCTAGGCTGATTATAGTATAAAGCGCTGGAAAACAAAAACATTCAGGTTAATTTTTTCTTAAACCTTTGAAGATACTTCTCTTGTTATGCGGCTGTTTTTTTTCGTCAGTCTCTATTTCATCAAAATCAGCTTTCTCAGACACAAATGTTTCATCGACAATTTCATCTTCCATTTTCGGATCTAACAGATCATTGATAGAATCAACGCCTTCATCGGCAAGAGTTTTGAGTATATTTCTTCCTTTTTTTGTAGTAAATAGCAGAGTCAAAAGAACTCCTACAATTATTCCAAATAGAAATCCATTTCCCGAATGATGTCGTTCATTCATAATTTTATTTTTTTGATCCTTTAAGAAGACGTGCGATTATAGAAAGTGATTTTGTGTTAGAAATTAAATCCGAAACCATTGAGGCAGGCTGAGAAACACTTTGAGTAATTGATTCTGTATTCTCAAGAACGTTGTTGAGATGATCAACAGTCCTTCTGAAATTTTTCAAAATAAAGAAAACCTGAACACCCAAAATCATAAGAAGAACGGTTAAAAGAACTATTACAAAAAGCAGCACCGCTTGGACAGGATCTATCATGGATTTAGAGTATCATTCCGATCATCAAAAAGCAAGTTTGGCACCTTAATCCTTATTGCTTCGTTTCTACAGTAATTTGCACTGATTTTTTTGTTGACTTACCAAACCTATTTTTTGATATAACCTGAATTTCCTTTTTCCCGGTAAAAACAAATACATCCTTTTCAAAAGTCCCATCCAGCTCTACCCTTACTTCTTCATCTTCAACAACAACAGTCGCATATGGGTTTGTCTTGCCTTTAACCTCCACTTTATTTGATGTAACAATTGTACTGTCTTTAGGCTCTATGATCTCAAGTTTGGGACCAAGAAAAAATGAACTATACTGAAATCCCAAATAGATAAAAACAATCAATACTACAGCCACCCCGATACCAATTTTGGGTGCGTTTTTTAGTCTTTTTTGAAGTAAATGTTCCTTTTTTTTATAACTTGGAACAAAATGGATCTTCTCTGATTCATTTTCACGCCTGAACATTGCGGCTGCTTTCTCAGGATTAAGTTTTAAAAAAACTGCGTAATTTTTAACAAATCCTAATGCATACGATTCTGAGGGTAGTTTTCTGAACTCTCCCGACTCAAGAAGTTTCAGAAATTCCTGTTTAATTTTTGTTGATTTTTCTACTTGCTCTAATGTTAGACCTTGAGATTCCCTTGTGTCTCTCAAATATTCACTAATTTTTCTCATGAAGTATTTTGTGCAGCCAAAAATTCGTCCGCATTCCTAACTCTCACGTCCCGAGGTTTTGAGCCATCAGCTGGCCCCACCACTCCAACACTCTCGAGTTGTTCCATTAAGTTTGCAGCTCTATTAAATCCAATCCCAAGTCTTCTCTGAAGCATTGATACGCTCATTGTGTCGTGCTGCGCAATCAGACGAACTGCTTGCTCAAATAATTCATCATTTCCACCGGCTCCGCCTGTCATAGAACTCCCGCCAGCTCCGCCCCTTTTAGTATTAACCTGTTGTTCAAGAACTTCTGTTGTGTAATGAACTTCAACACCTCGGGAGCGAATGAAATTCACAACTCGTTTGACATCCTGATCCGAAACAAAAGTCCCTTGAATACGAGTGGGCTTGGCTTGATCCGGCGGAACATACAACATGTCTCCTTTTCCGAGCAATTTTTCTGCACCCGGCTGATCAATAATAACTTTACTATCAATCATTGATGAAACGTTAAATGATATTCGACATGGGATATTTGCTTTGATAAGACCAGTGATAACATCTACTGACGGTCTTTGTGTCGCAAGAACCAGATGAATCCCTGTTGCACGAGCCATCTGTGCAAGACGTGCAATCGAATCTTCAACCTCAACTGGCGCTAGTGCCATCAAATCCGCAAGCTCGTCAATCATTATTACTATATATGGAAGTCTCTGAAACCCAGCCATTTCATTGTATGATTCAATATTTTTGACACCATGCTTGGAGAATTCCATATACCGTTCGTCCATTGCTTTGAGAGCCCATTTGAGTGCAGACACTGCCTTCTGGGTCTCTACAACTACTGGAGTAAGTAAATGTGGAATATCATTGTAACCGGTAAACTCAACTCTCTTTGGATCAATCAAAATCATCCTGACTTCGGCAGGTGACGCTCTGAAAAGAAGTGATGTAATAATTGCATTCATGAGCACTGATTTTCCTGATCCGGTAGTACCAGCAATTAATACATGCGGCATCTTTGAAATATCACCCATAACAGGCACCCCTGAAATATTAAGGCCGAGCGGCACAGCAAGTTTAGATTTGGTTTTAGAAATCACTTGGGATTCCAGCATTGCCCTCATTCCGACCATATCCAAAGATCTGTTCGGAATTTCAATTCCCACTAAGTTTCTTCCAGGAATTGGAGCTTCAATTCTAATTTGACCGGTAGGTGCTTCTGTTG
>CAZFJW010000019.1:0-19608 GCA_964519355.1 uncultured Gammaproteobacteria bacterium | reverse complement strand
GCCTGATCCGGATCTCGAATCTCTATTAAAATTTCCCATGACCTATATTATAACACTAATTAAAGCATGGCGTATCAGGACTATTTTGGATTTGTATTCTGAGACTGCATCCTTTAAATTCAAAATACATTTTGCATCAGAATAAATATATTTCACAAAAATAGATTTTGATATTATCTTGTAGTATACTTTTGGCATGATTAAGATGTCCCGTTCCAAAATTGAACTTCTTCAAGAGTGCCCCAGATGTTTTTGGCTCTATGCAGGAAAAGGAATTGCCCGTCCATTTGGTGCACCTTACACCATTAATAACGCCGTCGACTTTCTTTTGAAAAAAGAATTTGACGAACATAGAAAAAATGGAACCGCACACTATTTAATAGAGCGTGAGGGAATTGATGCAATTCCTTTTATGCATGATGATATTGATCGCTGGCGCGCAAATTTTACCGGAATTCAGTATCACGACACTGGAAAAGACTTTTTACTCTTTGGGGCAGTTGACGATATCTGGATCGACAGTAAAGAAAATTTAATTGTCGTCGACTACAAAGCATCTGGTGCAAAAGAGGGAGAATTATACGACTCCTATAAAAGACAAATGGAATTTTATCAGTGGCTATTGAGAAAAAATGGATTTAAAGTTCTTGACCGTGGGTATTTTATATACTGCAGGGTGAACAAAGACGATGGATTCGAAAATGGCAAACTTTCTTTTGATATAAAAGTTCAACCATATGACGGAAATGACTCATGGGTCGATCATGCAATAGAAAATGCTAAAAAAGTTCTTGATGGACCGCTTCCCTCTCCCTCACCTGATTGCCAATACTGCAACTATACAAAAACTGCTGTTTCTTTGGAGGATTAACATTTTCTAAGCAGCCCTATCAAATCCCTCGAGTGGATCAAGATTTATCACAACTCCACCACCCTGAACTTGCCTTTCCTGCCAAATATCAAATTGATCAGATGCAACAACTTTTACTTTCTGCCCAAATTGAAATTGCAGCAATTTTTCTCTTTCACCTGAGGGTCTTTTGATTTCCTGCGGTCCGAATCCTGCCTCAATTCTGTATATTCCTATGGTCTTATCATATTCTGTTCTTGCCACAAGAATTCTGCAGCTTTTTGTATTTACAATTTCATCTGCTACATCCTGGACACTGCTTCCATCATGCCGTATTCCCCGAGCCGACCAGATATATCCTCTGTTTGAGACTGAAGGATTTTCTGGAAGTCCTGCAATAATCTGCCTGTGAGATATGCTCGCCCCTCGTATGTCTCGAATTCTCTCAATTGCCGTATCTGAGGGCATGTCAGCATCCAGAGCAAGTCTTGCTATTTCCAAAAAGCCAGGACCACCCAGCCTGTTTCCAAACAGTCTCTCGACTAAATATTGAGGCGCAAGAATATCCCGCGCAAATAATCTTTGTCTGTCTGGCTCTTTATAAACTGCCTCACCCATTGAAAGTGCCGTGTGATATCGCATCTGATGCGCAGAGGGTATTGCAAAACCAGCGCTGGATTCGTCTCCTGCAATATCAAATTGCCCTTGTTGAACAGGTCTTAAAAGACCGAATTTTTCAGCACCAATTTCAAAGAGAAGTTCTGTAGGAACAGGGAAAACATCAACTTTTGCAGCTCTTAAAAGATCTGAAGCAAGTCTTCCAGGAGGAAATTTACTAAATTCTGAGGCAGGCGTAAAAGGTGGTCTTTCAGCCATTACAAAAGATTATAACACGATATATTTTATGTGTAAAAATTAATAAAACTAAAAAAAACTCAATGGTTAAATATACTCTGGCGATTCATTGCACACCATATACCAAATATGCCTATGCTCTTCTTTTTCCAAGACATTATTAATTTTCAGATGTAAAACATCAAACCCAACATGTTGACAAAATGTGAATATGATTACTATTATAAATACATGGCAAAAAGTACAGAAAAGAACCGTGGAGTATGGATTGTTATATTTTTGATTGGTGCGGGTGCAGGGCTTATCTTCTCGCAGCTCCTTTTTCACTTTCAATCTGCAGAATTAAAAAAATCTCAACAGCAAATGCAATCTACCCACTCAGCAAGTATGCATTCACCTATTGAAGTGTCTTCTGATACTCCAACGCCATCAATTCAAATGGAACTCAAAAAGGATTCAAAAGCAGGATACAACCTCTCTATCAAGACAGAAAATTATACATTTACTCCTGAAAAGGTAAACGCTGCACCAGTTCAGGGTGAAGGACATGCCCATATTTATATTGATGGTGTAAAAATTGCCAGGCTGTATGGGACAGAATTTCATATTCCCACAGATACCCTATCCAAAGGTGTCCATGAAGTACAAGTTACACTCAATGCCAACGATCATTCAGATTGGGTTAAAAATGGTGCACATATTCAAGCCACAGGGAAAATAACTGTAGAATAGTACTCTTCTTTGAAATGATTTCCCAAATAAAAATCGTTGCTAGGATTCTTTTCTTAGCAGTACGGCGATAACATCAGAGAGCGCCTGTATCCCAATATTTTCTTTTGCACTAATACATTGAGGGAAGTGATCTTTATATTTATCAAGTATTTTGTCTTTATCGAAATTTTTGGCTTTTTCAACTTTATTGAATACAAAAATTTGTCGACTCAGGTCGATTCCAATTTCTTTTAGAATATCCTCAACTGTATTTATTTTTTCCTCCATTCGAGGATCTGATGCATCTATTACATGCAGAAGAATATCGGCGTGAGTTGCTTCAAGAAGAGTCGACTTGAATGCTTCGATGAGCTGAGGCGGAAGATCCTTTATAAATCCGATGGTATCTGATATATACACTTCCTTATTAAAACCATGCAGATAAAATTTGTTCACAGTACTATCAAGCGTGGCAAAAAGTGCATCCTCAACAAGATCATCTTGTCCTGCAATTCTGTTAAAAAGCGTGGTTTTACCAGCATTTGTATATCCGACAAGCGAAATTGTCTTAAGTCCTCCTGCTTTTCTGCGGTCAATTTGTTTTTGTCTCTGATCTATCAATACCGAAAGTTCTTTTTGAACCTCTCTTTTTTCATTTCTCCAGTGTCTGAGCATAAGCTCTGTATTTGTTTCCCCAAGTCCCCTCGTCCCAACACCAGCACCTTGTTGTGACATCTCCATTCCCATGCCATAAATTCTGGGACCCATTTGACGCATCTTAGCTAGCCTAATTTGAAGTTTGGCCTCGGCAGTTTTTGCGTGACGGCTGAAAATTTCAAGAATAAGACTCACCTTGTCCCATACAATAATTTCAGGATTTATTTTTTCAAATGCGAGTTTTAATTCATGAATTTGTGAAGGTTTAATAACATCTGTTACAACAACGATATCTATTTTTTCTTTTTGAATCAGCTCCGCTGCCTCCTCAACTTTTCCTTTTCCGATAAAAGTATCATAATCACTCCGCGAGGCATTTTGAACAAGAACCGCATATACTTGCCCGCCATATGTGGCAACAAGAGACCCTACTTCTTCAAAGTCTGAAATCATATCTTCACGATCAAGTCTTGTATCAGACAGCCCGATGAGCATAAAACGAAGGGAAGTTTTTGGAGAATACATTACTTTTTTATTATACGCTATACAATTGTGAAGCTAGACAAAACGCTCTTCATAATCCCGCTCAAGCCTAACAGCACCTTTTTTGCAGCAGGGAATACAAATAATTCCATATGTATTAATTCCGTCTGCATAATAATTGACTAAATTTTCACTTTTCTCTCCGCACATTCTGCATTTTCCGATTATTGTGTGCTCAGGACTATCAGTGTTGAATCCAACGACTTCTCTTGCATCAAATACATACAGTTTCCCTTCAAAAAAAGTGTTCGGGAATTTTTCCATAAAAGTAACAATTCCATGCTGCAGCTGATACACATCTGAAAAACCATATTTTATTAAAAGCCCGCTCGCAGTCTCACATCTAACCCCACCCGTGCAGACTGTAACGACTGTTTTGTCTTTAAGATTGGTTATTCTTTTAACAGCTTCTGTTACGTCACGAAAATGACC
Source organism: uncultured Gammaproteobacteria bacterium (assembly GCA_964519355.1). Taxonomy (GTDB): domain Bacteria; phylum Patescibacteriota; class Microgenomatia; order Levybacterales; family GWA1-39-11; genus CAZBEA01. The sequence goes on along the minus strand of CAZFJW010000019.1, from coordinate 15,560 downwards.
AAGTCCTTCAGGCCAGATTGAATTTTTAAATTTCCCCACCTCATACTCAAACCCATTCCTCATGTCCACAATATAAAATTCTTTTCCGCTTGTGTACCATTCGTAGAGCTCTTCGGCAGTCAAATATTTACCTGTTTTTTTTGCAAGCGGTCCAAAATCCTTGTCCTTTACTCCTGTTGTTACAATTTCATCGCGGACTTTAATGCTTAATTTTTTGAAAGCCGTACCTGTCCCAAGGCTTTTTTTCCAATTAATATCAGTGAATCGTTCGTCTTTTTCCATTTCTTTAATATATTTTTGAATCGAATCATCTGTTCCCTCAACCGTACCATTAATCCCTTCTGTTGCAATAAGTATTCTTCCCTTAAGATTTAGCTCTTCACACAGCGCTCTTTGCGAGGCCATAAGCTCTTTGGGATTTTCAATTTGTATATATTTGTAATACAAAAGAACTGTAAATGTATTCATGAGCTTATATTATAAGGCATTGAGGAGCAAAAGTTAAAATGTACAAAACCTTCTTAGGTGTATAATGAAAATATGGTAAAAGGATTTCACAAAAATATAGAACAGCTCACACTTCAAAATGATAACTTTCGACAAGTTCTCTACACTGCCAAAAATTGCCAGCTCGTTCTTATGAGCCTTCTCCCCAATGAAGAAATTGGATCTGAAATTCACGACGAAGGAGATCAATTCTTCAGATTCGAAAAGGGACAGGGCAAGATAATAATTAATGAAACAGAATATGACGTAACAGATGGGGATTGTGTAATTGTCCCATCGGGCGCAAGGCATAATGTCATAAATACTTCTACAACAGACCCTCTTAAGCTCTATACCATTTACGCACCTCCACACCATAAAGACGGTGTAACGCGCGCTACCCGCCAAGATGCAATAAGTGATGGACCAGAATTTGACGGTACAACAACTGAATAAGTACGCTCACAAAACAACTTTGTGATATGATTTTCTAATATGGCAACAACTGTCGTAACAAAAACCTCATTCCTTTCAAGAATTGGTAATTCAATAAAGGGTGTTTTTATAGGAATTGTCTTAGTAATCGCTGGGTGTATTCTTCTTTTTTGGAATGAAGGACGTGCAGTCAAAACAGCTCAAAGCCTAAAAGAGGGAGCTTCTTCAGTTGTCTCTATTTCAAGTGATTCTGTAAACGCTGAAAATGAAGGAAAACTCGTGCACTTTACTGGAGATGCACGCACCCCAAGTGTTCTTATCGATACGGAATTTGGTGTCGGCGGGCCTTCACTCAAACTTAAAAGAACAGTCGAAGTATATCAGTGGGTTGAAAATGCGGAAAGCAAAACTGTCGAAAAACTCGGGGGATCAACAGAAACCACAACCGTTTATGGGTACAAAAAAGACTGGAGAAACGAGCTTATTGACTCCACATCTTTTAAAGAACAGCTCGGCCACCAAAATCCCACAGCCAAAGCGTTTGAGAGCAATGAATGGCTAGCTCAAAATGTTAGCATTGGTGCATTTACAATTCCTGAAGACATGGTGCGTTCTCTCTCAGATTATCAACCTCTCCCTGCTCAAGAAGAGATGCTTACGACACTTCCCTATGAACTGCAGTCTAATTTAGAAATAGTATCTGGAATTTTGTATTACAAGACAAATGACCCGGCCAATCCTCAAATTGGAAACACGAGAATTACGTATGAAAATATCGCCCCTCAAAAATTAAGTGTTATTGCCCAGCAAAAGGCCTCAAGCCTGACCCCATATCAGACAAAAAATGGAAGAACAATCTCATTTATTCAAACAGGGGAAGCAACCGCACAACAAATGTTCCAAGGAGCAATTGAGGGGAATAAAATGATGACATGGGTCTTAAGAATTCTTGGAATAATTCTTCTTTTTGCTGGATTCAGATCTGTTCTGGGACTTTTACCTGTAATTGGCTCGTTTGTTCCTTTTATTGGCAAACTTGTAGGCGCTGGCATGTCATTCATATCAGGCGTACTTGCAATTGTTCTTGGCCTAGTTATTATTGCTTTTGCATGGATACTCTATCGCCCGATTATAGGGATTGGTCTTCTTCTCCTGGCTCTCGTGCTTTTTGTAGTAGTCTACAAACTCCGTTCAAAAAAATAATTTTTTCAATAACTTCTCGCTTTTTAGCCTCAAAATTTGCAATAAAAACCCTAGTTGATCTATAATTATGTGTTCGGCAGACTCTGCCGCCTGATGGGAAACACTTCACATCTATTTCAAAAGCTTTTGCTTACTTTTGGCAACCGAATCGGATTTATTCTTATTATCGGAATTACCATTGCGCTGCTTCTCGTGGAAAGTACAGAACCTGCATTCTCAGACCAAGCGCTTGTTCACGATATAACTCAAGCTCCTTCTGAAATTGAAGGTCTTAGTTTTAACCCCTCTCTTCTTCCTGAAATCGAATTTGAAACTGTTGACCCGCTTCCCACTCCAACACCAAGTCCTATTCCGACAGCAACTCCAGAGCCTACTCAAATTCCAACACCAACAATTGCTCCAACAGACGCTCCAATCCCAACAGAAACAGCAGCACCTACACCAGAACCGCCAACACCAGCGCCAATAGATCCAGCAAATGATACAGTCTGGGATAGCCTTGCTGCATGTGAATCAGGCGGAAACTGGCAGATAAATACTGGTAATGGATATTTTGGAGGACTTCAATTTTCTCAGGGTGCTTGGAACTCGGTAGGCGGATCAGGCACGCCATCTGACGCATCCCGCGAGGAACAAATTTCTCGAGGCAAACTTTTACAGCAAATGAGAGGCTGGGGAGCCTGGGGAGCATGTGCTAAGAAATTAGGACTTAACTAGAAACTTATGAGTACAATCAAAAAAGGCCTCTGGCGCCATTTCAAGGGAAATTTATACGAAGTACTAGGAGTAGCCCGTCATAGTGAAACTGTCGAAGAAATGGTTATATATAAAGCGCTATATGAAAGCGCTGATTTTGGAAAAAATGCAGTCTGGGTAAGACCATTTTATATGTTTGAGGAACAAGTCACGCGAGACGGTAAAACATTTCCCCGCTTTACATATCTTGGCCCCAAACCTAAAAAGAAACAAAAGAAAAGCTAATTACTTGTTATCTTTCTCAATGTAAATTCTGATTCTGTCTTTATCTTTTAATATATATCTCTCGTATTCTTTATTTTCTTTTCCGTTCACTTCCATATGAATCGTATAGCCATCAAATGTGCGGATATTTGCAAATTGTTTTTTGTTAAATATATATCCCCATCTGTTAAAAAAGTCGCCAAGTTTAAAAGGGTATTTTTTAGGATAGTCAATATGCACAAGATTGGTAGTATCGTGAGTGTGAACAGGATGAATACAATCCCCCTCAAGACCAATTCCGGGCGGTATCGTCATTTGTTCTCCAAGGTAATAAATAAGAACCGTTGCATGATAATGAATATTTCCCTGTCTGTGTCCTGGACACTCCATGAGTCTTTGCTCCAGAAGCATTTTTGGCACTATTTGCATAGTCAACAGCACCGCCATTCCCAATAAAAAAGACGCAAAAGATACTATGACTAGTATTAACTTGAATCTTTCATTTCTGCCTGCGATTTTAAACAATTTATTTTTTAACATTTGTTAATTTGTAATAACTTTGTTTGGTCTTACCGTATTTTGTTAGTAATTTCTTTCGAACCAAAGAAGATATCAGCTGATGTGCCTGCTGACGAGAAACTGACAATCTCTCAACAATATCAGATGATTTAATTGCCTTTCTATCAACAACAATTTGCAGCACATCCTCTTCTCTTTTTGAGACAAGAACTCTTTTTTCACCCTCAAGATCATCAAGATTACCGCGCTTGAGTTCCTCAATTTTTCCAAATGCTGCAGTCAGTGAATTTACAATTCCCTCAAGAAAGTACTCCAGCCAAGATGTTTTATCAGCCTTGCTTTCCCCTTTTCCAGGCTTGTCTGCGCTATGAAGCATGTCTGAATACTCGGTACGGTCAATATCATAATAGTCATCAAGAATAAAATACTTCACAACTTCATATTTATGTAAAAGCAGGAAATATGCAGTAATAATTCTTGCCATTCGACCATTTCCGTCAAAAAATGGATGAATATATGCAAATTGATGGTGAATAATACCTGCCCGAATAAGAGGGTGAAGATTTTTATCTTCCTCAGCCCACGTAAAAAGCTCAACTATTGCATCTGATATGTCTTTTTCCGTGTGATATGGAGGATTATGCTTTACGACGTATTCTCCTGTTTTTTCTCTGTGCCCAATAAAAACCCCGCTGTCACGGAATTTTCCCAAATCCTTTTTTTCTATACCGCGCATTAGCATATGGTGGAGATCAAGTACTGACTGAGGTGTAATCTGTTTTTTATCCCGTGCAAAACTAAAGACCTGATTGAGAACTTTAAAGTAATTTACAACCTCAGTCTCTGACTTAGTCGTTGGAATTTTGTCATCAAGAATAATGTTTGTAACATCACGCGGAGAGAGCGGATTGCCTTCAATGCTCGTTGAGTAATGCGTTGCCAGAATCTGATTTTCCTGTGCGAGTTTAAGAGCAAGTGACGGAATAAGTTTTTCAGTTTGAAGCTGTCCGTATAGACGTTCAATCTGAGATATCTCATTCACCATTTTAACTGTAAAGCTAAAATTTGGCTGATACATAGAAAGTTTTCTAGGTTAGATTATACAAAAACTAACATTAATTGTCAACATATTTGTAAATTTAATTGACAATGTGATGTTTTTAACTTTTTTGTAAGTATAATTGTAAATATAATTGACAATATTTATTTCTTTTTCTTGTCTAGTCGATCCAATTTTAGGGCCTTTACCCCAAAATATACGACCATAGCAACAACGACAAAGTCGATTGTTGAACTCAAGAATGCTCCCCACATGATTGTTGCACTGCCAATTTTAAGACCAGCGTCACTCAAGTCTACAGCACCAAGCGCAATCCCGAGTACAGGATTGATTATGTCATTTACGAGTGATGTAACTACTTTAGACACAGCACCCCCAAGAATAAAACCAACTGCAAGACCCATAACGCCTTGTTCCCTTACAAATTCAATAAATCCTTTCATAAATCGCCCACCCCCTTTCTTTTTTTAGATATCTTTTTTACAACAATTTTCTTTTCTACCTCTTTTTTCACTCCACCCTTTGCTGAACGGGTAAGAGATCCTATCTCTTTTGGAGTAAGTAATCTGAATTGACCGGGCTGTACATTTCCAACTCTGACAGAACCTATCGCAACTCTTTCAAGACTCGTAAGATTCAATCCCAATTTTTCACACATTCGTCTTATCTGCCTCTTCCACCCCTGATATAAAACGACTCGAACCATCGTAACTTTTTCATTCGATGAAAGTATCGTTGCCTCACAAGGCGCTGTTTTACCTTCTTCAAGTTCAACACCAGTTCTAAATCTTTTTAACACCATAGAATTTACTGATCCTTGAATATACAGCTGATATGTTTTGGGAACATGGTATCTTGGATGCGTCAGGAGATTTGCAAAGTCACCATCGTTAGTAAGAATTATAAGTCCAGTTGTATCCTTATCCAATCTCCCTATCGGAAAAAGGCGATTTCTTGAACGGACCAGATCAGTAACAGTTTTCCTTCTTAACTCATCTTTTGCACTAGAAATAATGCCCAATGGCTTGTTCAATAAAATATATTCTAAATGGGGCTGGTATATCTTTTTGCCGTTTATCGTAAGTGTGTCTTTTTTGGGATCAATTCTTATTCCAGGTTTAATAACGCGAACATCATTTAACATGATTTTCTGAGATGCAAGAATGTATGGTATTTTTCTCCTTGCGCCTATTCCTTGCGATGAAAGATATGCATCAAGTCTTATTGTTTCATTCATTTTTAGGTACTATTTTATAAATCATATCATCACCCGCATTTACTTTTCCTCGCCCATCTTTATTACTGGTTGTAAAATAAATTGCACCATTTGGAGACTGTGCAACCTCCCGAATTCTTCCAAAAGTAATCTCAGGTATTTTTTCATATGAAGCAATTTGCTTCCTATTAGAGTCCAAAGTCACATCCAGTATTCCCTCACCTTTTAAAAGACCGACAAGAAAGTGATTTCTGAATTGCGGGAACATGTCTCCTTTATAGAACATCCCAGAAGCCGGAGCAATAGCAGGAGTAAATACAACGAGCGGTGAAACAAGTCCATCTTTTGAATTCTCATGCGAAACAATCGGCCAGCCATAATTTTCTCCCTTTTGAATAAGATTTATCTCGTCACCACCAGCGGGCCCGTCAAAGACCGAAGGGCCATGCTCGGTTGAAAAAAGATTGCCGCTTATTGGATCCCAGTCAATCCCCTGAGGGTTACGATGGCCAAGGCTATAAATTGGCGAGTTATTAATCGGATTATCAGCTGGAATTGATCCATCAGAATTTATTCTTAAAATTTTACCTCCTAAAGATGCTTTATCCTGTGCAATTCCCTTGTCAGTTGCATCACCTGTTGTAATATAGAGCATTTTATCTGGACCGAACTTAATCCTGCATCCCGCATGGAATTGAGCAGCCGGAATTTTGTCTATGAGAACTTTTTCTTCCGTCAAAACACCTTCTTCATATTTCACTTGTACAACCTTATCAAACAAACTTTTTTCTTTGGAGTATGCTAGGCACACATATATTTTCCCATTGGAATCAAACTCAGGATCAAGGACCATTCCCATGAGCCCCTCTTCTGACTGTGTTGATACTTCCTTAAAAATATACAGGGGATTACTGTTCAAATTATCATCTTTAATTTCACGAATAGAACCATTTCTCTCTGTAAACAGAATATGGGAGTCAGAAAGAAAAACAATACTCCAAGGAACGAACAGATTCGTTGCAACCTTGTCGATTCTCATTTCGACAGGCTCTATATCCCCTTCCACTTGAGCCTCTTGAACAGTTCTTTTTTCACCTGGAACCAAATCTTTTTTGAACAATCCTAAATAATTTGCAGCAACTGATGCGATAACAATTAATAGGATTGCAGTCAACGCAAAAATGATTATAACTCGCTTCATATCTGTATTATATCAGCTGAAAAAGTTGACAGTCGTTATTGACCCGAAGAAAAATTATCTTTATAAAATTCAAGACTTCTTGACATAGCCGTACCCCAGGCTGCACCAGAGAGATTGTGATCTGCACCAGGATATGTGTAATACTCAACAGTTTTGTCTAAATCTTTTAACCTCGCATATAAATAATCCGACCAAGCAATTGGAACCGCGTCGTCTATTGTTCCTTGGTGTATTTGCAATGGTGCCTCAATCCAACTGTAATATCGAGGTGGTGAAAAATCAAAAACGTCATAATTTTTTTCAAAATCAGATACTACTTTTCTTAAAGCTTTACCCTCATCGTCAAATTCATCGGTAAAATATAGTATCGAATAGGGGAAGGGCTTGGAAACCGGTGCCCATAATGATGTCGGATATTTTTTGCCGCTAATGGCAAGCGTAGAAAGCGCGATATGTCCTCCATTCGAATGCGCCCATAGTCCAACTTTATCTTGGTCAGCAAGAATTCCTGAATATGATGCGCTAATTGACGTATTAAATGAATCAAGAGATGCAAAAAGATTAAGAACTGTTGTGTAGGTTTCAAACCTTGCCTCGATCGAATCAAATGAGTCAAGATCAGACTCGCCATACCCCAAAAAATCAGGAGATAGCGTGATAAATCCATTGTGTGAAAAAAATTCTGCACCTCTATTCGTCCCGATTCCCGGACTATATATATCCCGTTCGACAAAACCCCGAAGCATAACCAAAATGGGATATGTTCCTGCTTTTTTAGGAATATTTAAAACTCCAGAGACTTTTTTCCCATCAGACTGATATGAAAAAACTTGAGTTATAACATCCTCATCCTCAGAAAGCTGCCTATCTAAATGGATACTAGAAACACTATATTGTCTATTACGAAGCGATTCGAATGAGTATTTTTGGAGCTTTTTATCTTCTATTTTTTCTGGCTCGCTATCTCCAAATGGTGAAATGACTATCTCCTCCGAACGAGAATTGTAAAAATATAACCCGCCCAATATCCCCAAACCTAATAAAATTCCAAATATAAAAAGAAGCAGCCTCATGAATTTTATTATACAACGACACGTAGGAAAGAATTTAAAAAATTAATGCGCAGGTTTCTCTTCAACAACCTCAGGAGACAAGGTGTCATGAGGAGTAACTTCTGTGGAATGCGTCTCTGTCTGCTGCTCTGGTTCGTGATGCTGAATTGGTGCGCCAATAACTGATCTTAACAAGACTACCAGAACAAGCAATAACACAATTGAGACAACTGCGGCTGCAAGCGGATTAAATTTCATCCCTGTATTGTATCTTTATTGCAATTATGAAATCAAGAGAAAAATGCAAAGCAAATAGAGTTCAGTGATATAATTGGAAAATGAGTACAAGTTCGCCCAATAACCTCTCTGAAATTCTTATTTCATTTTATACTGAAAAAAAATCTCACGACAAAAATTTTGGAATAACTGTTAGTCCAATTGTTTCCAAGCTTGCTGAATGGTACGAAAAATTAAGAAACGCAATGGAATACCGTCAAGAAGAAGTGGTTTTTCAAAGTGCTATTCAAAGAATTCTCACACGCAAACTGCTCCTAAGAATTGACACTTCAATTGCCCAGTCCCTCACTCGAGAACTCGTCTGGGCAAAATACGTGCCCGAGAATGAAATCACAGACGAGGAGATCGAAATGATCGATAAAAAAATACAATTATTCCTTGATCTTAAAAAGAATATTCAATCTCAAAAAATCATGAGAAATGAAAAATTGTCAGAATGGATCATAGAAAATTTGTCCTCAGAATTGACCGAACTCCTAACACCCAATCAAGAAAAAGAGGCAATGATTAATTATATTTTTCATGCACTTGAAAAAAACATTAGCGTTGAAGAGGAGACAAACGAAACAAAAGATATTCAATTGTATGTTGCAATCAGACGCATGTACGCAAAGGAAAACCGCGCTCTTCTCCGTCACAGTCTCTTCAAACAATACTTTGGAGAACTCACAGAAAACTCTTTTGAAAAAATTTCAAAGGATTTCAAAAAGGGATTTGAGGATATAGAATTTTCACTCGATCATCCTATCAAATACAGAATGCAAGGATATGTAAAGAAATTCATTCCGCCATTTCTCATCCTAGATCAAATTCTACATGACAAAAAATCAGAAATTCAAGATTTGTTAAAAAACGAGGAACAATTAGATGCTGAAATTGAAAAAATATGCAATGAAAAATATAAATCAATACAATCAAAGGTGAACAGAGCAATCCTAAGAAGTTTTGTTTTTGTTGCAATTTCAAAGGTATTTTTCGGATTTGCTGTTGAAGGAACCTATGAAAGAATAATGTATGGAGAGCTAGTCTGGATATCACTTATTCTCAACATCGTGATACCTGTCTCAGTAATGGCACTCTCTGTGCTATTTATGAAATCACCGAAAGAGGACAATACGAAAAGAATTCAAGAAGGAATTAGTGCTCTTCTTTTTGCTGAATTTCCAAAAATTGGGTATAAAACTACGATCAAAAATCCTAAAATCAAACACTTTTCAATTACCCAAATCGTATTCAATCTCTTATCAGTATGCACCTATATTCTCAGCTTTGGGGTTATCATATATCTTCTAAAACTTGTTCAATATAATATAGTAAGTATAGGAGTATTCCTTTTCTTTTTTGCCATCATTTCGTTTCTTATTTACAGAATTTACCAAACATCCAAGACATACACTTATTTACAAAGACAAAGTCTTAGGAGTCTCTTGCTGGACTTTTTCTTTCTTCCAATTGCAAGAGTTGGAAGGAAGCTGACTGAAGGAATTTCGCAAGTTAATTTTCTTATTTTTGTATTTGATTTTATTATTGAAACCCCATTTAAAGCACTTTTCCAATTTTTTGATCAATGGTTTTTATATCTGCACAGTAAGAGAGAAAGTTTGGATTAAGTGGTTATCTGTCTAACATTCTGTACTCATGAAAAATTATAAAAATGTTCTTGTTTTTGGTGGAACTGGTTTTGTTGGGACGAGCGTAGTACAGAATCTTGTCGAAAAGGGGTTTAATCCGATTCTTGTAACTAGAAAGTCTTCAACTTTCAATAAAAGCATAAGACAAGTTGAAGGATCACTTAACGATTTACCCAATCTTGAATTACGCATAAAGCCACTACAGCCAGACTGTATTATTTATTTGATTGGAATTATTAAAGAAAACCCAAAGAATAAAATCACTTTTAATACGCTTCATTTTGAATGGGTCGCAAGAACATGCAAATTAGCCCAAAATCTTGGCATAAACCGCATATTATTCATGAGTGCAAATGGCGCTTATGAAAATGGGACACAATATCAAAAATCCAAATTCTATGGAGAATCTGAGCTCAAAAAAACAAAATTAAATTGGACGATCTTCCGTCCATCGATAATCGCTGATTTTGATAATAAAAATTACAACTTTTTTGAAGTTTTGGCTTCGCAAGTTAAATTTCCCGTTGTACCTGTGTTTGGAAATGGAGCATACAAAATGACGCCAGTGGCACGAGATGACGTAGCAAAAATTTTTGTGCAGTCAATTAATTCAGAAAAAACCTTCAGAAAAATGTATGGAATTGGGGGGGCAGAAAACTTAACATATAACGACATGCTGATCAGAATGGCTCAATCTGTCCACAAACATACATTACTTCTTCACATTCCTTTGAATATATCAAAAATTGCAATAAACCATTTTCAGAAACTACCATTCTTTCCCATTACTCTTGACCAGTTAACAATGCTTACTGAGGGAAATGTGGTAACTGATAATAAAATTTGGAAAGACCTCTCTATGCGGCCAACACCAATTGATAGTATATTTAGTAAGTATGAGCAAAAAAATAGCAAATAAAGATTCACAGGCGCGGTCTGTAATAAAAGCTGTAGGATATCGCATATTGCTCATAATCTCAAACGGAATTGTTGTATATTCAGTCACAAAACGCATTGATATAACCCTTGGCGTTTCACTTCTCACGGCTATACTAAATACAGCAATTTACTATCTTTACGAACGATTTTGGAATAAAATTACATGGGGTAAGTAAAAACCACAATTCTTCTCTTGATTTTTCATACTACTTTTCTGTATAGTAAAAACCTATGGATGACACACTATCACAGGACGGGTTCGAGGAGCTGACAACAGCCTCAGATAAAACAACTGCAACAAAAAAAGATCAAGTCGTACTCATATCAAGTCTTGAACAACTTATCACTTCCAAGCTTATGTCAATCGATGACACACAAAAGAAAATGAATGAATTCAGGGAAATGATTGAATCAATATTTGAAAACGAACCTACATTTCAACAGCACTCAAAAGAAGCAAAAGAAGCAATCAAAGTTAAAACCCAAACCAAAAAAGAAATATTGAAAAGGCCGGACGTTGCCCAAACTACTGCCAAATTCAATGATGCAAAATCTATGTTCCGAGATTTAAAGGAAGATCTTTCTTCTTTATTACAAGAATATGCCCAAACAACAGGAAGAAACCAATTTGAAATGCCGGATGGCACAATTAATGAAATCGTCTATAACGCACGCCTTGTGAAACTTCCTGGAGCCAAATAGCTTTCTTTTCAATTTTTCATAAATTTCGTACAATACCTTCGTGATGCAAAATAAAACACGGCCCTTTGTTTGGCATAGAAAACATAAAAATTCTGAAAATATTAGCGATGGGATAGGCACCATAATACGGACTCTTTTTATATCCCTCGGTGTCCTTGGCGCTTTTTTTATAACAATTATCCTAACATTCCACATTGAACTATCTCTGCTCTTTAGAAATATTTTCTACGGTGAACCCATCATCATTAAAAGACCAATCTCAATTGTGAGGAAAATTCCTGTTTTTCATCAAGATTCTCTTTCAAATTTACCTGTTAGTGTGGAAGTTCAAACAGATAGTCCAACTTTCGACCAAAGTATTGAGGACACAGCAGTACCCCCCTCTCCTACGCCTGACCCTGATGTAAAACAAGTTGGAACATATACATTCCAGGTAAGAATTGGATCTGACGACAGAATGGCATCACCAAAAGAAGTCTTTGATGCGCTAAATGAATACAGAAATTCAAAAGGCAAAAATTCTCTACAATGGGACAGCGCTCTGGCAGATTATGCGCTAACTCGAGCACAATATTTTTCAAATAACCAAATCCTTGATGAACATGAAGGATTTAGACAATTTGTTAACAATCAGGATGGATTCGAATCCCTAGGATTCAACTCTCTTGGAGAAAACTCAGCGTATCTTTCAGGAGGAGCACTCATGGGCAAAAATATAATTCAACAGCTTTTTGCAAGCGATATCTATCATGATAATAATCAGCTTGATTCAAAATGGTCTCATGTCGGTATAGGCATAGACAATTTAGCAATAAATGTAATATTTGGAGGTAAAAAAATAACAGAATAATTTAATATCATGATTTTTCGTGGTACAATTGCAGTCAAGTGATTAATTTTGAAGACTTTCAAAAAGTTGAAATACAAATAGGAACAATTATTGAAGCAGTCTCAGTTGAAAATTCTGAAAAACTGTTAAAACTAACGGTTGATTTTGGTGAGGAAAAAAGACAAGTGCTTTCGGGAATTGCAAAATTCTATTCTCCAGAAGACCTTCTAAATAAACAGTTCCCTTTCGTTACCAATTTAGAACCCCGTCAAATAATGGGACTTGAGAGTCAAGCTATGATTTTAGCAGCTGGCGATGAGGCATCACTTTTGCAACCAATTAGGAATGTGCCAAATGGCACAAAAATAAGATAAATGGATAAAAAAGAAAAGAAGGTACAAATAAATTTAAATCCTGCACATACCCCAGTGCTATATACAGATACAATTTTTATGAACGTGACTGATGACGGAGTGACACTTGATATGGGACAAAAACTTGGCAAGGGTGAACAACTCACTATCGTAACAAGAGTTGGCATGAGTCGGGAGCATGCCAAGAAATTTGTGAAAAAACTCTCAGAACTATTAGCTCTTTCTGAAAAATCTCCCAAAAATGCATCTACGAATTAATTAAACCTACAACAGCAGGTATAATTATTACAATTCCCATAATAATTGCGTATACTGCTGACAAAAGAACTGCAGCTGCTGCTACATCCTTTGCTATCTTTGCTTCCTTCCTGTGTTCTTGCACAATTAAATTTGTCATTTCCTCAATCGCGGTATTAATGAGTTCTGCAAACCACACAAAAAATACTGCCAAAACTACCAAGAAAAATTCTGATTTTGGAAGTCGTAAAAACAAAGATAAAATAATCACAAAAATCCCGACGAAACTATGAATTCTTAAATTTTGGTCAACTGAAAGCCCAAGCCTTATGCCCTCAAAAGCGTATCCGAAAGATTTTACGAGTGTTTTAAAATTTATCATACTTGTTACCTTATTATGAAATTTGCGATTATTAAAATCAACAGTCCAACTATAAATCCTGCAAATACTTCTTTGGGCGTATGTCTTTTCTCATAAATTCTTGCCCAGGCAAGAACTGGAATACAAAAAGGCAGAACCATAAAAATACCCCTATAAAAAAACGCAAGAGTCACACTTACTATAGTTATCGACGCAATATGCACGCTGGCTTTTACTTTCGTGTTAATTACCTCAAGTAAAATAAGAAAAATAAGAAAAACCATACACGATTTCAAAATTACCTCAGAAACGCCGATGGCTTTCCCAATAAAATAAAATGCAAGAGCAAGAATTATAACGACTTGGTATAGTAAAAACCGCTGCTTCCTCTTTGATACATCAAAATTTGAAAATCGTCTGGTTTTCATTCCCCAAATAATAAACGCAACGAGAACCGAATTTATTACGACTAAAAATAACCCCCACGATAGTAACTTTTCAATTTGCCAATTGAAGTGCTCCCCAATAAACAAAATAATTCCGATATCAAAAAGAATGAATGGATGAAGTATTGCAGAGATTGCTTGGGCAGCTTTTTTCATTTATGAAAGCAGTAATAATGATTTTTCTTTTCCTAAAATTGCAAAAGTTTCTGCGATAGGAAGTCCTTGCTTGTCACCAATAAGCACTTGATATAAATCAGGGAATTTATATCTTTTTGAGAATATAAATGTATCAAGGATTTTTCCCTTTATTGTTTCTTCTGTCCATTCATCGATTTCTAAAAGTACATTTTTAATTTCACTCCTGAGGTTTTCTTGTTCGTCTGTAAATACAACTTCTTTCTTTTTGCAAAATGGCTCTATTAACATTTTAAAATCTTTTAAGGTCTTCATTCGTGTTTTCGCAATTTCTGCAAATTTAACCCTCGTATCATAATCAGAAACTAGCTCGCCAACACTTGGATCAAATTCAAAAGACCTCTTTTCTAGTTCTTGCCCTGATAAGTCCATAATATACGATCCGTTCAGCCAGGTAAGTTTGGCCAGATCAAATATCGGACCAACAGGTTTAAGATCCTTTAATTCAACATGTTGGATAAATTCTTTTAAATCAAATTTTTCTTTTTCTTCAGGATGACTCCACCCCATAAGTGCAAGGTAGTTAAGAATTGCTTCTGGTAAAAAACCCTCTTCTTTATACCATTCAACGTTTGTGTGACCTTGTCTTTTTGATAATTTTGACTTATCAGGATTGCGAAGCACCGGAGTATGAAAAAAAAGCGGTTTTTGCCAGCCAAAATAATCATATAAAAGCCAGTGCTTTGGCGTGGAAGAAAGCCATTCTTCTCCTCGTAATACATGAGTTATTTCCATCAGGTGATCATCTACAACCACTGCTAAATGATACGTAGGGAATCCATCACTTTTTAAAATGACTTGATCATCAACAGTTGATGAGTCAAATTCAATATCTCCTCTTATTTCATCTCGAAATCTAATTTTACCTTCATTTGGTATAACCATTCGAACAACATGCGGCATATTATTTTTAATGTTCTCTAAAATCTCTTCTTGATCAAGCATCGCACAATGTTTATCGTACATTGGCTGTTTCCCCTCCTCTTGCTGTTTTTTTCTCATCTCATCGAGTCTCTCTTTAGTACAAAAACAATAGTATGCTTTCTTTTTTTCAAGTAATTCTTCTACATGTTTTTTATAAATATCAAGCCTTTCAGACTGACGATATGGCGAAAAGGGGCCGGATTTGCGAGGACTTTCATCTTCTGCCAAACCAAACCAGTCAAGAGAAGAAAATATTTTGTCCTCCGCATCCTCAACAAATCTTGAACGATCAGTATCTTCAATCCGAACAAGAAATTTCCCTCCATATTTTTTTGCAAATCCATAATTAAAAAGTGCTTGGTAAATTGTGCCAATATGAGGATATCCCGTTGGGCTTGGAGCGATTCGTGTTCTGATCATGGTATCTTGAATTGTACCCAAGAATGTCCGTATACTCAAGTATGGCATCACTTGCTAATATAACTTTCGAGCT
>CAZFJW010000018.1:0-20582 GCA_964519355.1 uncultured Gammaproteobacteria bacterium | reverse complement strand
CTACATCTATGCAGGATATGGGAAAAGTTATGGGAATACTTATGCCCAGTACCAAGGGAAAGGCAGATTCTACTCTCGTTTCTAACCTTGTTCGACAGAAACTTGTTTCCTAGCTTCATTTATAAAATCTTCATCTCCCGGAAGAATCTCTTTTTTGTGTAGATCTGATATTTTTACCCATTCAAATTTTTCAACATGATGATCTTTTTTATCTTGCTTGTCTTGACCAGTATATTTGCATATATAGGCCAGGAGAATTGTATGTTGAGTTATGCCATTTGTATAATTCCATAAACATGTTCTAACAATTGGAACAAGACTTTCTGCACTAACTTTAACCCCAGTTTCTTCATAAATTTCACGTTCTATTGTTATGTTTGGCTCTTCACCAAATTTTATTTTTCCGCCAGGAAGTTCCCATTTAAGATGCGCATCGGGACATTCTTCTTCAAATCTTTTTGTCATGAGGACTTTTTTGTCTTGGATAACTACACCCATTACAATCGTAATTTGGGTGTGTGAGGAATTATTATTTCTTTTTTTTGTGTTTTTTATCCCACTCATACCATTCAACTAGAAGCGGTGCGGCAGTAAAAACTGAAGAATAAACTCCAGATATAATTCCAATAAGAAGTGCTATAACAAACCAAAATATTGGACCTTCACTAAAGAATAAAAGAGCTGACAATACAAAAATTACCGTTACAGAAGTATTAAAAGAACGGTTGGCGGTTTCAAGTATGGAATTGTTTACTACAATGTCAAAGGATCCTCCACTAGAATTCTTTTTTAAGTTTTCTCTGATCCTATCAAACACAACAATAGTGTCGTGAACTGAAAAACCAAGAATTGTAAGTAGCGCGGTTATGAAAAGTGAATCCACTTCCACTTGAAAAACTTTACCTAGAATTGCAAAAATTCCGACAGTTACTAAAATATCGTGGGCCAATGTAAGAATTGTCACGATTCCAAACTTCCATGATGCAACAGGTTGCGATACAGCTCTAAAAGCAAAAGCAACATACAATGTAATTGCGATTATGGAAATTGCTACGGCTTTTATTGCGTTCGTTTTTGTTTCATTCCCAATTACTGCCCCAACTGTTTCAAAACTATTTTCCTTCACACTTGGGTCCTTTTTAGTCAACTCACCAGAAATTTTTTCATGTTGCTTTTGAGAAATTGGAATACTGCGAATAAGGATTTCATCCCCTTGCTCAACTATATTGTGAATCTCTATTCCCTCCTTTTTGTAAATCTCTTCAATGCTGTTTTTTTGTAAAGAAGACCCTTGAGATGGCATTATCAACAATTTTGATCCGCCAGTAAAATCAATTGAAAATTTCAAACCAAAAAGCACGAGTGCAATAAGACCAGGTACTAAAACCAAACCTGATAAGGTAAAAAACCATCTTCTTTTCGAAATAATATTCATGCTATTTTTCATTTATGGTAACTTTCAAAAGATTTCTTGTGATTGTGATCGCTGTGAACATTGACACAACAATTCCAATTGCAAGACTTAAAGCAAAACCTCTCACTATTCCGCTTCCAAAATAGAAAAGAACTGCACAGGTTATTAGACTGGAGATATTTGAGTCTCTAATTGATGTCCAAGCTCTTGAAAATCCAAGTCTAATTGCTTGTTTACGAGTACGCCCTTCACGAAGTTCTTCCTTCATTCTTTCAAAAATAAGAATGTTTGCATCAACTGCCATTCCAATTGATAGAATGAATCCCGCAATACCAGCAAGGGTAAGTGTAACAGGTATGAATTGGAATATAAATAAAATGAGAATGGCATAAATCCCAAGAGCACAAGATGCTAGTATTCCTTCCTTTTTGTAAATAAAGACCATAAAACCAACCACTGCAATCATTCCTACAAAAGCACCCCATACACTATCTTTTAATGCCCCAATACCAAGCGAGGGTGCGATCCTAGACTGAGCAATGAGTTCAAGTGGTGCAGGTAGTGCTCCAGCGTTTAATTGGATTGAAAGATTCTTTGCGGCATCAGATGTAAAACTACCCGATATAACCGCATCTCCGCCTATTATTTGTTGTTGAACAACTGGGGCAGACAACACTTGATCATCAAGCACTATCGCAACTGATTTTCCAACGTTTCTTTTGGTAATTTCGGCAAAAAGCTTGGCACCCTCAGGTGAGAACTTAAGTTGAACCTGCGGCCCTCCTCCACCCTGATTATCAAAAACAACAGCAGCAGACTTTAAATTCGTACCACTTAAAGCAGTCTTAACAGGCTCTCCATTTAAAATGATTGGTAATGCACTTGGATACATTCCAGCTGATTGAGTTGCCATTGCCATCAGAGCTCCCTCAGAGGCGGCTCTTCCTTCCCAAAAAGACAATTCAGCTGTTTTTCCGATAACATCAATTGCACTTTTTTGATCATCAAAACCTGGAAGTTCGATTATTATTCGATACTCATCCTCTAACTTTAGAGTTTGGATACTAGGCTCTGTAACTCCAAAAAAATTAATTCTTCTATCAATAACTTCACGTGCCGATTCGAAAGCATCATTTCTTTTGTCAGATGCAATTCCATCCATGTTTACCGAATAAACAAGTTGTGTTCCACCCTGAAGATCAAGGCCAAGTTTGTACTCAAGCTCTTTTTGAATCTTAATTGGACCAAAATTGATGTGTATTCCGGATGGATTAGTAACAAATGAACGATTTAAATAGGGAATTGTAATCGTTTTTTCAAAAATTCCCTTGGGTAGATCTACAAATAAAAGAAGTATAGAAAAAATAATAATAACGCCTACAAAATAACGTGGGTTTTTCATACTTTAGGTATTGTACTACGAAAGAAGCCCTATTTCATCCCCTATCAGCATCAGACGAGGACCATGAATTATGGATGATATAAATGGATCTCTTCTTTTCTTTCTAAATACAAATTCTTCTTCAGACATAACTGTATAATTAATCTCAATCTGATTCTCACCTTCTGCTTTTTTAATAACAAGCGACAATTCAGGCAGCACCACGGTTCCAACAACAAGAAGGTCAATTTCTTCCGGGTTATCACGAATGCCCAAAACATACTTCCCGGAAAGCATTGCATATTTTATCTTCCCAAGCTTTACTTTGTTTTTAATAATATCTCCTCCCAATCCCTCTAATTTCGCGTTAATTTCAATCATCTCGTTGTAAAATGTGTAATTTGGATCAATCATATAGTAAACTCTATTTGCACGAGGCTCTTTTTTTAACACTTTTTTCTTTTCAAGATATAACAATTCTCTTCTGACTGCATTTATCTCTTCATCAACACGACGCACAATTTCACGCACGTGAAACATTTCGTGTGCGTGGGCAAGAAATAATTTGAGGACTTTGACTCTCGTCTTAGACGTAATAAGATCACTAAACATAACAGTGCATTTACTTTACTACTACTGTATCGTTATCTGTAGCCAATATTCCAAACCATATAAGACCTCTGGTGAGTTCTATTTCTTTTCCGGTACTATCTGTAAGAATTGTTCTTGAAGTTCTATCTTTTTTAGCCCATTTTCCAGTAATTTCTTTTCCATCCATAAAGATTCTTGCTTTACCCGTACCTTTTGTTCCATAGAGCATGTGGAGATTCCCTTCATATCCATCATTTGCTCTGCTTTCCTTCATGTATAAAAGTACAATATTTTTAGCAGCTAATTGTTTTTTAGTATTAAGATCACTATGCACTTGACCTCCATTTTTTCTACTGTATGTATTTGTTGCAGGATCATAGGTCCAAACTACTGAAAAATCACCTTTCCCTTCCCAAAAGTCATATGAGATGGATTGTACTTTTGTTCTTGATGCTGCATCAGCGTCATCTTTAAATTGATACTGAACAAATTCATCATCCCACATTTTTCCGTCTTCATCTACATCTTTGAGGCCTCTTTTGTCAGCTAATTCCCAGAGCTTTAGTGCCTTAGCATACATTGTATGCTCAGTAGCTACAGTTCTACCCAACCTGTCATAGTCTCGATAAAAAGTAGGAAAACCGATGGAGAACTGATTCATATCGTTGTATTGCTGCCATCCATACTTTTCTATCTGAGAAAGTGCGTCTGCTGGCCCTGGTGTGTTTGCGCCTCCTACGTGGGCATATAATGGATTATTTCCATACTCAGACACAAAATCCATAAAGTATGTCCTCGCGGAACGCACTGGCCCCACAATACCTGGATCTTGGCAATAAAATAGAACAAGAAATCTTGTTATACCACCCTCAGCTACTGCCTCATAAACAACGTCAGCAGAAGAAATACCTGATTGTGGTCGTGCCTCTGTATGATTTTCGATCATAACACCAAGAGGTCTATGAGAATCCCACCACTTCTTTTGCTGTTTAGAATACATTGCACCATTTAAAGGACATTCTTCCGTCTTTGGGAGTGAGGTGTCAAAAACAGTTTTACCTTCTGCATCCACTGCAACTTCTGGAACTGGCGTTTCTACGACTCCAGAATTTGAGAATACGAGCTTGGAAAAGAAAAGATATGAGATACCAGCAGACAATACATAAAAGACTACAGCCAATATTGCAATTTTTTTATTCATTTATTCTTTCGTTATTTATTGTACTATTTTTCAGAATGAAAATGGTGTACAGTTGCACTCTTAATTGCCTTTTGTTCTTCATTTGATAATTCATGCTCCTGGCCTTTACCAGAAATCACTCCTTTTGCATACCACCGTGTCCCAGTACGAGTATGAAGACTTGAAATTACAACCCCCGTATCGTGACTGTCTAAAAGTGCCAAAATAAAACTTTGATCCCCACCCGTATCGTGAAATGGATTAAATCTTAACAATCCAATTTTTTGTATATGCAACGATCCATCCTTCTTTAATTGTTCACATAATTTGAATAAATTTTCAATAGCCTCCTTATTCTCACCTTGTCTTTTTGAGACGGAATCCAAGATAGCCATAAGGGAATCACCTTTTTCGTTTTTTATCAATCGTGTGTAATATAAATAGAACTTGAAGAACAGAATTGTCAGGGCGCAGAGCCAAAAAAAAGAGACCACCAATATGACCATCTCAGCAGTCCCATTCATAGACATTTAATTTTAGACTCTTGACAGGCATGTGTCAATATGATACTTTGTGAGGCATGAGCAACAAGCGTAGAACTCGAGAACAAAAA
Source organism: uncultured Gammaproteobacteria bacterium (assembly GCA_964519355.1). GTDB lineage: Bacteria > Patescibacteriota > Microgenomatia > Levybacterales > GWA1-39-11 > CAZBEA01. The sequence continues at coordinate 15,403 of CAZFJW010000018.1, read as the reverse complement.
TTACACGCTCAAGAAAAAAGACTAAAATCTTCTTCAATTTCATCTCAAAACAACACGACATCTCCACATACATACTCAATTACAATCCCTACCCAAGTGAGTGAAAAAACCAGTTCAGCAAAAACCGTTGTGCTTAACCACACACATAACTCACAATTTGTTATTAATGACTTATACAAGTCTATTATTACTGCTTCTGCGATCCTTGCGATGTCCGCACTCCTCTCCTTCGTAATCAAACGAACTGATTTCTTGTCTTTAATTCATATTTAATTTGAAAGGAGGTGATTCCTTATGGCAACAATGTATTGTGTAAAATGTCGAGCAAAAAGAGATGATGCTAACGCAAAAGAAATTACAATGAAGAATGGCAAACCAGCTGTTCAAGGAGTATGCCCAGTTTGTGGAACAAAAATGTTCAAAATTGGACGAGCTAAATAATCATCTTTTGAAGATCGAAAAAACCCGACTCTTTTATATTTGTTTAAATAAAATTGAGTTGGGTTTTTTATTTCCCTTCATAATGTATTAGTTTATAAATCTTTACGACTGATACATCCCACTCCCCTTCAACTTCAGCTCTCCCAAATCCTGCAATCTCCCATAGAGAATGACCAATAGGTGAACATGGCAGCTCTTCACATACAACAAACAGCTGATCCGTAACACTAGATCTTCCAGGATCAATCTCAAAATTTTGAATCTCAATTGGTGTTCTTTTGTTCGCCTCAAAAAAGTACCGATATACATGATCTGAATTTCCACCAGTAATAAGTGCAAAATTAAACGGTTTGCCATCCGTTTTTTGCATAATAAATTCAGCAATCATTTTAGCCTGATCTTTTTGGCGATTTGGTGGATATTGGAATGGATAACCTGTAATATTTAAATAAAACAACCACGAGAAAATGATCGAACCCATAACTATTCCGGCAATTCTAATTCTTTTTAAATCAAAAAGAGATCCAAGAAAATTACCAATTAATAAAAAGGGGATGGGGAAAAGAAATCCGAAATAATAATCATAAATTGCTTTTTTATAAATCCCAAATTGCACTACTCCCAATCCTAGCCAAAGACATAATAATAATATAATTTTTTTATTATTAGCTCTTAAAAGAAAAGCGATTGAAACAATCGCAAGAATTACCGTCGCCCATTGAAGAAAAATTAATGTCGAGCTTTCTGAAATTGCCACCTGCTCAGGCGGAGGAAATTTTGTGAGAAGACGCGCAAAAAGTCTAAAGAAAACATTTTCGACAATATTTATAAAGGATGTGTTGGTTATGTAATCTGATGTAAAATTATCTTGAAAAATAAATCTTAAAATTGTTCTTATGTTTGGAAAATTGTGACGAATCTCGAACGCCAAAAATGGAGCAAAACCGGCAAAAAATCCCAGAAGAATTGACCCAGAATGGATAAAAAGATTCTTCACTTGAACACCGAGTGATTTACGCTTCAATTCAAAAAAAGTTGAAATAAGAACATATAATGCTATGATGCTGATAATAAAAACTGTCAAATAATGAAGCTGCATCATTATTCCGACCAAAAAACCCACTGCAAAAAATAATTTAAGACTCTTTTTTTCACCTGCTTTGTAGAGTGCATAAAATGTAAGCATAGAGAAAAATGGCATTGGATTTGGGTTCCATGAAGATCTTGAATACGCAATAACAAGTGGAGAGATTGCATACAGTATTGAAGCGATGAGTGCAGCCTTCATGCCAAAAAATTCCTTTGCAAAAAAGTAAACAAGGGCTACTGTCCCAACTCCAAATAAAGCAACCATAATTGCAGGCCCAACGGGATCATAATTTGTCAAGAGAAGGAATGGAGCGATCATGTAGTAGTAAATGGGGCCAAGAAAAAAATCACCTGCTGATGCCCTTGGACCAAGAAGAGTAATGTTGCCTGACAGAATTTCACGAGCAACTATTACGTCTCGTCCTTCATCGCCCAAAAAAGTCATGTATGACCCAATCCTATACATTCTTAAAAATGCAGCGGTAAGAATGATAAGTAAAAAAGGTATGAAATCGGGTTTTTTAGTGAACCGAATTATTTTTTGCTTCATCTAGTTTGTATGGTGATGAATTTTACGCCAGATAAAAAATCTATATATAGAGAAGTTATATATCAATAAAAATCCTGTTCCTATAACAAAATAAACAAAAGGCAATGGGAATTCTCTTCCATACATTTCTTCTCCAAGATGAATCACTCCCCCTTGAAATATAATAACGCCAATATTTGATGTTAAGAAAAATTGTCCTAATTTTAATACATAAGCAGATTTACTTTTGGCGCGGGTTGCCTTAAAAGTCCATAGATTATTTAGGTTAAAGTTGGAAAAAATTGCAAACTGAGCTGCAATTTGATTGGCTAAGGCCAATTTTATTGATGTTGAATGAACCAATAATGAATAAAGAACCAGGTTAATTACAAAACCTGTTCCTCCTACAACTAAAAATTTTCCAAAGGACCCGGTTGTAATTTCTATTATCCTTGCCTTAAACACATAGCTTAAGACATTAAAAATATACCCAATAGGTGCAATTTTTGACATCCCTAATTTTCTGTCAGTAAAATGTAATGGAACTTCTCCAATTTTAAAACCTTTCTGAACTGCCTTATGAAGAAATGCAATTTGGAATATGTAACCGTTGTATCCCTTCATTTCCGGAGCTATTTTTTTAAATACTTCTTTTTTAATAGCCCTAAATCCGCCCGTCCAATCATGAGTTGAAAATCTCATAAAAACTGTTCTTACAAACAGATTTGCAGTTATTGAAAACAATTTTCTTTGTACTGGCCAATTTTGCGGAATTGAACCACCCTTGCTATACCTTGATTGAATTACTAGATCATACCCTTGATCAATTTTCTCTACGAATCTTGGAAGATCATGCGGATCGAACTGAAAATCCGCATCAATACTGATTACCAAGTCTGCCCCCTGCTTGTCGATTGCATAACCCATTGCCCGAAGATACGCAGCTCCTAATCCCTTTTTTTCTCCCTCATTTATCCCCAAATTCTTATATTTTTTCATCAACTTCTTTACAATATCTCCCGTTCCATCAGGTGAATAGTCATCTGCAACGAGAATTGAGAGAGTATGACCCTTAATCTTTGGTATGACCTCTTCTTCAAGGGTTATAATAAACTTTTCTATATTCTCTGCTTCGTTGTATGTTGCTGGAACGATTACAATTTTCATATTATTTGCTTAAAATATTCTATTGTTTTTTGAAGCCCTTCTTCAAGCGGGATTTTTGGTTCCCAAGATAAAAGCTCTTTTGCTTTTGTAATATCAGGCTTTCTTCTGTCTGGATCATCGGCCGGTTTGTCCTCATATACTATCTCAGACGAAGTGTCTATCATTTGAGTGATTTTATTAGCAAGTTCTGAAATAGTATATTCTGATGGATTCCCAAGATTAACAACCTCTCCTTTGATATCTTCTTTATCCATTAATTTTTCTATTCCCTCAACTAGATCACTTACATAACAAAAACTTCTTGTCTGATTTCCATCACCATAGACAGTGATATTTTTACCTTGAAGCGCTTGAATTATAAAGTTTGAAACAACTCGTCCATCATCAGGCTGCATTCTGTCTCCATATGTGTTAAATATTCTCATAATACGCGCGTCAAGACCAAATTTACGAACATATGCCATTGTCATTGCTTCACCAAAGCGTTTTCCTTCATCGTATACTGAGCGAATCCCATTTGGATTTACATTTCCCCAGTACGTTTCAGGTTGAGGCGACACTGAGGGATTACCATACACTTCAGAAGTTGATGCGTACACAAATTTTGCATTTTTATCTTTTGCAAGATTAAGCAAATTGAATGTTCCCTGTGAGTTTACTCGAAGTGTTTCAAGAGAATAGGCTATATAACTTCTTTCGCTTTTTTGATTAGGAGATGCTGGAGAGGCCAAATGAAAAATTCCCTCAAGTTCATCTTGAATTTCCGGAACGCCATTAATAATATCCTGTTCGACTAATATAAAATTTGGATTATCTAGAAGGCGTGAGATATTTTCCCTTGAACCAGTGATATAATTGTCAACACAAATAACACTATCGCCCCTATTAAGAAGTTTTTCAGAAAGATGAGAACCTATAAAGCCTGCTCCTCCGGCAATAAGAAATTTTTTCATGGTGTTTTGAGGATAAAACTACTTAAAAAGCAGATTTATTTCTTCATTTCCGAATCAAGATCCGCTTTTACCATCATTTCGACTAGCTGTTTAAAGCTCGTTTTTGGCTTCCACCCAAGAACTTTACTTGCTTTTGAATAGTCACCTATTAAATAGTCAACTTCTGCGGGCCGCATAAATTTAGGATCGTTTGATTCAACGTATGATCTCCAATCATCAATCCCAATGACTTTAAATGCCTCAATTACAAATTCTTCAATACTGTGTGTTTCACCTGTAGCGACAACATAATCATCAGGACTATCTTGCTGAAGCATCATCCACATTGCTTCTACGTAATCACCTGCATAGCCCCAATCTCTTTTACTGTCAAGGTTTCCTAAAACAATTTTCTTTTGTTTGCCTAAGGAAATTCTAGCAACTGCATGAGAAATTTTTCTTGTAACAAATTCTATTCCTCGGCGTGGAGATTCATGATTGAAAAGAATTCCTGAACATGCAAACATATCATAACTTTCTCTATAGTTAAGGGTTATATAGTGTCCATAAACTTTTGCTACACCATACGGGCTTCTTGGGTGAAACCGTGTGGTTTCTTTTTGAGGTGTTTCTGTGACTTTACCAAACATTTCAGAGGAAGACGCCTGGTAAAATTTTATCTTTGAATCAACTGACCTAACGGCCTCAAGCATTCGTGTAACTCCAAGTGCTGTATATTCGCCAGTGAGCACTGCCTGATTCCACGAAGTCTTAACAAAAGACTGCGCAGCAAGATTGTATACCTCATCTGGTCTTGCTTCACGAACTGCATCATCAAGTGATTTTTGGTCCAATAAATCACCAGAAATAAGTTCTACTTTATCTACAATGTGATGAATATTCTCTGTGTTTGGAGTACTAAGCCTTCTTACAAGACCGTAGACCTTATATCCCTTCTCTAAAAGAAATTCTGCTAAGTATGATCCATCTTGTCCTGTTATACCTGTAATAAGCGCTCTCTTCATAGAAACTTAGTTATTGTAAACAATATTCCTCCAATAGTCTAGGGTATCTTTCAATGACTGCTCTATGGGAATTTTAGGCTCCCAGCCAGTCAAATTTCTAACCTTACGATTATCACATACTATATTTGGAATATCTGAAGGTCTTAGTAGTTTTGGATCTTGCTCCCACTCAATTTCAGTTACTGCAAGTGATAATAATTTATTCAGAATGTCTGAAATTTGATAAGACTGCCCTCTCCCGATATTATATACTTCTCCAGCTTTTCCTTTTTCAAAAAGTAATGCATATGCCCGCACCATGTCACGCACATCTGTAAAATCTCTAAATGCTGAAAGATTTCCCACACTTAATTTTTTTTCTCCTTCTTTTTTTTCAAGCTCTGCTATTTGCTTGGCAAATGAAGAAACTACAAAATGCGATGATTGACGTGGACCTATGTGATTAAATGGCCGAATACGCAGGATATTCATGTCATATGAGCGATAATACTGGTATGCAAGATAGTCCTGCGCAATCTTGCTTACAGCATACGGATTGGAAGGAAATAAGGGAGTATCTTCATCAATAGGAATATCTTCCTTTCTTACAAGCCCATACATTTCAGACGAAGATATAACGAGTATTCTGCATGCTATGCAATTTTTTCGCACAGATTCCAAGATCGTTATTTCCGAATCTATATTATTATGAAAAAATTCTTTTGGATTTTGAAAACTTTGTGCAGGTGAAGTAAGAGCCGCCAAGTGAATAATCCCGTCTGGATGTATTTTTTTAATATAATCTTCTACTTTTTCTTCCTCAAGTAGATTTACTTTCTCCACAGTAATTTTATCTTTGACAGATTTAATGTTGACAAGGCTTTCATCGGATAAGTATGTACCAGAGACATCGTGACCAAGCTCTAGCAAGTGTTCTGCGAGAAAACTTCCGGCGAACCCAGTTATTCCTGTTATGAGGATTTTCATTATCTTCCGACTCCGATATAGGCAAAACCTAAGTCTTTCGCTTTTTGAGGCTCATATATATTCCGCGCATCAACGATATTGGCATCTGCCATATGCTCTTTAATCTTTTTTAGATCGATTTCCTTGAACTCATTCCAATCTGTCAAAACAAGAAGAAGGTTTGCATTTTTTACTATTTCGTATCCATTTTCTTCGAAATTAACATTCTCGAAAATTTTCTTTGAATTTTCCATAGCCGCAGGATCGTATGCATGAATAACAGCACCTTTCCTTTGAAGCTCTTCAATAACAGGAATCGATGGGGCTTCTCTCATATCATCTGTGTCTGGTTTGAATGCAAGACCTAACACTCCTATTTTTTTATCCTTAACACTGCCTCCCAATATTTTTTCACATTTTTCTACAATTCCTTTCCAAGCCTGTTTATTTATCTCCTCGACACTCTTCAGAAGTGTGAAATCATATCCATAATCTCTGGCAATAGCTATAAGTGCTTTTACGTCTTTGGGGAAACAGCTTCCGCCATATCCTGGCCCAGGTTTGAGAAACATATTCCCAATTCTTTTATCAAATCCTATCCCTTCTAGAACTTCTAATGCATCAGCACCTGAAAGCTCTGAAAGCTTGGCAATTGCATTTGCAAAAGAGATTTTATTTGCAAGAAATGAGTTCGAAGCGTATTTTATAAGCTCTGCACTTTCAAGATTAGTAAGAATTCTTTCTCCGGCTATCGGTTTATGAAGTTCTAGTAAAACTTTGCGTGCCCTTTCTGATTCTGTTCCTATTACAATTCTGTCTGGAAACATCGTATCTGAAATTGCAGATCCTTCACGTAGGAACTCGGGGCATGAAGCAATATCAAACTCTGCCTTTTCTTCTTTTACAGATTCAATTATTTCCCGTACTTTTTTGTTTGTACCTACAGGAACAGTACTTTTAGTTGCAACAACCGTATATCCCGAAAGATTGGTTCCTATCTCACGGGCAACTTTCAGTACATTTTCAAGATCTGCATCTCCAGTTGCTGTGGGCGGCGTTCCCACTGCTGTAAATACAATTTCTGATTCAGGAATCGCAGGCACATAATCCATTGTAAAAATAAGTCGTCCCGCATTAATATTTCTTCTTACAATTTCCTCAAGACCAGGCTCATAAATTGGAATTTCCCCCTGAGAAAGTGCTTTGATCTTTTCAGGATTTCGTCCAATAACAAATACCGTGTTTCCAAAATCAGCAAAAATAGAGGCTGTTACCAGTCCTACGTATCCATGTCCAACAAAAGTTATTTTCATATTTTACTGTAGCTTTCTAGAAGTTTTGTAACACCATTTTCGAACGAGAGTGTTTGAAAACCTAACTTGTCAAGTTTATCATTTTTCATTTTTAAAATAAAGGGACGAGGAGCACGACCCTTAAAAAAATCCGCTGCCAGTACTTTCGACAATTGGCCATTAACTCCGGTTTTTTCTACAAGCATTTGACCCACATCATAAGGAGATAGTGATGTTGAACCAACAAGATGAAAAATTTCAGATTTCACGTTATTGCGAATCAAAAACTCTATTCCATTAACAATATCATCAATGTAAGTCGGGGTTATAATTTGGTCTGAAATAAGACTCAATGCGCCCTTTTCCATAAGATAATCTATCATTTTTCTAACAAAATCTTTTTTTGGAGAAGGTGAAACTCCATAAGGATATGACACGCGAACTACTACTGCGTGCGGGATATTTTTTTGAACTATCTTTTCTCCAAAATATTTTGTCATTCCATACCAATTCAATGGATTTGGGGATGAATCCTCTCTATATTCCTCATCCTCTCCGTCAAAAACAAAATCGGTTGAAATATATAAAAATGGAATCGATTTACCCATAATAGACTTTGTGATATTACATGTTCCCACAACGTTCACTGCAAAAGCACTTTTGCACCCAATCCATTCACCAGGCGTCTCCGACATATATGTATTAATGTCAAAATCCCTATCTACATTCTTTCCAATTTGAACAAAATCACTCTCTTTATCAGATTCGCATTCATCAACATTTGTTTTGGCTGCCAAATGCACGATACAGTCAGGTGATATTTTCTGAACATATTCATTAACGGATTTTAAATCTGTAAGATCAACTCCAGCAGTTGAAGAAAGAGGAATTAGTTCATAATCAGAAGGAAAAAGTTCACTCATTCTGGAGCCTACCATTCCTGATAATCCGGTCACTAGAACTCTCATAATGCCAGCCCCTTATCTCTAACTTTTAAATACTCCTCATAATCTTCGAGATAATCACTTCTATCTGGGCGGTAATTTGTAGAAGATACTGCGAGCAAAATAAAATCCTCAGAAATATTTTTAAACCCATGCCAAACGTAATTTGCTGTATAGATCGAGTCACCTTTACTCATGGGGATTTCTTCAATTCCATTTCCCTGATCAATAGTAGCCACACAAGTTCCAGTAATTATGGTAAAAAATTCTTTTTCTTCAAAATGACAGTGAGCGCCTGTACTTCCTAGAACATCTGTAACGTAATAAAGCCGTTTTGGCTCAAAATCTATATACTCTTTTAATTCGATTGGGGTTAGGTGAATTTTGTCAGATTCGAAAGTTTTAAGGGTAAATTTTTGGAATTTGTTCATGCAGTTGGTTTATTTTGTCTTGTACTGCTCTTGGAATTTATTCATCTCATCTTTTTTCTTATTCCAAATATTTTCAACCCACTCAGTGTTCGATTTATACCACTCAATAGTCTCACGCAGTCCTTCTTCAAATTTATCATGTGAATACTCAGGCTTCCAACCAAGATTTGTTATTTTAGTTGCGTCAATCGCGTATCGCCTATCATGTCCGGGGCGATCCTGAATATATTCAATTCTATCTTCCCCAAATCCCATAATGGAAAGTATCATTTTTGTAATTTCTAAATTATTTCTTTCATTATCTACCCCAATATTGTAGGTCTCACCAGCATTGCCCTCATGAAGAAGTAGATCCAAAGCCATTGCATGATCTATAACATGAATCCAATCTCTAACATTGAGTCCATCTCCATAAACTGGGACTTTTTCACCTTTTAACAATTTGAATACAAAAAATGGAATTAATTTTTCAGGAAATTGATATGGACCATAATTATTTGAACAATGAGTCACAATTACTGGTACTTTATGTGTTACGAAATATGCATTACACATCAAATCTCCTCCTGCTTTTGCTGCGGCGTACGGCATATTAGGCCATACTGGAGTTGACTCTGTAAATTTTCGATCCTCATCAAGACCTAATGATCCATATACTTCATCGGTTGAAACATTAACAAATTTTTGGATGTTATTAAATCGTACAGAATCCAATATCATCTGAACCCCTAAGGTATTTGTCATAACAAAATCCTTTGAACCCCCATGAATAGATCTGTCCACATGAGTTTCTGCAGCAAAATTAATAACATGAGTAATTTCATTTTCAGAAATTGCGCGATTCAAGCCGTCCAAGTCTATGATGTCTCCCTGAATGAACTTATATTGTGGATTGCTCGCGACATCCTTCAAATTATCAAGATTTCCTGCGTATGTTAACTTATCGTAATTAACAATTAAGTATTCAGGATGAGCCTGAAGCATGTATCTTATGAAATTTGAGCCAATAAATCCGGCGCCGCCGGCAACAAGTAGTTTCATATTTTATAACTCTCCATTCTGAACTTTCTCGTATACCATTTTGTTCGCATTTAACAATTCATCGTGGGATGTCCCAGCATCAATCCACCAATCTAAAATTTCACATCTCAGTGTTCCTTCTTGAAGGTAAAAATTATTGAGGTCTGTTACTTCAAGCTCGCCTCTGCCTGAAGGCTTTAAATCTCGTATAAAGTCAAAAACACGCTCATCATACATATAAATTCCAGACTGGGCAATTGGGGATTTGGGATGTTCAGGTTTTTCTTCAATAGATAACACTTTCCCATCACTATCTATCTCAATTACACCATATTGACGTGACTCTGTATCTTTGTTAATTCCAAAAACGACTGCTCCTCGGTCTTGTTTTTCAAATTTCTCAACAACTTCTTTTAAGGGATAATTAAAAATATTATCTCCCAAAATAACAAGGAGTTTTTCACCTTTTGCAAATTCTTTTCCAAGATTCATAGCCTGAGGAATACCACCAGGTTCTTTTTGGACTGCATAATAAATTCTTAAATCAAATTCTTCTCCACCGCCTAAGAGATTGGCGAAATGACCTGCATGATCAGGTGAAGATGAAACAAGTACCTCTTTAATTCCAGCTTTTTGCATGGACTCAAGAGGATAATAAATCATCGGTTTGTTATAAATCGGAAGAAGATGTTTGTTTGTAACGTACGTGAGGGGCCTGAGACGGGTTGCTTTACCACCCGCAAGAATCATACCTTTCATAAATAAGAACTAGCTGAAAAGAAAAATGCTGCAAAAAGCAGCAGACTCATTAAAACATATTCTAGCACAATTTTTTTATCAAGTGAATGATGGATTTTTTGGTGAAAAAAAGCAATTGCGCAGTACAAAATTAAAGTTACTCCACATACCGCCAATCTATAAAAAATGCGATCCTGGAAAAAAAGAATATACGAAAAACCTAAAATTAATATTAAAAACTGAACTACATAGTGAAGATCATGTGTTAGAGTGGTTTCTTTCATACGTTATAGAATAACACCAATACCCTGGGTTATCAAAACTATCAAAAACAGAAGAAAAAGCATCATATGGTCTAGATTATGACCCACAAGTCGAGGAACTTTTTTCCTTTCAATGACAAAAACATCAAGTATAAATGCAAATAGAAGTACAGAAACAAGACCTATACTGATCATTCTGGCAATTGGAGCAATATTTATTAGAGGTTTTGCTACTACGCTTCGCTCTTCAGACGCAGCCTGAACACCGGCTTCCTGCGGCACACTTGCAATATCACCAGATTTTTGTTCAGCAACGTTTTCCAAAGCCGGTTCTTGATTTACAGGCACAAGTTCATTTCCAACAGCATTTTCTTGATTTGCTGCAAAACTATTTTCACTTGGTATAGCTGCTGTTTCTGTGTAAGGATTCTTACCAAACATCTGAACAACAAGAATCGTGTCTTCTCCCTGCAGATTTCCCTCGAGAATTGCAAATCCCATATCTTGATATTTATCTGAAAGAATATTCTCTCTATGCGAGGGTGAGGCAAGCCATGCGTCAACTACATCTTTTGATTCAGTAAATCCCTTCGCTAAATTCTCTCCTGCATATGTATATTGATAACCAGAATTTCTAATAAAGTACCATGGCGAAGTCCCGTCTGGAGCAAAGTGAGCCCAATAGTTTTTAGAAAACATATCCTTCCCCTTTGCAAGAGCTGCTTGTGAGAGAATATCATTCATAACAAGCGGTTGTAAATTATTTTCAGACCTGGCCTTATTCACATACCCCAGCATGTCACTATCCGTAATCGAATATGCGATACCTAAAACATCTTTGGAAATATGTTTTAGCGAAATTGTAGAAAAACTTGAAAAAGTAAGAAAAAGTATCAATACGAAAAGCGTTGAATGATGAAGTATCTTCCCCCTGTAATTATTTCTATGGTGAGGAATAAATAAATGGCGCAGAAATTCTTTCATAGATATACTTTATTACGAATATGTCGCCTCAGCAAGTTTTCCAAAACTTTGACCATTAATTTTTGCATGTACCGAAACCCCCAATGCGTTTGCAATTGCTATCCCCACTCTAATCCCAGTATAAGAACCAGGGCCTGTAGAAACCTCTATATTATCTATTTCTTGAGGTTCTATTATTGCTTCATCGCATACAGACTTTATTAACACCAATACCTTCTCAGACATTGGTTTTTCTGATTTCAATTTTTTTTCAAAATTCTTTTTACCGACAACCAGCCGTATTACACTCTCAAATCTATCTGTAGTATTTATGTATAAAGTAATCATAACAATGCGTCATCAATAACTATCGCGCCCTGTCTTAGAATTGTGAATGGTTCACTTGTACAATCAAGAACCGTTGAAGATTTTTGTCCATTACACACGCCATCTAGATAAAAATCAACAAGACTTATAAGATTAGGATCGAGATCTTCTTTCGAAAAAGGCGTCTTCTCACCTGAAAAATTTGCAGATGGTGCAAGGAGTGGTTTATTCATTTTTGTGATGATATCTTTTATCATTTGACTATCTGGTATTCTTACCCCTAAGGTCTTTGTTCCACCTCTCACGAGACTTGGAATTTTTTCGTTATTACAATCCAAAACAAGAGTCAGTCCGCCAGGCCAATACTCTTTCACTAGCAACAATACTTTGGAAGAAAACTTTTTTTGAAGCAAATCTTGTGCCATATCAATTGAGTTTACAAGAACCGGGGTGGGCTTATTTTCTGGTCTATTTTTAATGGAAAAGAGTCGTTTTACCGCCGATTCATTGTCAATAATACACCCAATTCCAAAAGCAGTATCTGTCGGAAAAATTCCAATTTTACCCTGTAAAAATAGTGTTATAGCCTCATTTTCTGTTACTTTATTCATTGTTAATATATTTTACTAACCTTTCAGAATCACCTGTCACATTGAATATAACATCCCATCTTTTTTCGGGAAGCAATTCCTTCATTCTTTCGGGCCATTCAATTAATACTATTGCATTCTTATCAGCAAAAATATCCTCAATTCCTAAGCTTTGAACATTTGATTTTCCATCTTCAATGCGATAAAGATCAATGTGATAACAACGTAATTCTCTATCACCATTTTTATGGTATGTTCTTATTATTGTAAATGTAGGTGACATGACTCTGTCTTCAAATCCTAAACCTCGTACAAAACCTCGCACGAATGTTGTTTTTCCAGCACCAAGCTCTCCATACAGACAAATAATATCCCCTGATTTTACTTGGGAAGCAAATGCTTCACCAGCACTTTCGGTTTGATCAGCACTTCGAGTTATTATTGTAGTAGTTTTATTTTTCACCTGAATCTTGGAATTTTCGCATGACGAGTATACCACAGGATGAGAAAAGTAATAAAATTCCTCCAACACCAAACATTATGGATTTTCTTGTACTTTTTAAGCCCTTTGCATCATCATTTTTTTTAGTAACAGATGGACCCAATTTGCTCTTCTCATAAGCTGCCCCTGTTGCAATTTTCAACATGTTATTAATATCCCCAGCCGTTGTAGCTTCTCCCAATACATCAGCCTCATCTTCCTCTCTGAATACTAAATCAGCTACGGTAGGCATACTTTTAAGATTATCTGTTTGGACTGAGCTGTTTTGGATTTTAGATACTGAAGTTGGTTTAATTGTTGCAGCAGGTTTTGTGGTGGGTGTCGGTTTTGCTGTTGGAGTTGGCTTGGATGTGGGCTGAGGTGTTGGGGTTTGTGTCGGAACTGTAATATTTAACACAATCTCATTTTGTTCGTCTACAGTTGAAGATCCAGAATTTTCATTGTATCGTTGAATTTTTAATTTATACACTCCCGACTCTTTACAGCCTGAGTCCTCTGGATCAATTTTTGCCTTTAACTCACCATTCCAAGAATTATTCGTTATTGTTATCTTCTGTAACTTTTTCCAGCCTTCATTTGATGAATATGGCCCCTTAAACCATTCAGATCCATTCCATGTATAACCACAGTAACTTGAAGTTCCATCCTTGAAAAACATTGCACGTAAATAATAGTTTGTTGAGTCAGCTGTTTGAATAGTGAGAGATGCTTGTATGGACAACTCTTGATCCATGCCCAGGTTTGACTGAGCACTCTGCAGCATCATAGATGCGGCCATTGATTCACTTGTGCAGATCTTCATGAAGATGAACAATGCAACAATGACCACCATACACTTCATACTATTTAGTGTATAAAATTTGTTGTTAAAAATGTAGAAAAAAATTAATACCGAGACAAATCAAATCATTCAGAAAAATTTATTAAAAGAATCAGTTCTTTGGGGGATTCGGAACTAAGAAATTCTAGATTATTGTAAATGCCAATACAAAGTCATTTTTCCATCTGAATGGAAAATAAAGACTCCATTTGCTCCATCACCTGTGCAGTTGCGGCAAAAATATGCCTTGCCATCTTGAGCTGCAGTTACAACAATATTTGAACTATTATACATATCGTATGCTGGGTGGGGTTGTCCCTTATAGTAGACATCACTGTAGCACGTATGGCCATACCCTTGTGTAATATAAAGTCCTGACGTTGACATAGGCCAGGCATATGATCCATTTCCGGTATTGCTGTTGCCTGATGGGTCAGAACTGCAATCAGTTGACCAATTTACCGATCTATTCTCCAAAACGTCTAAAGGATTTACATGTCCTGAATAATAATTGTATTGATCAAGAGAAGTAATTCCATACACACCAAAATGCAGATGGGCGCCAAATGAATATCCTGTACTTCCCATTAAACCAATCGCGTCTCCTTTTTTAACATCCTTTGGCTCTTCAGAAATAAGAACTTTAGCAGCAGCCTGTATTTGTCTTAACTCGCGAAGAGCATCAGAAAGCCTTTTTTGGTACTCTTTTTCTGAATTCTTTGTAACCTGCAACAGCTGATCTTTTGATTTTTTATCCTGCTCTAGTTTGTTGGTATAATTTTCTAACTCATTTGATAACTCTTCTTGTTCTTGCTGCTTTTCCTCAAGAATTGCTTTTTCTTGTTCATATGTTACTCGTGCCTGCTCAGCTGAATAAAGCATCTTATGATCATTCAGCTGTACGATTTTAAGATATTTTAGCCTTGTTATGAACTGTTCAGCATTTGTTGAAGTAAGAAAAATCTGCCACGCCTCCATTTTCCCTACTTTTTGTACTGCATTCATTCTCTCAAGAAGTCTTTTGGTCGATATTAATATTTCTTTTTCTAATGTCGCAACTTTGAGAGATGTATAATCTATATCCTCACCTAATTCATCAATTTTTTCATTTGTATCACCAATACGCAGCTCGGTAATCTGAATTTGTTTATTCATAATATCAATTTGATTGGAAAGTGTCTTGCCTTGTTTTTGGAGTTCATCAACTTTTCCTTGAAGTTCTTGAATTTGGGTAAGTTTTTGTTTTTCGTATTCTGTTCCCGGAGTTGGAGTTTGTGCCAAAACATGCCCTGCAAAACCAAATATTGCAAATACCATCAGTATCTGAAGTGTAATATTGAATATTTTCTGCACTATTTTAAATATCGAAGTACTGCAACAAAACT
>CAZFJW010000017.1:0-20703 GCA_964519355.1 uncultured Gammaproteobacteria bacterium | reverse complement strand
CCGTTACATATCTCAATTGGAACTAAGTCTCAAAGCTAATTAGTGTACAATACAAATATTATGAGTCTTGTTGATGAAGTAACAATTACAGTAGAAGCAGGTTCCGGCGGAAATGGAGCACGAGTCTTTCTTTCAACACCAGGATCCAATAGAAAAAAGGCAGATGGAGGTACTGGCGGAGACGGAGGAAATGTGTTTTTTTGCGCTTCAACAAATATTTCAGATCTTTCAGAATTTAGATTTAAAAAAGAAATTCGTGCAGAAAATGGCGTAAATGGTCTGCGCAAAAATCTTACTGGTGCAAAAGGTGAGGATATCGTAGTCCTCGTTCCGCGAGGTACACATATTATTGACGAGGAAGGAAATGAAACTGAAATTACAGACATTAACACCCCAATACTTCTAGCCCAGGGCGGTGCTGGAGGAATCGGAAATTTTGACTATAAAAAAAGAATTGAAGAATTTGATGAAGATTATTACATAGGAGGAAAAGGTGAAACAAAAATTCTTCATTTAACTCTCCGGCTCATAGCAGACATTGGATTTATTGGACTTCCGAATGCCGGCAAATCCTCGCTCCTTTCAAGTCTTACAAATGCCCGGCCCAAAATTGGAAGCTATCCATTCACAACTCTTGAACCCCACCTTGGAGTAATGGGGAATCTAGTTCTTGCTGATATTCCAGGACTAATTGAGGGAGCTTCGAAAGGCAAAGGTCTTGGAATTCAGTTCCTCAAACATATCGAAAAAACAAAAGTTTTGTTCCATTGCATCGATTCAACAGAACCTGATCCAGTCAAGACATATCAAATTGTGCGGCGCGAATTTGAAGAATACGAATCAGAAATAAAAGACAAAGAAGAAATAATTCTCCTCACAAAAATTGATCTTGTAGATGAAGGAGAGAAAAATCTGCGGATCGACTTATTATCAGGTCTGGGAAGAGAAATTATCCCAGTTTCAATATATGACGGAAAAAGTCTTGATGTCTTGAAAAAAACAATTGAAAAATTCTCATAAGTACCTTCTTATCTTTATATATTCTAAAAAGTTTCAAAATTATCCTGTAATATGATACAATTCACCCCATGACTCATGCAAAAGAAACACTTAGCCCCAAGGTAGTTATTCGCCAGATTACTCAAGATTCATGGGCTGACTATGAAGAAATTCGACATGACATGCTCTTTCAAGATCAGTCAGCATTTCCTCCTCAGGCATTTAATGATCTTCTGAGCACAGAACAAGATTGGCGAAGAAGGATTAATGAAGGAATGGTTCTGCTTGCATATGAGGGAGACACGGCAGTTGGCATGATTCGTGCGACATTTGAAGACAAAACTGCCACAGCCAGAAATATGTATACTCGTCCTTCTCACAGAGGAATTGGACTGGGCAGGCTTCTTATGCAGGATCTTATCGATAAAGTATCCTTGCTTCACACTGCTGAAGCAATGGAACTTGAAGTCGAAGACACACAGCTTCCTGCTATTAGAATGTATGAAAAATTCGGATTTGGGGAAGTCGGACGTGTTCCTGAAAAAAGAACAATTCACGGAGCAGATACTGATGGATTTATGATCACAATGAGAAAACCACTTATCCCATAATTTTTCTGTTCTTTCGTGGTATACTAAATGCCTTGAAAGCACCACAGTTCTCTCTGCCAGACCAAAATAATAAAGTCCATTCACTCTCAGACTATACCGGCAAGTGGCTTGTTGTCTATTTTTATCCAAAAGATGACACCCCAGCATGCACAAAAGAAGCATGTTCATTTCGAGATGCGAATTCTGAATTTGAAGCATTGGGAGTAAAAATTGTAGGAATTTCCAAAGATCCTGTTTCACTTCACAAAAAATTCGAGACTTCTCATTCTCTCAATTTCCCGCTGCTCTCAGATCCAGATCATAAAATTATTGAAGCATTTGGCGCATGGCAGCCCAAAAAATTTATGGGGCGCCAGTTTATGGGGACTCATAGAAATACGTATATAGTCAATCCTGATGGAGAGATCGTCAAAGAATATAAATTAGTAAATCCTCTCACCCACACAGGGCAGGTCCTATCTGACTTGCGATCACTTATCAATTAATTTTGGTAATGGTATAAGAAGTCTTGTTGAATTTCTATACTTTTGATACTCCATATCTCCCTTGTATTTTTGGCTATATATCTTCTCAAGAGGAGGAATTCCGGAAACAAACAACAGAAGGCACGTAATAAAAATTGGTCCTACAACGGATACATATTCAATACCTCCAAGTGTGGGCAGAACAAAAAGATATAACCCCCACCATAAAGTCATTTCACCAAAATAATTCGGATGCCGCGCATAATGCCACAAACCCGAATCTATCCATTTGTCTTTGTTCTCAATTTTATTTTTAAAAACAAATTTTTGCCAATCAGCAATAGACTCAATCAAAATCCCCACAATCCAGAAACCCAATCCAAGGAAAGACACAAAACTCAGCATACTACTGGCTTTTGATAGACCAAGAATTGAAGGAAGCATGATGATAAAAATAGCAACTGCTTGCAGGAGCCAAAATCGTGCAAATTTTAAAAAATGTTCTCTTACTCCATCGAACCTCTTGTCGCGCTTGGTTTTCATAATTCTAAGGAATAAAAAACCAGAAAGTCTTATTCCCCAGATTGTCACCATACCCGCAATGAGAATATGAAAAAGAGAGGGAGACGGATTTTGAAATATAAACACCCACACAAGTACAACAAAGGTCATACCATACGAAAGATCTGTGACCTTATCTGTTTTGAATAATGCAGCACCTAAAAAGAACACTATTTGAATTATAAAAATAATAAGAAGCGAGCCCAGAATCATATTCACTCATTTATAGTAACATATAGCGCTCTTCTGCAAAATTGAACTTTACTCATCAACAGATAATTATTCCAAAACCCTAATTAGTAGCTAGGTAAAAATCATACTTTCTATATGGATTTTTCGAAAAAGTGATAGTATGAAAGATATGATCCTTCCAGTTATTAAATGGTTTTATGATATTATCGCCTGGTCTATTCCTTATCTTTGGCCCATCTATGTACTTCTTATAGTAATTGCGATTCTTGTTATCATTTTTCTCGTAATTCGCCATAAAAGAAGAAAAGAACCAATTACTCCTCATACGTAGAGCCTCTTAACGTTGTTATACTGAGTAAATTGAAAACCCTACTTTTTGGACCGTCAGGTGCAGGTAAAACATTTCTAGCAGAAGCATTTAAGAAATTTGGCGTCACATCAATCGATGCCGACACTATTGAAGGACTTTCTTCCTGGCAGGATGGCACAGGCAAGAAAGTATCAATTCCCGATGATGCAGGGAAGGATTTTCTGGACAACCACTCTTTCCTGTGGGATAAAAATTTTCTGAAAAACTTCCTCAAAGATTACTCTGATATCTTTGTTATGGGAAGCTCGGGCAACATTTCTGATATGTTCGATTTTTTTGACAAGGTTTATTTTCTTGACATCCCAGACTTTGTTCAAGAACGCCGTCTTCAGCACCCCTCACGCCTCAACCCTATGGGAAACACAGAATACCAAAGAATGAACGCAGTACAATTTGCTGATGAATTAAAGGAATTGGCTCGCAAAAATAACATCGATTTTGTTGATGCAACGCTTTCTCCTGAAAAAATTTACGAAATTGTAAAGTAGTTCTTACAAGATTTTTAACAAATATTGTATAATAGATATATGGCACAGAAAAAAGACACAGCATTTGCAGAAGTCGTCGCAGCAGGAGCGGCAATAACAGGCGCTGCACTGGGAGCAGCAGCTGTGGTCCTATCTGACAAAAAAAACCAGCAAAAAGTTAAAAAAGTAATTAATAACCTTTCCGATCAAGCATCTGAATTTGGCAAATCAATCAAGAAAAAAGTTGACGAATATACGAGTAAGACTGATTCCAAAAAAGGAGTCGCCCAGCAACCCGCTCCCGCAAAAAAGCCTGCGGCTCGCAAGCCTGCAGTCAAAAAGACACCAGCAGTAGCTGCACCTGCTGCAAAAAAAGCACCAGCCAAACGTGCTCCTTCAAAAGTTACTGCAAAAGCAGCAGCAAAATAACTTCCATTCATTAATTTAAACCTATAGCAAATTCTTTGATAAATAGATATAATGTCGTGGTCATGGAAAGAATTCCTGTATCACAAGTCAGACGCGCAAGGCAAGAATCAGCTGTGGCTGCATTCTTAAAGGATAAAAAGATTGGGGATTTTCAAAACCGCGATAGTGATACCCCCTACCTTGTGAACCGTGACGCAGATCAATACGAAGAATTACTTCCGACATTCGGAGGACTTACCTTTACAGATCATTTTCTAAGACGTCAAAATGAATCTCAGGACCCGGTTTCGGTTCTTGATATCGGGTGTGGAGAGGCAAAATTCATAAGAGAACTCAAAGAAGCACATCCAGCAACTCATGTGTCAGGACTTTCTGTTACAGACTTACGAAATGAGGATCTTGGGGGAATACAGACTCCCTGGAGTGATGTTGATTATAGAACCGGCGACATGCATCGAGTTGAAAGGATTTTTGAAGACAAAAAATTCGACTTTGTTGTCTCAGTCTGGGCACTGTTCCATTCAGCAGACCCATTGGATGTGGTCAAACAAGCATATCAATTGTTAAAACCAGATGGCATTGCCTTTCTTCAGAGCCCTGATATCAGGATTACACAGCAGGAACGGGATCAGCTTATTCAATTCTGGGCACAGCTTGGAATTACTGTTGAATTGCAAGGTGATCTTGATCACTTGGCAAGTACTCCAAACCATACAATAGAGGACATCTACAACATCAGTTTTCAGCGCACTACAGCACCCAAACTCCACATGCCATTCTCATACGCCTCAGGCCATACAGATGAAGGGCCACCACCGAGTATCTATAGAGTCAATATTAAAAATGAATCTAAAAGTTGAGACTTCTCGTTTTGTGTGCGATACTATCAATATGAAAAATAACTTTCCTGAAAAAGAATATGTTAAAAGAAATCCCAAAAAAGCAAAGAAGATTAAATCAGCTGTAAAACAGGGCTTAAAAGAATATGGCTCAGCACTCCGACGACTTGCCTTCTCATAGCAATTGGATTACAGCAGAAGACTTTGAATATTTTTGTTTTAACTTAACACGAGAATTTCTTTCGTATAAAGAGCCTATTCCTGAATACAACACCCGTAATAATGCGCTCCTTGAGTCTGCACTCGCAAGTCCAATGCACACATTCGACGGAAAATTATTGTATCCAACAATCTCACAACAAGCTGCAATTCTTTTCTATTCAATGATTAAAAACCATCCATTTGAAAATGGAAATAAGAGAATTGCTGTTATGACTTTGCTCATTTTTCTACGATTTAATAATAAATGGATAAAAATTCCAAATGACTTGCTATACAATTTAGCAAAAGGTGTTGCCAAATCTTTTCCAAAAGAAAGAAAAAAAGTATTGGAAGACTTAAACGCCCTTATTGAAGAATACATGATTGAACAAATCACATAATTCACTTTCCAGCCAAAACATATCTGTTGTGCTACAATCACGACAAATGGTGACAGAAATCAGGCATTTTGATGTTACAGATCATATTTGGAAACCTTTTAAAAGAGTTCTTCCCGGCGAGCAAAAATCCATCCCTCAACACATGCCAGATGGGGAAGTACTGCTCTATGTCATCAGATGCAGTGAGGACGACGCGTTTACGCAAGTATTTAAAACCCCATATGATCCCATCGTTTTAGGATGTGATGATGAATTTTTCGGTGAAGAAGAAGGTCTTTCACTTGAGGCAGAACTCCATAGAGGTGAAGAATATACAGTTTCATTAAGAAAAAATGAAGTCGTCAGAGCCCAAATGACCAAAATTACTCACGCGTAGGAATACTCTGAGCAATGTGTCCGAACTGTACCTGCGCCAGCCAGCGCTCTCCCCAATCACTGATGACTGGTTTTTGCATAACAATTACTGATCTGCTTCTGTGTTCTACAGTTGAACGCGCGACAAGATCATTCACTGCAAGTTCTATTGTTCTTGCATGCATTCTCTCAGGCTCCTCGATGTAATGTGCGTCCAAAAATTCCTGAGTCTTTCCCTCAATTACTTCCAGCACTTCTCTGTTTGCAATTTCTTGTCTGGCCATAGCATAAACCAAATTGCCAATCAAAGGTAGCTTTGCAAATTGAGACATGCCTGGGCGTGACAGAAAGTATGAGGCATTATAGATATTCCTCCGCACCAGTCTTTGCGTTAGATAATTACTAAACAATGTATAGTCATCGCCTTCAGTTATCGCGACAGCCTCAGGAAGATAGTGCCGTTCTGCAAAACATCGCCCGTTGAACATTAGCCTGTTCGCTCTAGCTTCAGTTGGAGATACAGGTTTTTCTGCATTTTCTGCCTGATTATTTCCATTAGGTCTTTCCATAATCGGCTATTATATATCATTTTACGAAGAATTAAAATAATATAAGATACTTTGCAATAAAATATCAAACTAAATCCCATATCGTAAAAATTATGCTACAATTTTTATATGAGTGATATTTTCCAGGAAAATCTTATAAAAGGAAAAATTGTCGAGACAATTTTCCAGCAAATGTTTTTGGAAACTGAAAAATACAATGTGTATCCAACAGGATATGAAACTATTCTTCCTCAAATCGCACAACTACGACACCACAAAGATATTGAAAATATTTTGGACCAGGTCAGAAAAACTCCTGATTTTGTTCTTGTTCCCAAAGACAAAGACGAGGTATACCTTGTCGAAGTTAAATACAGACATGAGTACAACAGCTCCGAGGTTTCTGCTCTTGCACAAGAAATTCATAATCAGTGGGAGTACTCATGGCTATTTCTGGCATCACAAAACGAATTTTATTTTGACTCATGCTGGAATATTATGAATAGCAATGGACACACAGACCTACTTCCAGCGACATGGGTGCCGCAGGATCTTCAAGAAAAATACCACGCCCTCCTTCATCAATTTCTGGGATAGTTAAGACAGATTAATTTCAAAGATTTTTATTTTTGATTTGTGACCTGTGACCAGTATCACATCACTCTTTTTAACCTTAAAGTGTTCGGCCAGTGTCTCAATGACCGCCTTATTCGCTCGCCCCTCAAGAGGAGGTTCTGAAACATACACATGCATCATATCCAGAAGATCCCGCTCGACTCGAGGCCTTCTTGCATTTGGATGTACCACAACTTCTATCTTCATACAAAAATTATACCAACTTCAAAAAATTCGCTCAAAAAAATCAAAGATGTTACTATTAGAATGATGAGCACATATTCCTGGTATCAAAAATTAAAAAAACCGTCATGGTCTCCTCCCAGTTCTGTTTTTGGTCCTGTGTGGACCGTTCTATACATAATAATTGCAATATCATTCATTTCGGTCTTTTATAACATTGCAACGGGTTATCTAACTCTTGCGATCGGTATTCCTTTTGCACTCAATCTTATTTTTAATTTTAGTTTTACCCCGATCCAATTCGGACTAAAAAATAATTATCTTGCAAGTCTTGATATACTCCTAGTTCTAGGAACACTCATCTGGGCACTTTTTGTAATATATCCGTATATTTCATGGGTCACGCTCATTAATATCCCCTACCTTCTTTGGGTGCTTTTTGCTACAACACTGCAGATCACAATTACGTATCTGAATAAATAAGACTTATGTTCACAAAAATATATCTGACTACTTTATCGATATTTCTTGCAATTGATATGGTTTGGCTGGGACTGATTTCAAAAAATTTTTATTCCACTCAAATTGGATTTCTGATGAATGATCAGATCAATTGGATCTCGGCAGTTCTTTTCTATCTGCTCTTTTGTCTGGGTCTTGTGATACTTGTAATAAAACCTTCTCTTCAAAAAAAATCTCTTAAAGATGCAATTCTAAAAGGAGCACTTTTTGGACTCGTCTCTTATGCAACGTATGACTTGACTAATTTAGCCACCTTAAAAAATTGGCCTATTCTTGTAACTGTCGTTGACCTTGTCTGGGGCACAGTCCTTTCATCACTTGTATCAGTGGCTGCATTTCTTATATCCATAAAGGTTTGGAAGCCAAAAGCTGCATAAACCCACATTTCCAAAATATATCAAACCACATCCCATATTGTGAAATTGTAGGGATGGACCCTTGCAAATTTAACATTCCAAAAATTCGCAATTTAGCTTCAAAAGGAGTAAAATTCACATATGGCTCTAATAGATAATAAAAACCAAACAATGCATCAAGCGCTTATTAATGCGTTATCAACCGCAGATAAAATAGACATTCAGGTTGGATATTTCTACTTCTCAGGATTTGAACTTCTAGCAGAACACCTAAAAGATAAACAGGTTAGAATTCTTGTCGGAAAGCAAATCGATCCGAATGAAGTTCCGAGAATTATCTCCATGCAACAAAAGGTTGGTAGACCAATTGAATTAGATCGTTTCCAGCCAAGAGATACGTTTGCATCCAGGACAGAACAGCGTGAAAGCTACTTTGAAGGTTTTTCTAAGCTTTTTAATGAGTCCCAGGTATTTGATGATCCCGAATCACAAAAAACATACAAAATATTTGAACAAAAAATAATTGATGGATCTCTTCAGATAAAACTTACAAATACAGATGAGCATGGGAAGCTTTATCTTGTTTACAACAAGACTGAGTTTAGTCAGGGTAATGATTTCCCGGGTACGATGTTCCTGGGTTCAAGTAACTTCACATATAACGGTCTGATAGATCAGGGAGAACTTAATAGCACCTCGAGAGATAAAGCAGACTTTGAAGAAGCAAAATCTAAATTTGAGTCAATGTGGGTAGAAAGTCAAAACATTGACATTGCAACTCCTGATAACAATGAAGAATTCAAAAAGGTTATTAAGAAACTATGGATTAACTCGATAGTGAATCCTTACCTTATGTATATAAGAGTTTTGCATGAGTTATTCGGAAACGATAAAAAAACTGACATAATATCTCCTGGTCAAATTACGGATGATTCATTTTTAGATTTAGAATACCAACTTGATGCGATAAGAATGGGAATTGATCGAATTAACCAATACGGGGGGGTAATAGTTGCAGATGTTGTAGGTCTTGGAAAAAGCGTTATTGCATCAGCCATCACATATAATTTGGCACAAAAATCTCATATGAATGTGGTAATTATATGTCCGCCTCATCTCAAAACGCAGTGGGAAGAATATCAGGCGCACTTTAGACTCCCTGGAACACAAATTTTTAGTTCAGGAAAAATTGAAGATGCCTATAAGTGGTGTACTCAGCAGGTAAATGGTCCAGTTCTTCTAATTCTTGACGAAGCGCACAGATACAGAAACGAGCTGACCGATGACTATATGCTTTTGCATTCAATGGCACGTAGCAATGTGGACAATAAAGTTGTAGTGCTTACTGCTACTCCATTTAATAATGACCCAAAGGATGTCTTTGCTTTAGTAAAACTTTTTCAAACACCCGGTCAATCAACTATTCGTTCGGTTGACAATCTTTCTTTAAGATTTAGAGAGCTTATCGATAGATACAGAAAGTTAAGAACAAGTATTCGTGGAGATAAGTTAACTCCTGAAGAAGTTGACGACGAAACAAAAGAAATTGCCCAAGAATTAAGAAGACTCATTGAACCTGTTATTGTTCGAAGATCAAGATTAGATCTTCAAACCATTACTAGATACAAAAATAATCTTGTTAAGCAAGGCATTGCGTTCGCAAACGTGGTCGGGCCAGAGCTTCTAGAATATGATTTAGGTGACTTGTTTAATTTATATCTAAATACACTCCAGAAAATAACTTCAGACACCGAAGGATTTGAGGGAGCTCGCTACAAGCCTGCAACGTATATTTCTGACGATAAGAAAGCTCAATTTATAGAGAAGTATGGTGAAGATCTTAGCGATATAGATCTTCAGACAGCACAGACAAACATTGCTTCTTTCATGAAACGATTACTTGTGATGCGTTTCGAAAGTTCCAAGGAGGCATTTAAAATCACGCTGCAAAATATGATCAATTCTAACCAGCTGATTACTAGATGGTATAACGATCAAGGAAAAGTTCCGATTTTAAAGAAAGGGAAAATTCCAGATCCAGACACATTCATCACAGACGCTGGTGATGACGTTGAGACAGAATTTACAGAACAGTTTGATGAGGACAATGATACTAAGCATAAAATGGTTTTCGTAGAAAAGGACTGGATGAAGCCTGAATTTATACAAGATGTTGAATCCGACACAGAGCTTCTTATCTCAATTATGGATCAGTGGTTTGGTCAGAATGCCGCAAGGCCAGATCTAGATCCAAAATTGGATTACTTAGTTGAAAAGATTAAAGAATTACTAAATGAAGATCCCGAAAGAAAAATCGTAATTTTTTCAGCGTATGCAGATACTGTAGAATATCTCGGTAATGCTGTAAAAAAGGCTGGCATTGATCGTGTTTTTAAATACACAGCAAAAGACGCATCTAAAGCTACTCGTGAGTTATTAAGATCCGATTTCGATGCAGGGATAAGACCTCACCTCCAGACAAATGACTATGATGTTCTTATTGCAACAGATGCTCTTAGTGAAGGTTATAATCTTCACCGTGCTGGAATAATTTTTAACTATGACATTCCATTCAATCCAACTAGAGTCATCCAACGAATTGGACGTATCAATCGTATTAATAAGAAGGTATTTGAAAATTTGTATGTTTATAACTTTTTCCCAACTGATATAGGAGAAGCGGAAACCAGAATTCAGCAGATAAGCACGCTCAAGATGACTCTTATTAATGCTGTTGTAGGAAGTGATATCAGAACATTAACCCCCGATGAAGACTTAAAGTCTTACTTTAAAGATGAATATGTAAAAGCAAATGCAGATGCAGAATATGAATCCTGGGATGCTATTCACCGTGAGGCTTATGATCAGACGCCAGATGATGTTATTAATCAAGCAATCAATATAAGACCTAGAAGTAGAGTTTTACGATTAAATCAAAAATTTTCCGGCGGAATCGCATATGGCAAGAAAGGAAATCATGATGTATTTGCTATAAAAATAGTTGATGAGGAGCCAAAAATTGTATCAGCTGAGATTGTATTACCTCTTTTCGCAGCAAAAGCAGAAGAAGAGGGATCAGCACCAGATAATACATTTAATGAATTATTTATCTTGATCCGTGACAAGTTATTTGAAAAGCATCAACTCCCCAAGATAAGTGGCAATCGAGCTAAAGCATTACAGCCTTTACAAATTTTCATAGAGACTCATCCTCCTGCTAAGGATTATGCAATTGATCTTACTAAAGTTATTAAGGAATACGATGATTTGAGTGAAGGACAGTATAAACAGATAAGTAGAATTAATATGGATAACCTAGAGAGTGCCTATAGAGAACTTCAAGAAATCGTATCAAGGCAATCCATTGCAACTAGCCTTAAAAGAGTCGACCAACTCGAAGGACTTTCGGAGTTAGTTGTCTTGTCTGAAGAATTAAGATCATGATATTAAATGCAAAATTTAACCTAGATTCTTTCAGCAATTGGATTGAGGAGTTTCTCCCGAATTTCGGTCTTGATGTTAGAAAAGTTGAAGTTCCAAATGGCTTTTGGGACGCAAAATCGATTGCTACTCTTGGCGAATCAAATTTAGGAGTCAGAGTATTTGTAATTGAAACTATTAAAGATCCGTCAGAAAGAAAAGTTGGTCTTGCTAAGGACAGCTTCAATCTCATCAAAAACTATGGAACACCAAATGCACTTATTGCATATTATTCAGAAAACACTGAAAATTGGAGATTCTCACTACTTACAAGTACGCCAAGTTGGAGCGAAGGTAAGATAATCACAAAACTATCAAATCCAAAAAGACATTCGTACGTTTTAGGACCAAATGCCAAAGTAAATACACCTTCAAGATTCCTAATTAACAAGGGGAAAATTCTAGACTTCAACGACCTGAAAAGTAGATTTTCACTTGAAGTTGTTAATAAAGAATTTTATAAAGAAATTTCTGAAAGTTATATAAAATTGGTGGGTGGAACTCGAGGAGAAGGAAAGAATAAAGAAACATACAACGCGATATTAAAGCTCCCTTCCATAGCTGAGCATGGTCCATCAAGCATCGAGTTTGCCGTGAGGCTTATTGGTAGAATTATCTTTTGTTGGTTTCTCAGAGAGAAAAAAAGTGACTCAGGAAGCTCTTTAATGCCTAAGGAATTACTTTCTTTTAACGCTATCCAAAGTAACCCTGATTACTACCACAACGTGTTAGAGCCAATCTTTTTTGAGGTTCTCAATCAACCTATGAACTCTAGGAGGGATCCTTTTTATGAAAGACCATACTCACTAATTCCTTATCTAAATGGAGGTTTATTTTCTCCCCAGGATGATGATTTTTATAGGCGTCGAACGGGAGAACTACAATCTCAGTTCTACAATACTTTGATTCTTCCTGACACTTGGTTGAAGGAGTTTTTCACTATCCTTGAAACATACAATTTCACAATAGATGAAAATACAAGTATAGATGAGGATCTATCAATAGATCCAGAAATGCTCGGAAGAATATTTGAGAATTTGCTTGCAGAAATAAATCCTGAGACAGGAGAGTCCGCAAGAAAAAGTACTGGAAGCTATTATACTCCCCGTGTCATTGTTGATTATATGGTCGATGAAAGTCTACTTCTGTATCTAAAACAAAAGACGAATATTCAGGAGAACAAATTAAGGGCAATTATTAGTTATGATCTTTCTGATGACGCATCGTATCCGCTAAACGAGAGCGAAAAAGAAGTAGTGATAGATGCTATAGAAAAAGTAAAAATTCTAGATCCCGCTTGTGGATCGGGAGCATTCCCCATAGGGGCTCTTCAAAAAATTGTATTTATCCTTCAGCAGACAGACCCAGAGGGTCAGATATGGTTTCATAAGCAAATTCAGAATACATCGCCTGAGATAAGAAGGGTTATGGAGCGAGAATTCTCACACAGAAATTTTGATTACATAAGAAAATTAGGAATAATAAGAGAAAATATTTACGGCATTGATATTCAGCCAATTGCTACAGAAATCTCAAGATTAAGATGCTTCTTAACACTTGTTGTTGATGAGAGAATTGACGATTCCCAAGAAAACCGCGGCATTGAACCACTTCCAAATCTTGATTTTAAGTTTGTTACGGCTAATTCACTTATTGGCTTACCGACATCAAACAAGCAAAACCAAATAGGTTTATTTGAGGATACAGAAGGTATAAATGAATTGCGTGAAATTCGAGATATGTTTTTTAATGCTTCGGGATCTGAAAGAGAACAACTTAAGCTTCAATTTGTACAAATACAAAACAAAATGTTCCAAAGGTTGATTTCGGAGAATAGAAGGGGCCATGCAGAACTAACCACAATGCTAACAACTTGGGACCCATTTGGACACGAAGCGTCATCATGGTTTGATCCGGAATGGATGTTTGGAATTAAGGACGGGTTCGACTTGGTCATTGCTAACCCCCCTTATATTAGCTTCGGACTAAGAGGGACTCAGAAAATGACATCCGAAGAAAGAAAAGTACTTGTATCTCTCTATCCGAATTCAGCTGAATATAAAATAAGCTTTTATGCACTATTTATGGATAAAGCTATTCAGCTTTCTAAGCTCAATGGTGGTATACAGACTTATATTGTTCCCGATAGCTTCCTTGTGGGAAGGTATTTTTCAAAGATCAGAGCAAACGTTCTTAATAATTGTGAAATAGCTCAAA
Source organism: uncultured Gammaproteobacteria bacterium (assembly GCA_964519355.1). Classification (GTDB taxonomy): domain Bacteria; phylum Patescibacteriota; class Microgenomatia; order Levybacterales; family GWA1-39-11; genus CAZBEA01. The sequence continues at coordinate 6,894 of CAZFJW010000017.1, read as the reverse complement.
TATCATGGCTACCTCATAAGATTTTTGATGCGGTTATTGGATATTCGGTTGTTTACACGTTTACCAGGAAGAAAGATATAGATGACAATCACATTCTATGTGCTCGATGGATCCAAGATGGTGATCAAATTCCCAGCCGCAGCTATAAAGAATTTTCGTTCCCTCAATCTTATTATAAGGCTCAAAAATACAATCGATTCAGGTTGTTTTTTAACCAGCAGACAATGGATTTAGTTAAAAAGATAGAAGGTAACTCATCTGCATTGGATAAATACTTAGTCGGTAGGACGGGCGTAAGGTCACTTATTGGTCAAAAAAATATCGTATCAAAAGAAGCAAAAGCAGAAACATGGCAGAAAGGTTTAATTTCAAGTGCACAAGTAACTAAATACTCAATAGTGTATGATGGGGATTATATAAATATAGATCCTGAGATATTGAATAAAGGTGGTTGGGATTACGATGTAATTCATAACCCCAAAATACTCGTGAGACAGACTGCTGATAATCTAACAGCTGCTATTGATAACAAGGGATATTATCATCTTAATAATTTACATTCTTTTGCTCTTATTAAGAGTGACTCTCAGATAAAGCTTCAATATGTGCTTGCACTTATAAATTCAAGACTTCTTAACTGGTTTTATCAGACTATATCGTTAGAGACAGGTAGAACTATGGCACAAACGGACATTGAAACCCTTGAATGTCTACCAATTTTTTCGAGTGATTCAGATAAACAAAGGCAGCTTATTAATCTCGTTGAAAACATTATGAGCTTAACCAGTGATAAAAACTATTCCCAGGATTTAAAAAAACAAACTCAAGTGAAGGAATATGAGAAACAAATTGATCAAATGGTTTACGACATTTACGGACTAACTGAAGAAGAGATAAAAATTGTGGAGGGATAGAATAATGAGTGATTTTTACATAACAAAGATAAAAATAAACTGGTTTGGTCACCTATCTTTTGAGGGAACTGCTCAACTTACTAAAGGTGTTAATGTTCTATTGGGGAAAAACGGAAGTGGAAAGACTTCAATATTAAACATGATAAGTGGTATTCCTCGACAGAAAAAGCCTGATGTTGCGTTAAAGCAAGATGATGTGATTAATAATGACGATAGCTATTTTGTACGATTAACAGTCAATACAGGCACGGACGATAACGATCACATTGATTTCCCCAAAAGCAATCAGCAGTGGCAAAATGCTCAAATAATACCTACTGAAAAGATAAGATATGTTACATCTAATCGCTCAGTAAAAAACGAAATGTCGGTTTCGAATTTTTTCAAAGTTCAGGGTTATGATATTCCAGATCCGGGAGCTGAAATCAATGTTTCTGATGAGTTTAACAAGGCAATAATTTCAGAAATGATAGATGTTGTTAAAGAAGTTAGAGGAGGAAACATCACTGACGAAATTGAAGAAGCATACAGAAAAGGATTAGTTGATTTTGAAAAAGACATAAGAATCGATTTTGATAGAGATAATCCTGTCTATTTTGTTGATCACAAAGAACGCGAAGTTGGCATTCTCAACTTAAGCGCTGGTGAAAGAGAGTATCTTTACTTTTATGCCTATCTGCGAAGAATTAGAGCCGATGAAAACAAAATAATCTTAATTGACGAGCCAGAGCTTCATCTTCATGGAAATCAAATACGTCGACTTTGTGAACTAATAGCAGATCTTGGACAACATAATCAGGTTATTATCGCAACTCACTCGTCTGATGTTTTACATCATTTCTTTAGAGTCGCCAAAATTGCTCTCGTTGAGCGAGGAAAAATATCAAATCCAAAATTAGGAGAAGAATTTAGTGAAGCAATTGAGGAGTTAGGAATTCCCATTGACCCCTCATTTTTTACAGCTCACTGGATTTGTGCTGAAAACAAGAGTGGTAAACACCTTACGGGAACAAATTCGCCTACAACACAAGAAGCGCTAGTTTGGATTTTTGGCAATGATAGATCGAGAAGATATTGGTCGTTTGGCGGAAGCAGAGTAAATGTAGAAAGTTCTCTCGAGCTAATTAGTCAAGCTTCCCATCAAGGCTCAGACGCCAAACTTTCAGTAATTTTAGATGGAGACAAATTATCTTCTCCTGATAGTGAATTCCCTCCCAAAATTACCAATCCATCGAATGTCCCCGGCGTTTTACATTTTCCGTTCTGGGAAATTGAGAATATATTTTTAAACCCGTTACTGATAAACAAAGTCCTTAGCGAAAAGGATGGGAAAGATGGAGAGACGTTGTTGTGGGAGGCTATTCAAAAGGAAAAGCAAACTCTAATCCAATCATATTTAAAAACCACTATTAGGAATTTTGCTAAAAATCTTTGGAAGGATAGCTACTTCCGAGATGATCCGGTCCAAGATTTGGACAACTGGAAACAACGGGTGTCCGAATTATCTATTAAAAAAAGTGACCTCTTAGCCATCATTGAAAAAGTTATTAGTTCAAAAGACTGGAAATGGATTCCAGGTAAAGAAGTAATAAAAATTATAGATAAGTTAGAGCCAGAATTTTGGACAAAGATTAGAAGTCTTTATAAGACTGAAAATCAACTTGCCAGTTTAATCTCCTGTCCAGACTTAATTTCGTTAGAAGGAATTTTAAACAAATAGCTAAAATATGTCACAATATTACAATTCAAATCGAAAAAGAAAACTAAATTATCCAAGTAAAGAACAATAATTTCAAATTTTCGTAGTATACTGGGCTTAATACGAAAAAGAGATTAATTCATTTTTTACTCTCCCCTCATAGGAAATACATTCCCCTAGTCTCTTTTATTCTGTATGTTATCTCTACCCTTTTTGGCTTCTTAAACGTTCCAATTCTGACAGAAATTTTGGGTATTCTTGGTTTTATTTCATTTTTCATCATAAGTCTGTATGGTACTCTTCTACTCTATTTCAAATTCCCAATTCGTAGGACACGGAATTTATTTCTTGTAACAGGTGGTCTTGTCATCCTTTTTTATATCAGCTCGTATGACGCGAAAAATTACATTCTTATTTTCATCCGTGAACTGTTATATATCCCGATTATGAGTGGTATTGGATATTGGTTTGCTTTCTTTTTTCTCCAAGACCATCCAAATCTTGAAACATTCCCAACCTTTAAAAAACTTGTATCGAAAATCAATTGGACAATTGTTTTAGGGATTATTGCTGGGCTTTTATCGATGTGGGTACTGTCATTAAGTACCCAGGTGGACGAACTGGGGCTCCGTCTTGAGACTATAGAAAATCGCCTTGGTGGAAGAGAAAAATTATCATGTTCTGAAAAAACTGCGGTTGAAAAAGTTCGAAAATCTGTCGTGCGAGTCGTAGGTGGAGAGGCGGAGGGATCTGGATTTATCATGGGGCACAAATTATTACTCACCAATTTCCACGTCATCGAATTTGAACCAAGTCCGAAAGTAATTTATCAGGATAATTCTTTTGAAAATGCCACGATTGTCATGGCAGATAAAAATTCTGATCTCGCAATTTTACAGGTCGAGTCAGAATTACCCAAACTCGATATGATCGACTCGGATACTCTGGCAGCTGCTGAAGAAGTCTTGGCAGTAGGATTTCCATTTGGAGGAGAACTTGGTGGAGAGGCAACTGTTACACGAGGCCTCCTGTCGGGCAGAAGGATCGAAAAGACTCAAGACATCGAGTATCTTCAGACCGATGCAATTCTTAACAGCGGCGTCAGCGGTGGACCACTCATCACCATTTGCGGCGAAGTCGTAGGAGTAAATACGGCAGGACTATCGGGCGCAGGATTTGCAATAGCGACCAACACTATTAAAGAAAAATTCAAAAAGATGAATGAATCCGATGACTGGACTCGCGACGTTACAAAAATTACCTTTACACCCAAGGATAGTCCCAAAGACGCAGTCGAGTCATTTTATAATTACCTGAAAATGAGGCGTATGGACAAGGCATTTGAACTTCTTTCTGATAATTTTATAAAAGGCTATAGCTTTGAAGAGTGGAAAGCAGGATACGATCCTAACCTTGATACGTCAGTTATATTCATTTGGGATGATCCAGATATAGAAAATCGGGTAAGGGTAAAAATAACCACAAAAGACTTTGTTGACGGGGAAATTGTCTATAAATATTTTGAAGGGTACTGGGATGTGAAGAAAAGCGGCGACGGATATCTCTTATGGGATCCTGAAATAGAAGAAGTGCAGGATATTGACGAGTCGTGGTTTTATGAGGAAGAAGATGTGACAGAGGATACCGGAGAACCGGTCGTGGTAGAATGAGTACATAAATCCTCATGAGCATACGATACTGTTCTGTTGACCCGAAGTTTCCAAAAAAAGGATATCTTGTGACGTTCTTTTTTTCAAATGAAGTCAATCAATCAATTTACCCAATAGAAAATTTCTATCTACGTCCTCAGGATGCAATTCCCTACATGCAAGAAATGCGAACAAAATACCCTGATACCCAGATTTATTCCGAATTAATTTTAGTCCCCCTTCATTTTAACCGTCACATAGAAATGAAAAAGGAATATTGGACAGAGTCAAAATCTCTTCCATACAATATTCAGGATCGAATTAAAGTATTTTTGAGATTTTTGGGAGAACCCGTCTTTTATGAAATGCTTGTTGTATGCTCGGGAAAAGATAGGAAGAAAAAATGGCGCTTCAACTCGGCTATCCCACTAAAACTAAATGCCTCGCAAAAAGAAATAGATAATTTTATGTACAACTCAAATCTTCCGGTGGATGAGCGGTCAAAATACTCGGCGATTTATTCTATCGGCACGCCTAAGCGGTTTAATTGGGAGACTGGAGAAATTACAAAAGCAGTACAAAAGAAGTTGGATCTAAAGAACTAATATACCATTTGTCCTGATTTTGTCCGTGTTCTGTTCAGCTCGCGTCAAGCATCCATCACCTCAGCCTTGTAAACTAACTCTAGAATATGAGAGGAGGTGAATAATATGACTGCTGCCCTGAGACGACCACATCTGGAGTGCTATATAGCATTTTATTATTTCTACAATGAAAAAGCAGAAAAAATAAATGCTAAAAAATATACAACAAAAATACACAAGAAAAAATTATAGTCTAGGTTTTTTTGTGTACGAAAGACTTGGCTTGTGCATCCTAACAAGACAAACCTATTCTTCTTGCTATCTGTAACAAGATCTTAAAAATCTCTTAATCGATTCATTCATTTCTCTTACACAACATTTTCTCCGTTATGTTATAGTAATTAACCTTATGATAAAACGCATGAATGTGAAATTAATTCTTCTTGGTTTTTTTATTTTCCTCTTCATAGCAATTCCACTCTCCTTTATGGTAATCCAATCCATGCATAAGACTGTTGTAGCAACTGCAACTCCTATAATCCCGACAAATATCCCGCCGGCAGGTACTGCTGTTAAAGAATTTTCTATGTATGGTTCTCCCACACTTCAAAAAAGTGACATATACAACATATATCTCATCGGGGACTCTATGACACATGCACTAGGTCCAAGAGGTGGAAGGTTCACCGAAGTCATCTCGGAGGCCTACCCTGGAGCTTTTTTTGAAGTCTCCAATTACGCAGAAGCCGGGCAAAATATTGAAATGATGGAAGAACATTTATATAAAGTGGTAACCCCTGCAGGTGATGTAACACTCAAACCTGTTTTTGATGGGGACCCGCAAGTCATTATCATTGAATCATTTGGATACAATCCGCTCTCACAGCATGGACTCGGGGGGGGGCTTAAAAAACAAAATGAAGTCCTCACCCACATTATGCAAAAATTAACAGAACGATTCCCAAATACGGTAATTTTCTTTATGGCAACTATTGCGCCGGATCGCGATACGTATGGCAGAAAGGTTTTGAAAAGTGATAGTCAGGGCAGCAGACTTCAGGCAGATGAGAGAATTGCATACATAAAAAATCATATAAAGTTCGCACAAGACCATGACATCCCAATTATTGATGTCTATTCTGAGTCCCTGGACGCGCAAGGTGATGGGGACACAAAGTATATTAATCCTGATGACAATATCCATCCATCAGCAGAAGGCCTGGAACTTATGAGTCAAGTCATGACCAAAAGAATTCAGGAAGAGAACATTTTTCCGCAATAAGAACATATAAAATTTAAAATCGTGAACTAAAAAGAATGAGGATTATTCTTTTTTCTTTGTGGTTTTTTTCTTAGGGGCTGCTTTTTTCTTCTCTGCCTTTTCCTCTACTGCTATTTCTTCAAGAACTTCAGTAATAATTTCAGAAACCGGTGCTTCTTGTTCGTTTGGTTCTTCCTGATCAACAACTTTTACTTTTGTGGGAGTCTTTTTTTCTTCTTTTTTAGCATCAACTATTCCAAGATGCACCATGATCTTATCAATTTTTTGACTTAACATTTCAACTTGAGAATTCAGACTTGATCCTTCTGGTCTTCTTGAATCATTTCGTGATCCGAGTCTATTTTCTCCATTCTTCTCTCCAAAACAATTACTGCACAGAACTTCTCGTCCTTCTCTAGGCTGGAATGGAATTTTACAATCGTTTCCGCAGTTGGCACATACTGCATCATACATAGGTCTATCATTGCTAAAACTTGATCTTACATTACTGTCACGATCTCGTCCGCCGCCTGATCCATATGAAGTTCTTGGACCAGAACCTTGAGAAGAATTCCTATCAAAACAATTATTACAAAAAATAGGCTTGGAGCCTGTTGGACGGAACGGTACTTCACACTGATTGCCGCAGTTAGCGCACGTTGCACTATACATTTGTGGTCTATCAAGCCCTGGACGTCTGAACTCTCTTCTTCCGAAGTCTCGTCCGCCGCCGCCTGATCCGGATCTCGAATCTCTATTAAAATTTCCCATGACCTATATTATAACA
>CAZFJW010000016.1:0-21672 GCA_964519355.1 uncultured Gammaproteobacteria bacterium | reverse complement strand
GACTCCCTTACCTACCTAGAACTACTCAAAAAATCGAAGTCAGAAGGTGTTTTTAGCGCATTTCTTGAGTATTATACCACCATATGTACCCAAGCAGCCCGAAAAGCCTCTGAAAAAATAACTGAAAGGCTATTTGAGAAAGAGGTCGCCCCCTCTTTTTATGAAATAACTCCTCGGCAACAGCAAATTCTTGCATACTTGGACGCTCCTGGTTCAAAAATCACCAACAGAGAAGTTCAAAAACATTTTGGAGTATCTCAAATTACATCCTCTCGAGACTTAGCACGACTTACTGCCCTTGGTCTCATCTATGCAATCGGCAAAGGCAGATCTGTCTACTACACCAAGAGTTAAATTTACAAAATTAATGTCCTTTCTTGTCTCCTTTTTGATAACTTCTTTTAGTAAAATTTTCTAAATTATTTATTCGCTAGCCTCAAAAAGTCCTTATCAGACCTATGGGTTAAAAACCACATATAAGTTCAAATGCTTATTTTAACTATACTATCTGATAAGTCTATCTTTCATTTTTCCCCACCCATTTTAGACAAGATGTATAATATGCATAAGTCCGGCAAGGGGTGCAGACCTGCAAGCACCGAACTTGTCAAAGACAATGGGAGTAGCCTGTGCAAAGAATTTTGGCAACACCAAGGCGAGCCGTGGGACCAGATGTGGCCTACGAACTCGCTGCAAAAGTCGCAGCGGACCTTAGGATTTCGGTTCTGAACCATTCTTTTAGTAATAAGTCTGGACAGATTACGATCCTGGTCGACGACCACGATGCAGCGCTCTTGAAGCGCTACACGCAGACTCTACGGGTGGATCACAAATCAACGTTCACCTACGTCTCAGGGGCCACGGGGGCCTAAAACCCACCGCCCTCGGCTTACGGGCCGGGGGCTTTTCTTATAAAAAGAGGTAAAAATCTGCGAATTTTAGGGGTATAATACCCACAACTAACAGGCATTGGACCTTGGTCTCTTTGCACGTCCATTCCGACCCGTGACCTGTTGTTCTTTTACAACTGGTCACAACACGCTTAGGAGGAGAAATGCTCTACGTAGAGATCCTTGCCTACGCAATAGGGATCATGCTTTTTGCTCTCACGAGCTTTCGAATCCTGAGCGGACCTCTTTCCGAAGAAGAAACTCCAGGATTCATCGTCGCCCTAATTCTCACCGACTTACTGCTCTGGTGCGCAAACGCGATTAAATTCGGGTATTTCACCTGAATATCGCAAACAGCACCAAAAGACAAACAATAAGTCCGTCAATTCGGACCTGAAAGAAAGGAATCCCGTGCCTTTTGTTCTTCTGATGACCACCTTCTGGGGCATCTCCTGGCTTTGGAGTTACTCCATCCTTTATTGGGTGAGTGACAAGAAAGACAGGATGGTAAGCCTTCGGTTCATCAAGCTCGGTGCCATCATATCAGTTCTCTCTCATCTGGGCTGGATATTCCTCCATGCCAACTGGTGGGGAGTTCTGCTCCTTGATGTCATCTTCCTTACCGTTTCTACCGGCGTCACGCTCGTAGTAAGCGGCAAAGTCCGACAGAAGTTCGCAAAGCTCAAGAGTAGCAACTCATGACAGCACTTCTCTTCCTCGTACCGCTTCCGATTCTGATGCTTGTGGTCTTAGCCGACCACTTCGCAAAAAGAAAGGGAGCCTGGATCCTGTCCAAACTTGCGTTCACGCTCGCCGTGTGCGCAGAAGTACCGATGATGGTGTGGGTTTACCGAAGTGTAGCTGACGAATCGCTTGCGCTCTACATCGCGTATGGCGGGGCGATTCTGGCAGTCTACGCAGAGTACTGGCTCACCCAGGTATCTATCGACTGGGTTCTGAAGCGGTTTAATCGCCAAGGAACAACCCAGGGGGCATAAATTCACAAACCAAATCCTACTCGTCCCGCAACTTGCGGGAAACTTGCCGAAGGATACAAGTTTCTGAAAGGATACTGAAATGCTCATCAGCCTGCTCCTCTGGGGGCTTCTCGTGCTGGCCTGCTGTGGAGCAGCAGTTTCGGCGATTCACCTTATCCGCTTCATTGATGGTAAGGAGATCGTGGTAGCTATCCGCTTCTCTGAATTTCGCATGGTAAGAGGAGATGAGGCCAAGAAGTATGTAAATGTGCCGTCTTGTCGCTGCCCACATGTGCAGTTGGGACAGTCTTGCTACTTCAGCACCTTTTGTGACCAGACCTCCTCGCGAAGCGAGGGGAATAAACTATTCCGGGAGGTGCGGGTTCTATCCCCGCCCTTCCGGCCAAAATTAGTAGAAAAACCTCAATAAGTGCATCATAGAGCATCAATGCTAATCATTTTGTCTTGAGCATGAACAAACTTCGATGCGATTTTCTGAGCTTTTAGTCTTCTTTCATATAATCTTTGCACTTTTTTAATGTAAATATTTGTGCCTGAATTTAGCAGAATGCTATTTAAATTGCTATTCAGCTCGTTTGATAGATTTTATTGATATATATGGCTATTCTTTGCTTTTTAGATTCACGTGCATATTTATTAAGAATTTAGCAGTTATAGTACTTAAATTCAGCTTCAATATTGCTAATTTTGCAGTTTTCCAGATACAATAGAAAATAAAGAAATTATCGTATGCTTAAAAAAACTTTTATTGTATTTGTTCTGTTATGTTTTGTGTTTGTTAGCTTCTCTGCTTCTGTGCTGGCAGGGCCAGCATCAAATAGCTATGAACTTATGGAGTATGGGTTTGGAGCAGGAGGCACTGCAAGCTCTTCATCAACAAACTATTCTGTCAATGGAGTATTGGGTGAAGCAGACACTGGAAAAAGTGATTCAAATACATATTCTATAGGCTCTGGTCTTAACTTCACTCAACAAGCAAATGTACCCCCTGCGCCTGTCATTAGTAACCCTGCCAGTTACTATAACAAACTATTGCTTATTATAAACTCTGGATCAAATCCTGACGATACAGAATTTGCTATTTCGATATCTTCTGATGCATTCGTTAGTGATACAAAATATATACAAAACGATCATACAATTGCGAATCAGCTGAATGATGACGATTGGCAAACATATACCGCATGGGGTGGTGGCAGCGGGTTTGAAATTATAGGTCTTTCTCCTGGAACAACATACACAGTAAAAGTAGCAGCCCGGCAAGGAAGTTTTACCCAAACAGGATATGGTCCGACAGACAGTGCCGCAACAGTTCAGCCTTCACTAACATTTGATATTGATGTCTCCTCATCTGACACTGAAACCCCACCCCCTTATTCAGTAGCTTTTGGTGATCTTGCCCTGGGATCAGTAAATACGGCAGCAGATAAAATATGGATCGATTTGGATACAAATGCGCTTAATGGAGGGTTTGTTTATATCTATGGTACAAACTCAGGTCTATACTCAACTGTCCAAGGTTATACCATATCCTCAACAACTACTGACTTGTCTGGAGCATCTGAGGGTTATGGAATTCGAAGTAGCACCGCAACACAAGCCTCAGGAGGTCCTCTTTCAGCCTCTGCCCCTTACAATACGGCAAGCGACAATGTCGGAGTGGTTGATACAACTATTCGTGCACTTTACAGCTCTTCAAATGTACCAGTAACAGGAGGGAGAGCAAGCGTACTCATTAAAGCCAAACCGTCTAATCTTACTCCTGCATCTAACGATTACTCTGATACGCTCACACTTATCGCTTCTGGAAGTTTTTAGCAATACTCTCTCTAAATAATTAGAATAGCTCTATACCCTTTAATATTTCATCAAATTTTGAATCAAAATCCTCATTTGAGGAGATAGAAAGACTAATGGTTAGTATTTTATTGTTTCGTATTATAAAAGCGCTAGATTCGTATTCTGATGCATTTTTTCTAAATACTACAAAAGATTCACTTTGACGCTCTTTATACTCCGTTTCTTTTTGTCGCCTCATGATCACTCCTGAAATAGATTCAACGCTCTTTTCGCTCGAGTCTTTATACGAAACAACAAGCAGCCCAGTTGGCTCCAAAAATAATGCATAAGTACAAGTATCGCGCTCTTCTTCTCGTGAAACACCAAATGGAACTTTCAATCGATAGCAATTATCTATTGTGACGTGATTATTCTCAAGCTCACCATCTGTCATTCTTTTCTTCTCAAAATTTACATCTCGCCATCCCTCATCTGAGTTATTTTTCTTTCGATTTTCAAGAAATTGTTTGGAACGTTCTGAAAGCTGTCCATCTTGATTTATTGAAGGCTTTATACTCGTTGCCAAATACACGCCAATTCCGATTAATAAACAAATAATAAATACAATTAATGCTATATATTTCTTTTTCATTGTTTTCTCTTTTTATACTTTCCAATTCGTATCACGACTAAAAGCACTAGAAATCCCAAAAAAACCAATGCGATTGGATTTACGTAGAGAAAAGTTCCTCGCTGAGAATAACTAGTCTTTTTAATGGAATCTTCACCTTTTATGACTATCTCATTTATGGAAATTGGATAACTAAATGACCGAGAACGAACATCTGCCTGAATATACCTTCGTGACTCGGGCAAAATAATATGTGAAGAGCTGTTGATTATTCCAGAATAAAGCACTCTTCCGAACATATCTTTTACTTCGAAAGTTCCATATGGAATCAGATGCACATTTCCTTCATTCTGCATTTTTAATAATGTATTTTGAGGATATGAAAAAGCGATTCCCTTTGGCCAGTTATTATCGAGAAGATTAATATTAAATCTTTCTCCTCCTACCTTTCGAACCAGAATCAATGAAGATACGGAAGGTGAAATTATCGTGTTGTCTGATTTATCATTCTCTTGAACAATTCTTCCAACTACCGCAGCATAGTGACCACCAGGTGAAAGGCTTTCACGATCTTCCACAGTTACTTTTATCTGTTCACTCCCGCCTGCTTCCACAGTTACCTGGCTTGTTTCAAGTGACAGAAAGGAGGCAAGTGAGTATGAATAAGACTCTGAATCCTGACCCAAAAAACTAATTTCACCAAAATCCCCGCCTTGTCTAAAATCCAAAGGAAATAATTCAAAAGTAACTGTCTCTTTTGTGTTGTTCTGGATTGTAACTTCTGCTACTTTAGATTCACCTTTTTTAAGGATAACTTCTGTAAATGCAGGTGAAACAGTAATCCCCTTCGTAGATGCAATTGAGGGATTAACCTCAGCAAACAGGAAAAAAAACAAAAATAAAACTATTGTAAAGAGTTGAGCACGATGGAGCATTATCTCTTACCGAATATCTTCTTAAGATTTGTGATGACTGTGTTTTTGATTCCGAGAATTGCAAAGATAAGAATAATACCACCAACAAGGAGCATCTTCCAAGGAATTACCCAAAACGTAACAGTTCCTTCAAGTGGTATGTCGCGCTCTCCATTGTCATAAACCAATAGAACACTTGCTGTATATTTACCCATCCTGAACTTGTTTGCCTTGGTGAAATCGAATTTTGTTTTGAGTTTTGCCTGTCCATCTTTATCTTTTATTACCTGCCCGTTCTCCTCCTGTACAGTCTTAACAGCAAATCCGTCACTCCAAGATACTGTATACACTCTCTCTGTTCCTGGCAGGACATTACCCCTTCCTTCATTTGCTCGTAAAATTCCAACATCTTTTGCTCGAACTGAATCAATAAAGATATCACCCGTTGGCGTGATATGAATATTTCCGGTGTTCTTAACCCTTACTTCAAATTCAGCGGGGAGATATTCGTAAAAGAATTTTTTAGTTTTAAAATCTACCAGTTGAAGTTCTCTTTTTGCGTTTTCGCTTCTTACTTCAAGGAGTGTCAGGATGGCAGGCGCCCCAGCCACAGCTGCACCCTGGGCTACTGTTTCTTGCTGAGTTGTTCTGTTAACGATGATTGCATAGTAATACCCAAGACTTGCTTCTTTGGGAGCACGAATTGTGACATCAATTACTTTTGTTTCGTTAGGATCAAGAATAAATTGAGAATCTGAGAATGAGATCCAATTCTTGTATTCGTCTGAGGAAGTAAATTCTGAAATAAGAGGTCGTTCTCCACCCTCTGCTGACTCAAATTTTGCGATATCAATCTTGAGATATTCTGAGAAGTTATTGTTATTCTTTACTTTAATTTGAGAAGTTACTTCTTCTCCTGGATCTGTTACGAGGTTAAGAAATGTTGGGGCAAGAGTCAGATTAATGCCAGAAGGAGGAGTTTCTTTCGGAACAAGAGGTGTTGGAGAGGGGGTTAATTTAGAATCATCACTTTCAGATTTTGAAGATGATTTTGAATCAGTAGACTTGGCAGACTGAGCATATGCAAAGTTCACAAAACCTGCTACAAGAACAAGCGAAATGACACTTATTAATAAAGACTTGTATATTCTCATAGCAATATTCTTCATACTATATCACAAAAAACTCAAACCCACTATCGATTATCGTTTTTTTCCATACCTCCATTTCATAAATATATATACGATTACAGCTGGAGTTGCAATAATGAAAAATACGCTTAAGATAATTCTCCATGGAATAACCCAAAAAGATACAGTTCCTTCAAGCGGTATGTCGCGCTCTCCATTGTCATAAATCATCAGCAGATGAGCTGTATATTTACCCATCCTGAACTTATTTGCCTTGGTGAAATCGAATTTTGTTTCAAATTTTGTTTCACCCTTTTCCCCACGAACAGCAAGGCCGCCATCTTCCTTTGGAACTCTCACAGCAAATGAATCACTCCAAGATACTGTATAGACTCTCTCTGTTCCGGGCAAAACATTACCTCTTCCTTCATTGGTTTTTATTGTTCCTATTTCTTTTAGTCTCATCGAATCAATAAATATTTCGCCGCTTGGAATTATATGAATATTGCCTGTATTCTTTGCGGTTATTTGAAATTCGGCTGGCAGGTATTCGTAGAACAGTTTGCTTGTTTTAAAATCTACCAGTTGAAGTTCTCTTTTTGCGTTGGGACTTGTCACTTCCAATAAAGCCAAAACTGATGCCGCCCCAGCCACAGCTGCACCCTGGGCTACTGTTTCTTGCTGAGTTGTTCTGTTAACGATGATTGCATAGTAATACCCAAGACTTGCTTCTTTGGGAGCACGAATTGTGACATCAATTACTTTTGTTTCGTTAGGATCAAGAATAAATTGAGAATCTGAGAATGAGATCCAATTCTTGTATTCGTCTGAGGAAGTAAATTCTGAAATAAGAGGTCGTTCTCCACCCTCTGCTGACTCAAATTTTGCGATATCAATCTTGAGATATTCTGAGAAGTTATTGTTATTCTTTACTTTAATTTGAGAAGTTACTTCTTCTCCTGGATCTGTTACGAGGTTAAGAAATGTTGGGGCAAGAGTCAGATTAATGCCAGAAGGAGGAGTTTCTTTCGGAACAAGAGGTGTTGGAGAGGGGGTAAGAGTTGTTTTATTGCTTGATTCCTTAATGGACTCTTTTGAGTCTTTTTCTTGCGCAAACTGAGAAGCACTTAAACCAAACAGCAGAAAAATTCCGAACAAACCTGCCAATATCACTCGATAAATTCGCATACTAATATATTAACATTAACTAAAAAAGAAGTTCAAATACTAGGCAGCAGTATTAGAAGTTCCCCGCAGCAACGACAGTCCAAGTATCTGTATAGTCATTTGCAGCTTGAGTTAGACCTGAGATGTTGGCCTTGCCAACCATTGTGAAGACGTAGCTTGAGGTAGCACCCGTTCCAGATGCAATAGGCTCAAGGGCTGAAGAATTAAATGTTCCACCCTGACTTGCTCCACCATCGTATTCTGCGTCTATTGAACCATTGGTTTGTGTGTCTGATGTTTCATCAACATCTAAGTTGTAGTTTTCCGAGCCTGTAGATAAGGTCGATGGGGAATTGTCGATCGAACCAGTTGTGGCAATAGTATCCCCGGTTACTGTTGAATTCAAAGCAGCATTGGCAGATCTAAGATATGCCGTCCAGCCGTTAGCTGCATTCGTAACAATAGTACCAGTAACCCCTGTTGTTGAAGTTTGAGTAGATGTTGAAAGGTCAGTTGTAAACGATGTGGTATTTGCACCAAGGGTGAAAGTAAAAGTAGGTGGAACAACAGCAGAGACAACAACTTGATCGTTGGTTATAAAATTATTTGTGACCTGAGTATTTTCAATTTCTGTATGACCTGAATCCTCTGTCCTAATAGTCGATTCATACGTTCCAACCGATGCAGTATCAATACCGGCTGTAATGTTAAAACAATACAAGGTTCCAGTTAGGGGATTGGCTGGAGAGGAAATAGTAAATTCTACAGTCTGACCCGAAACTGCCGACGCAGCAGAACCTACATCAAGAGAAGTACAACCTGCTGGAAGACCTGTTACGTTTGTTGTAATATTTGCGGGTGTTCCGTCGACGCCTATGCCTGACCCAAAATCGATATCCACAAAGTCTTCATTGGCAGTACCAGCCACCTCAAGCATTACAACAATTGGAACATCATTGGTACTTGCAGCAAGCCTATTCCATCTCAAAACTGATTGATTAAGTGCTACAGCATGAGCCTGGGATATAAATAAAGGAAATACAATATTCAAAAAAAGAAGGACTAATAAAATCAGGCTTATTTTTTGAGATTTTTTATAAAAAGAAGTCATTTACCTAAATTCTGTACTTAATAATATTGAATAAAAAAGAAAAATTTGTCAAGGACTTTCTCTTGGGACTGAATACCAAAATATTAGAAGTTCCCAGCAGCAACGACAGTCCAAGTATCTGTATAGTCATTTGCAGCTTGAGTTAGACCTGAGATGTTGGCCTTGCCAACCATTGTGAAGACGTAGCTTGAGGTAGCACCCGTTCCAGATGCAATAGGCTCAAGGGCTGAAGAATTAAATGTTCCACCCTGACTTGCTCCACCATCGTATTCTGCGTCTATTGAACCATTGGTTTGTGTGTCTGATGTTTCATCAACATCTAAGTTGTAGTTTTCCGAGCCTGTAGATAAGGTCGATGGGGAATTATCAATAGATCCCGTGGTGGCAATGGTGTCACCCGTTACGACTGAGTTTAGTGCGGCATTAGCAGATCTAAGATATGCTGTCCAACCGTTACCTGCATTTGTCACGACAGTTCCTGTCACTCCTGTTGTCGATCGCTGAGTTGATGTTGAAAGATCAGAGGTAAATGAAGTACTTGTTGCACCAAGTGTAAATGTAAAGGTTGGTGGAACTACAGCCGATACTGTTACTTGGTCACTTGTAATAAAATTATTGTCAACATCAGATTCTTCAATTAATACATTTCCTGAATCCTCTGTTCTAATTGTACTAACTCTTGAACCTGTTGATCCGGGAGTATCAATGCCTGCTGAGATGTTAAAACAATACAGGGTTCCTGTTGTTGGATTGGCTGGGGATACGATAGTAAATTCTACTGATTGGCCAGTAACGTTTGATGCAGCAGATCCTACATCAAGTGAAGTACAGCCTGTTGGAAGACCTGTTACATTTGTAGTGATATTTGAGGCTGTTCCATCAACCACAATCCCTGATGCAAAATCGATGTCTACAAAATCTTCGTTTGAAGCGCCAGCAACTTCAATCATGACAACAATCCCAACATCTGTAATGCTTGTTTGAAGTCTGTTAAATCGAAGCATTGATTGGTTGAGTGCAGCAGCATCAGCATTTTGGGCAGTAAATGGACTTATGAGATAAAATAACGTAACCGAGAGGAGAAGAAGAGCAGCCTTCTGGCGCGAAGTGGTTTTAGCTACAACAGCAATATTAGATAACTTTAGGCGTTTCATAAACAATAACTCAAATTAGGCATTGTTAGTTTAGGCAAAAATAAAATTACTTGTCAAGACACAAAAAAATATATAGCCTATTTAATACAAATTATTCTTAGGATTGGATCTGTGGGGTCAGTGAGAAATTCTGATCAGGATGTGTCATAAAATTGTAGTTGTCGCCCCCAACATCATGCAGTAATTGTTTGATCCCTGCACTGTCTAATTTTTGACCTTGACTTGTTAGTTCATCGAGCTTTTTATAAAACTCAGGATTTTCACTTTCCCATGTTGCTCTATTTTCTGTAGCAAGTGCCAAGGCCCTATCGAATAACTTTGGGTCATCAGGACTAATTCCCTCTATCCTTGAAACAATTTGTGTCAGCCCTTCTCCGCTCTGCACTGTGCCAATAACAGCTTGTGCTTCTTTTGGAGCAATAGGGCCTTCAACGGTGAGAGTTTGTGCAGCTCCGGGCGCACCCAGCCAATTATTTTGCTCTCCAAATCCTGCCGGATCAACTACAAGTGTATGTGAAGAATCTGTATTGTCAGACATTCCCGTGTCTATAGAAGACGGACCGCCATCCTGTCCTGCAAGAAATGCAGTTCCGACAAGTATTGCGCCAGTTGTTGCATATCCAATTCTGCGAAGTGCTGGATTATGCAAAGGAGGACTCTGCGGACCAATTTTGAGTTTGCCAAAACGAGATAATTTACCTTTTAATCCTTCTACGCGAATTCCGATTTTGGCAATTAGGGTCTCGCTTTGGTCCTCAGGAGAAACTGTCTCTATTGCTGCTACTTCTGGAACCTTTGGCGGATTCAGCAGTTCGGCTATACTGGGTTTGCCTGGTTCATTCATTGACATTTGTTCAATAATTCCATTTCGAACAGCCTCTGGAAGATCGGACCTCATCGAACCATTTGTGGTTTCCATTCTTTGAATTTCTTGATCTATTTGCGCTTGCACACTAAGTGGAGCAGTAACTTCGGCCACAGCGTCTGCAGCTTTTTCACTTACAGGCTCTGTAGCAGTCCTGTCTTGTATGGCCTCACGCATGAGCATGCCGATTTTGCTTGATTGCTCAGCAACTGGATCACTTACGTATCTTCCCGCAACAACATCACGCGCAAATTTTTCTGCAAGCCTTGCTTTTGTTGTAGGAAGTACTACTCCTTCTTTTTGCATCTTGCGTGTATAAGCATCAAGCTGGATATCGGTTGCATTCTGCTTAATCTGCAGCACTTGCGCCTGCCGTTCAGTTGTCTGTAGTTTGCGCTCGGCAGCATATCGCTCTTTTGAGATCTGATTGAGAATTGCAAGCTGAGCCGTTGCTTCTTGTGCTCCAGAAGATGCAAGCTCACGAGAGGCTTTATTTAGCGTATCCTTATCAAGCTCCTGTCCAAAGGCTTTTGCAAACTGCACGGCTTGTTTGCGGGCAGCTCGCCTGGCTGAGTCTATTTCTTTTTGAATTGTTGCACGTGCAGCCGCAACCCCATCACGAAAATCATCGTAATTGCCAGCATCTTTACTTATTAATCTTGTTATTGTATCTGCTTTGTCTTTGCCAGATTCAGTAAGAGTTGTCTTACCTTCATTTCGTATAACTGCAGCATTTGCCTTTCTCCCCTCAACAAAAAGGCCTAAGTTGTTAATAAGTGAACGCTGAATTCTTGCAGCACTTTCAGACAATTCCTTTTTCACTGGCGCCTCCCGTGCAACTTCTGCAGTTAAAACTGGCTCTGCTTTAGGCTCACGGCTCGCCTGAGCCTCTCGAATCAAAGCATCCATATTCCTACTTGCTGCTGCAATGTCTATATTTTGAGGCGCATTTTGAACAGAAACTGCTGGAGTCTCTTGTGACTGCTGTCCTGTTGTTGGTGGTTCAACAGTAGTTTTTCTGGCTTCCAAGCGTGACGCCTCTTGAGCTTGACGTGCTGCGATTTTTGCTTGACCTTCAGCAAATTTTGCGTTTTGGGCTGGTATAAATCCAGATTCTTGACCTCCCGGCGTTGCTGCTACTACTTCTGGTGCTCCTAATTCTGACATATTTATTGTGCTACTAAACCATTTAATTCTTTTTGTATAGTATTTGTAACCAATTTCTCAAGATCTGGAATTGCATTTTTTGCAAAATCATAAGCTTTTTCTCCTGTTGGATCCTGATCAAATAGTGTCAAAAATTGCTCTTGCTGTTCTTGACTCAAACTTCCCATTATAAGATCAAGAAGTGAAAATTGAATTAACTGATCAAGTGAGTCAATCAGCTTTTGCTTCGAATCGTTTGAGGCATTTTCCATTTTAAAACGCTGAAGTAATGCTTTGCGGATTTGATCGGTCATTATTCAACTTAAGCAAAATATGTGATGTCTGTCAAGTTGATAAATAAACGAAATTACCAGCCATTAAGAGTACTAAAAATTACCCGCTCCGACAACAGTCCATGTGTCTGAATAGTCACTTGCTGCTTGGGTGAGACCTGAGATGTTTGCAATCCCATACATGGTAAATACATAGTTGGATGTGGATGCAGTTCCTGACGCGATTGGCTCAAGAGCTGTTGAATTAAATGTTCCGCCAGATTGAGGACCTGCTATGCTTCCTGCATATTCAGGATCAGGCGCTCCATTTGTCTGAGCATCTGATGTCTCTGCAACATGAAGCTGGTATTGTTCATTATTAGGAGTCATGGTTGTGGGCGAATTATCAATTGATCCAACTGTGTCAATTGTATCTCCCGTAACGACTGAGTCCAAACCGCCATTTGCAGATCTCAGATACGCTGTCCACCCGTTACCTGCGTTTGTCACGACAGTTCCTGTAACTCCTGTCGTATTTACTTCATCTGAAGTACTAAGGTCTGTCGTAAATGATGTGCTGGTAGCTCCAAGATTGAACGTAAATGTCGGAGGAACAACTGCAGTAACAGTTATAGAATCATTACTTACATAGTATGTTGTTATTTCTGTTGATTCAATTTCCGTGTGACCAGAATTTTCAGTACGAATTGTTGAAACAAATGATCCCGTACTTCCTGGAGTATCAATACCACCGGTGATGTTAAAACAATACAATGTTCCAGATAGTGGGTTGGCAGGTGAAGAAATAGTAAATTCCACACTCTGCCCTGTTACGTTTGATGCCTGGCTCGAAGTAGTAGAAAGAGCCGTGCATCCTGTTGGAAGTGAGGAGGTACTTGTAGTAATATTTGCTGCTGTTCCATCAACCCCTATGCCAGCTGCGAAATCAATATCAATATAATCTTCGTCCGATGATCCAGAAGGCTCAATCATCACTACAATCCCGACATCTGTGATGCTTGTTTGTATACGATTAAATCGAAGCACTGCTTGATTAAGCGCGGCTGCTTCTACAGACTCTACAAAAAAAGGACTCGAAAATATATAAATCAACGTAATGATTAAAAATGCTGATATTTTTTTACGCAAAAACATTGTAGTAATTAAAAAGTACTATTATTCACATCTTCTGTCAATGAAATAATTTACAACTTGCTTTTTGAAACAGGAGTGCTAGAAGTTCACTTTTTTTGATCAAAAAAGTAGATAGAGACTGTTAAATGAATTAAATTATTTTTGAAGATTAAATCAGATTGTGTTTTCTGAGCCTTCTGTGGGACTTCCTTCACATGTGTCTAGAATAAGTGGTTGTATATCCGCTTCGATGAATTGGTGCCCGCCCTGATGAGGGATAGCGAAGAATGGGAGCCTTCTGTGGGATTCGAACCCGCGACCTGCTGTTTACAAAACAGCTGCTCTACCGCTGAGCTAAGAAGGCACTATAACAGACAACAAATTATAACAATTATAAACAGATTTTGGGAGCCTTAAATTAATCTTTTTTTGAGGAATCAAACCGAGAAATGAATCTTTCCTTCATTAAAGACGCTCTAGCTCCAATATTTGCTCGTATTTCAAATGCAGTTTCGGTAGAAAGTAGCCTTTTGAAAGCCGGGGCAAGACCAATTCCGATAAGAGATGCCACATCGTCAGCAAAATACGCAAGCCCTTTATAATCAGGGCTTACAGCGGCACTTGCTCCTAGAACAAGAGCTGTCATGGACCCAACACCAGCAATAAAATCTGTCGTAATTACTCCCGCTCTTTTCTGAATTGCTACCCTTCCCTGCTTCATACGTTCTGAAATAACCTGAGATTCCATAAAAAGCATCACAATACCATCCAAATACTCCGAATGCTTTCTTTTTTCTCCCATTTCTCTATCTGTTTCGGTTGTCAGATTGTCAACTAGTTCATCAAGTGCTCCAAGTCGTGGGTCTTGTCTTCTTTCAGAACTAACTTGACCACGCTCGATATATGCTTCCACCATTCCAGCCACCATTATGGGAAGCTCCTTTTCATGACTGAGTTTTACTGCAATAGCGTTTCGAAGCGTATCAATTTTTTCATTGCCAGTAGGATCACCAATATTTCTTTTGGGAATATATTTATTGGAAAGATCACGTCCGAACCCTGCTAACTCAGCTCGAATATTTTGTATTTGCTCAAGATCTGAATCAGGCTCTATGACATCATTCTCACCGATAATAATCTCGGGGCCCTTAACTTTTATCCCATTGAAACTATTACGCATCAAGATCTCGTCATGCACAGAAAGAACTCCGTCTGCAATTCGACTTGCAGGACGCACTGCACTTCCAATCAGAGCTCCACTTACAAGCACTTGAGAGGTGTCCATTGCAAGTTGTAAAGGCTCGGGGATATCATCTCCAGCAAATACATCAATCGCAACCAGAGTTCCAAGACCTGCCAAGAGCGAGACGACAGCAACTCGTGAATTTCGTATTCTGTTGGAAAAATCCAATAATGTGCGCGCATTACTTACCTTTTCCACCAGTTGTAAATGGTCGCGCTCTATCACAGCTTGATTCTCCAAGTAAGTCGCAACCGACCTTCTTTCTTTTTGCATTAATAATATTATAAGATATTTTTGTGCGCGAGTCAAACCTAATAACAATCTTCTGACCTGTTATTTTTGGAAGTTTTTAAGAAGAACACTATTATCTATAACTCCCTGTGACCAAATCTTATACCCATACGTGCTCAAGTGGAATTTGTCTGATAGATACATTTCATCTTTTTTTATATCACCCCAATCCCCTCCCACATACGAACTCGGTAAAAATTCAACTCCCAATCTTTCTGATACATCTGAAAACAACGAATCATAACTCTCAGTCAGTCTTTTATACTGAGCTGGCAAAAGGGGCGGCATGATTCCTGCCTGACCTATATCGCGAGGTGCAATTAGAACTACCTTTTTATCCGAAATTTGGATTGCAATATCTAATGCTTTTTCAAGATCCGTCTTCACTTCAGCAACTGGCTTTTTATGGAAAATATCGTTCTCACCTATCGAAATAATAACAAGGTCAGGCGTATCTTGAGCATGACGAACTATAACACTGTAAAGGTCTTTTATTTGCAGAGCTGGACTTCCATCAACAAAGATTGATCCAGGGCTCAAAAAACCTGCAATTTGTCCAGGGAGAGAATCCAGAGGATCTTCAAGTCCTGAAGCAAAAATACTTCTGTCTCCTACAAATAAAATCGTGTAAGAGCTATCGCCTGTTGTAGTAAAGGATCGGGTCGTCTGATCTAAATCTCTGGCTTTTTTATAAAGGTACCCTATTCGGATTGCTTCCTGTAAAAAAAGCGCAAAAATTATCATGACAAATACGGTAACAACTATCTTCATAGAAATTAGTATAGCAAGAAAGAAAAGAATGAATAAGAATGTGTTGAGAACCCTCACCCCGCTGAATGCGGGGCAAGGGTTCGGGTTTCGTGTGGACTACTGCGGCAGGTAGGCTTGGTCCGTCGCAGTAACGGCTTCGACCTGACGGCGCAGGATGGAAATGATCGCGTGCCCGATCATGTACGAGAACATTTCATCGTCCCGGGACGCAAGTCCCGAGCAGGCGACGACGATCTTGATGTCGCCGCTTCCGATGACGATGCCGCCCCGGTAGGTGATGTCGCCCGGGTCGAGCGCAAATGGCTCATTGCGGACAGCCTCGTCGCTGTTCAGGCCTGTCCGAAGACAGACCTTTGCCTTGGCCTTGGCGAAGTGGTCGAATCGCTTCTCCCAGGTTGAGGGCTCACCGAAGTTGTACTCGGCGAGGAAAACCCCACCCACCGAGGTGCCGGCGTTCTTGACGCCGACGACGACAGCCAGTGCTGGACGTGCGGCGTTCGGACCCCTGAAGTACGCCTCGATCGCAGGTGCGACCAGGCCGATCGCCTCCTCGGCGACCTCTCGGGTAAGGATCGACATGACTTGTTCCTTTTCAGCCCTTTTATCCCGCGGGCAGGGACTAGGTGGTCTTAGACCGCGACTCGAGGACACTCAGGGCGACCGACGATCGAATCGTCATCGTCCGTATCACCATCGGAACGAGGAACCTCGGCAGCTGCCGAGGTCGATCCCGGAGGGAGATGCGGAACGATAGGCGCGGGAACCGGCGGAACGTTTCCGCCTCCGCTGCCTGAGGACGAGCTGTTCGAATCATCATCCTCTTCATCAGGGGGATAATATTCGATTGCGTCGAGGTCTATTGCGTCGAGGTCCTCACGCAGGCTTTTGATGACCTGAACGAGCTCTTGACGAGCACGTCTTTCTTGAACCTCAGCGTCTTCAGCAACTCTTTGCGCACGGGAAAAAGCTGTCTCGAGTTCTGCCCCGCGCTGAGTCTGGAACTGTTGCGCGTTGTTGTATGCCGCGCGGCGTTCTTCGAGTGTACGAGCGGCACTGATCCGCTCAAGGTACGTATCGAATTCGCTCGAAAAGCCTTCTTTTGCGGCTGTTGCCGCTTTGAGAGCTGCGCGAGCGTCTCCGAGCGTTATCTGTGTGACCCGACAGCGATCTGCTGAGCCACTCAGAGAACTGGCCATGACTTGCACTTCTGCAATCCATGTAGGCTCTTGTGTCATATTGACTATTGCGCCTCCTAGGCGCCACCCGTCTTACCCTCAGAGCAGGGACTAGATGATGAGAACTTGGTAGGTGCTAGGAAGCGATGACTGTCGACTTGGATGCGGCGGCCAGTTCTGCTTCAAGCCAGAGAACTTTGGGCGTCGCCCGATGAACTCTGACCTGAGAGCAAGAAGTTTCCAACCACACAAGCATGTGACTTCCCGTACGTAGACGGGAGCATGCCTCATGGGTAGTCTCCCTGTCCGCCAGCTCAACGCGCCCGTCATTGGTGACGGGCATGCGAACTCTGACGAGCCAGAAACGAACCGTTCTGCCGCCTTGGAGGCGGACCTTGATTCGTCCCTTCTTCTTGTTGATCCAGGTTATGGTGCCTTGCTCAGGTTCCACGGCAGTATGTGCCTCCTTGGATACTCACCTACACTTTTCACATGCAGATGGCGCGCTGGGTCCTAGAGATTAGGGCTCAACGGGCCATCTGCATAAAATATTTCCACACGAAATTTTAATGTGCAATTGAGTAAAAAATAGCCGAAGCATCCAAGCTTTTGAATGCAAGCGAAGTTTTTTATCAAAAACTTGGTAATTATAGCACACTATGAGATAAAATGAGTGTATTGTTTTTACTTTAAAAAGAGTCAGAAATTAGCGGAATAAAGAACGGAAAAACCCAAAGATTTCTTCCGATGTCGAAATCCCCTGCACTGAACTTGAATTTGCTGATTCATCAGTATCAGGAGTTGAGGTGGGCTTATGTTCAAGATAATATTGTTCTCTGTATTCTTCAGTTTGGGTTGGGTATGCTGAAGGCACTGCAACAGAAGAAGTCTGATTTATGGGTTTGAGAAGCGTGGTAGAACTTGATTTAACAGGAGTTGGAGTCATTTTATAGGCACAGTTACAATAATTTTCTTTCCAGATACATCCTTTCTGCATGCAATACTCTATCTTTTTATTCACCTCTTCTTCTGCTTTGGTATGTTTTAGAAGATTAGATGGGGTCTGATTTTTAAATTGTGCAGGTGTAGAAGAAGAGATGCTCGTATCATTTTGTACTTTTTTTATTACCTTTTCAGTTGATTTTTCAATTTTGGGTGTAGGTGTAGATATAGGCTTTGGAGTTGCTGATGGTTCGATTTTCTTAGATTCATTTTCTTCTTTACCGAATTGGAAAATTCTAAGTATTGATCTTTTTTCTTGTTCACCCTTTTGCTGCTCACTCTCTTTGCCTGCTGTTTCAATATCTTTGTGTTCAGTCTCTTTTTCTTCTTTGTTAACTACCTCTGCTGCTTTCTCTTTTTCCTCTTTCCTTTTTGTGTCAAACGCCTGACATTCATTTGGATTTTCAAGACAATACGTCTTACATGCCTCGGCTGTGTTGCAGCCTCCCGGACCCACAAAAGACTTTTTCTTTATAAATCCATATTCAGAACATACAGCTCTATTTTCATCTTTCTCACAATACGCCTTACAGGCCTCCTCACTCGTACACCCTCCTGGCCCAGCCTTCTTTATTCCCCCTGATAAATTATTCGTCTTGGCAAATTCAGAACATTTTGTTTTGTTTTCTTCTTTTTCACATACCTCCTTGCATGATTCTTTTGTGATGCATCCCAAAGAGGCTTGTGCTTTTTTTAGAATTGAGGAAGATTCAGAAGACGTATTTTTCCCTCCTGGGAGACTGTATTTTTTAGCAAAAGACGAACATTTTTCAAGATTTTCTTCGAGTGCACACACCTCTTTGCATTCTTCTTTTGTTGTACAGCCCAATTCTGAAGCTGCTTTTTTGAGAATTTCGTCTTTTTTGGATTCTAATTTTTCTTCATTATAAAATCCTTTTTCTTTGGCATACGCAATACAAATATCCTTATTAATAGGATCATTGCAATAGTCCCTGCATTCTGAGATTGAGGAACAATTTCCAAGCTCTGCAACTGGGAATGTTATCCCGCTCGAGCCTTCGGGTGAAGTCTGGGCCGATGCGATACCAAATTGAAAAGAAACAAAGAGCGAAAAAGTAAGAAGTATTATGGGGAGTTTTTTCATATATTAGTATCCTTCATCAAGAAGAACAAAGGGATTGTAGTCTTGCGAGAAAGGATTCACATAAGCGGTCGATTCTTCAAATGGATTGTCATACTCCTCACGAAGTGGAACAGTCGGAACCACGCTGGTCTGAGTATCTTCCTCAAATTCAGATTCGAAAGTCCTAACAACTGCCTCTTTTGTGGTCGCATTCTGAAACAGCATCATTCCTCCAATTCCAGAAAGCATGAGCACTATGCCTCCCACAAGAATTCCACCTATTAATATAGAGCGGTCTTTATTTCCGGAATTCTGAGATGGAGGAAGAATTGTCGTCTCTTTTACAATTATGTTATTCGGTAAATCCCGAATCATTTGTTCTTGTGCGGCTTTTTTAAAGGCATCATCCATAAAAGGTACTACCCTGCAATCAGTATACTCTTGAGTATTCTACAACTGTGAAAATATGTCAAGGGTTTTCACAGAAGAAAAACACTTAAAAAATTATCGAAGAAAAATTAATATTTATCAGAAAAGATAAATTATAAATATCGATCATTTTTTGTATATGAATTAAGAGTAATTTTGTAGGTAAGCCCCGCCGCTCGTGAGCAGCGGGGCTGGAACCTTGTGAGTGTGCCTTCTAACCTCAGGCGAGTGCCCCTTCCAGGGCTGGACTAGTTGACTGCGCCTGCGAGACTGGCGTCTTTCAGTCTCCTCCTCTTCCCGACGGGAATGGTGTGGTGTTGAATAGAGGCCAGACTCCGGGAACTCTCAGGCAATTGCCCGACAGGTTCCGACGGGGACGAGGCCTGGAGTCCGCGCTTTTTCATCGCGCGCGAACAGTTGCCACACATGTCGGGCGTTGAAGGATCAGGAAGACCCTCGCTCCACCCGTCATGGATGTACGCCCCGCAAAAGACGAGCAGTGACGCGCGCTTTTTGGGTCTCTCTTCTGCCTGGCCCGCATGCTTTTTGCCGCCGCGGGTTTTTCCGTTGAAGAACATGACGCCTCCTCCTACTTAGCCCCGACAGGGTCGGGGGTGGTGGTCTCGCCCGCCTTGACGGCGGACGTTGAGATTTGACTCGCCGCGTCGTACAGCTGTCCTTCGCGGACTATCTGCTCGAGCAGTTCGTCACCAAACGTTCTCTTCGGAGACGACCGATTGTCATCTCCCATGAACCTGGTCGACATGACTTTTCTCCTAGTCTTCGATCTCCATGAGCTTGGCGATGCCCGGATCAAGCGATGCGAGAGTGAGAACACTGATCGGGAAGAACCCGAATCGATGTCCATGCATTCTCGTAGCGCTCAGCGCGGCAATGCCGCGCGAGCTGGTAACCAGGAGCGCGCGTTCGTTACTCGTAAGGGTCACGAGGACGTGACCTTCTTCAAGTTCGACTTGCGCTGGATCCTGTGTAAGGCGATCAATGAGATCGCCGGCTGCACCCACTTCCTCTCGGACGTGGGCAAAAATAGCGCCTTCTGCGCTCTCGGACAGAATCCTCAGACCTTTGATCACAGACTGACCCTTTCTCTGCTGGGCGAATGTTGATGATTTTACCCTGCTAAAAAGTGTCAAAAGAATTGACAATTTTGTACAGGATAAAACCTTGTTATTAAAAACTCACAAGGTTGTAAAAGAGCAAAACCGATAAATCGGAATTGTTTGGTTATATCTTTTAAAGTAATTTAGGCATGCAATACGCCTGGAACTTTTCAAAGACACAAACGCAAATTATATCAAAATAATGAATAAAAATCAAATGCTATAGGATTAAATATATGGAGTTAGTGTAGGTAAAGCCCCGCCGCTCGTGAGCAGCGGGGCTGGAACCTTGTGAGCTACTAGGACACGTCAAACACCGGTGTGAAGTCGAGAAGGAAGTACTCCCCCTTCACTACCGCATCGTAAGCGTCCCTCAGTGCCTGAGGAAGCTTCGCAGCCTGACGATCGATCTCGCCCTGGATGAACACCTTCAGCTCTTCCAGAGAGCCCCAGGACCTTGAGGCCACGATCTCTGGGATCGAAGCCACGACGGCCATCTGGAAATCTCGAACCTTCTGCTGGTTGATCGGGTCCGCACAGGTTCCGAAGAAAAACCCTGTCACAAGGACCGTATCCCGGGTGAACTGATCCCTGATCTTCACGGGAACCAGCGATGTGCGCATGTCCATCACGAACTCGTTTGCGTTGCGGCAGCTGATAGTCTGCCCGCCCCTTGAGTCGACGAAGAACCTGAATGGCGCGTTGGGATCAGAATCGATCTCCTGAAGCCCAGCGGGTGGCTGGGGGTTAGGAGTCGAAATCGAACCCGGGACGATCTCCGGAGAGACCGACCCAACATCCGGCCCATCGCCGCACGCGGCGGCAAGGACCATGATGACTACGGCGCAGAACGCCAGGACGAACTTGGTACGCAAGTTGGTCTCCACCCTTATCCCGCTGCTGGTGAGCGACGGGACTGAACCCAGATCAGATCCGAAAACCTCGGATAGGTACTCCTTCCGGAGCAGGACTAAGGGAACTAGTTCGCCACCACCAGAATCGGTAAAATGGCGAACACGATGGCGACGACGCTGCAAAGCGTCATCTGGAAGCGGATATTCACCGCTTACCCCACCCGAGCGGCTTGCGACGAACGATCGGTTCGTCGCGGTTCGGTTCATCGTCCCAGTAATCACTGAACGGATCTTCTGCCTCAGACTCGTGTGCGGAATGCACACGAACCGGACTCGAAGTCGCCCTGCGACTACTAGTGGATGACGATGACCAACTAGACATGGATCTCTCCGTTGCATTGGGTAGTTGAGAATTGGTTCTACCCTGCAAAAAAGAGCCAGACGTAATGCTATCCGACTCCTCTGTGCAGGATAAAACCTTGTTATAAATTAATACTCACAAGGTTGTTAA
>CAZFJW010000015.1:0-21751 GCA_964519355.1 uncultured Gammaproteobacteria bacterium | reverse complement strand
AAAAGACCCATAAGTCCGCCTCCCATTTCCTGCATTTTGTGGGCTGCTTTTTTCTGAGCTTTTTCAATGGCTTCATTTAACGCATCTTTGAGATCATTCATTTCCTCACCATTCACTCGAACACTTTTCACTTTCATATCTGCTGTGAGCTTAACGTATGCTCTTCCTCGTTCCTCTTCAACTTCAATATGTCCTAGTTCGTCTTGAATTTTTTTGGCTTCGTCTCGTAGTTTTTTGAGTTGTCCTAACTGTCCAACTCCTTTTACTGGATTAAACATTGAAAAATCACCTCCTTTTTCTGATCTATAGAGTACCAAGGATTTGAGTTGGAATCAAGCAGATGGTATAATAAAGGACTATGTCAGAACTCTCTCCACGAGGCGTATCATTTGATGCTCGTCAAATGGAAATGGGCCCAAGTTCTCAAGAAGCAGAAGCCCAATCACTTTCATCAATTATAATTGCCGAACCTCACGGTTATTGCGGCGGAGTAAGACCAGCTGTTGCGCGTACAACGGAGATTGTTTATATAGCAAATCTCTTCGGGGAAAATGTTTATACATTCAATCCAATTATCCACAACCGTCGTCTAAATGAAAAATGGGCCGCCATGGGGCTTGTAACACTTACTGATCGAGATCCGAACGGTGATTGGGTATATGACCAAGTACCAAATGGCTCCCTTGTAACTATTTCTGCTCATGGCGCCAAACCACAAGACTACGAGCGTCTTGCAGAAAAGGACTGTACAGTTTTCGATACAACATGCGTACTTGTAGATAATGAGCATGAAGACGTAGAGCGGGCATTAGAATCTGGACATGAGGTAATACTTTTCGGACGGAGTGGTCATGCAGAATCCCGGGGAACTTTGGGATATGGCTCTCAAGGAAAAATTAATTTTGTCACTGGCGAAGAAGATATGCGGGCACTAGAAATCGATCCAGAAAAAACATACGAATTATTCAGACAGACAACTCTTTCCACGAAGGAAATGAGAGCTGTCAATGAAATTGCCAGAGGAAGAATTCCTAACGTGTTTTTTGATGAGAAAAGATTGGGATGTTACGCAACTGATCATAGACAACTTGCAGTACAACGACTTATAGACGAACATCTCGCAGATGCTGTCCTTGTTGTAGGAGATGGAGAGCTCAGCAACAACACAAAAAGTCTTGCTGGAGTCGGACCTGAAAATGGAGTCCCCTCTTGGATAGTAAATGACCCAGGAGATATAGACTGGGATTGGTTTCGTGGCATTAAAAACCTTGGTGTGTCTTCTTCTGCGTCGGCCCTTGAAACAACACTTGAATCCGTAATAAGAGAATTTGAAACTCGCGGAATTGACGTCAGACACCAAATACCTGTGGTAAAAGAGAATATGAGCGCAAGCTTTCCTCTGAAAAGAGCCGAACTTGCCCCCTTCGAAACAAGGTATGGCATAACTATTACTCCAGAATTTCTTTCCCTTATTCCAAAAGTTGCATGACACAAGACTACTACAAGAAAAAAATTACAATTGCCAGATGTGATAAAAAGGGAAATATCCTTGGACCAATTGAGCGCTGGGAGGCACACGAAAAGGCCATCTTGCATCGTGCTTTTAGTGTTGTAATTTTTTATAAAGGCAAATACATTATTCAGCACAGAAAACATCCTGTTTTTGATGGAGTTCTTGACGTCTCCTCTTCTTCTCATCAAATATTCCAATCCGGCCAGCTTCAAGATACTATTGAAGCCGTATATCAATGTCTTGAACGAGAATGGCACCTCACAAAAAAAGATTTACTTAAACTTCCAAAAGACCTGGGAACTGTGTACTACAAAGCAAAAGATAAATTCAGCATCTATTCAGAACATGAAGTCTGTAATGTTGTGATTTGTACCACAAAAAAACTCCCGCCAATTGTTGAAGAGGTGTCGTATGGATATTTATTGCTCGAGAAAAAAGACTTATCATCTCCAAGAATTGCTCCCCTGCTTGCTCCTTGGGTCGTGGCAATGATTAAAAATAAAATGCTGTAAAATTCCTCTTGCATTTTTTTACATAATTCGTTTAAATAATTACAAGCATTAAGAGTTCCCGGCTCGATCGGGACGGCAACCGTAACATTCACGGTGCCAATGTCGAAAGGACAAAATGCGCCCTAACAAATAGGGAAAATGATATAACCTTTCGACTAATCGAGAGGTTTTTTTTATGAAAAATTTTGTATTTACATCAGAATCAGTCTGCGCCGGGCACCCCGACAAAGTTGCCGATCAAATAAGCGATGCACTCGTTGATGCCGTGCTTGCGCAAGACCCCAACGGCAAAGTTGCTATCGAAACGCTTGTTACAAAAGACTCTATAACTCTTGCTGGTGAAACCAAATCAAAAGCCAAAATCGATCCTGAAAAAATCGCACGGGAACAAATAAAAAGACTCGGGTATACTCTGCCCGAACTGGATTTTACCCACAATTCTCCCATCACACTTAAAATTCATGCACAGTCCCCGGAAATTGCAACGGGAGTTGAGAAAAAAGGCGCAGGTGACCAGGGAATGATGTTCGGGTTTGCTGTGGATGAAACCGAAGAGTTAATGCCGCTCCCTATTACTCTTGCCCACACACTAGCTCGGAAAATTGACGAAGCAAGGATCCAAAATCTCATCCCGCACCTCCGCCCTGACGGCAAAACCCAAGTCACCCTCGAATATAAAAATAATATACCAGTAAAAGTCCGCTCAATTGTCCTTGCAATTCCACACTCTGAAAAATCACAAAGAGAAGAAATACTTGACGCAGCGTATGAAAAAATTGTCGTGCCGGTCTTGGAAAAATACAATCTTTCATTCAAGAAAAAAGACATTATCTTAAATGGAACAGGAGTCTGGCATTACTCAGGACCTGCAGCAGACACGGGAGTTACTGGACGAAAAATAATTGTTGATACATACGGCGGATATGCCAGGGTCGGTGGCGGGGCATTTTCTGGAAAAGACCCGACAAAAGTAGACAGATCCGCTGCATATGCAGCCAGATTTTTGGCAAAAAATATTGTCGCACAAAAACTTGCCAAAAAAGTTGAAGTATCACTGGCTTTTTTCATTGGCGCTCATAACCCGACCATGCTTGAAATCGAAACCTTCGGAACCGAGAAAAAATCACGTAAAACTATTCATGATTTTGCATCCACTCTTCTTGATTGCTCTGTTCAGGGTATTCTTGAAGGGCTCAGTCTAAGACGCCCGATCTATCTTCCAACAGCTGCCTACGGCCATTTTGGCAACCCTCTCTATCCATGGGAACAAATTGTATAACTAAGAGGCAAGTTCAACTCGGAGCGTAATTTTTTTATTCAAAAGTTCTGAAGCTCTTTTCTCAATAATATCCCGTACTGAGTTTTCTGATAACTTATCTTTGTGAAATTTAAATTTTGCCTCAAAAGTAGCAACCCCCTCATCTGAAAGTGATGTCAGTTTGCATCCCCTCAGGACTCCGGCAACAGAATGATTGTCTTGTTTGACTGCTTGAATCAGCGCGTCGTAAAAATTCTTATCAAGAGACGAAAAAAGCTCACCATGATCCTCATTTGGTTTATTCTCTTTTATTTCCTCTTTTTTAGTTTCTTTCACTGGTTCAGGAGAAGTTTTTTCAGGAGCTGCCGCTACTTCCTCTTTCTTCTCTTCTGGTTTTTCTTCTTTAAGAGTTTCTTCAGACTTTTTAGAAGAGTCTGTTTCTTTTTTTACAACTGAGGTGGTCTTTCTATCCTCTTCCCCCATCCCCCACCGTGCAACTACCAATTCAAGCGGCAGGCTTTCGATCGGAACAAACTTTAGCCTTCTATAACTTTCTGCAACTTCATCGATTAATTTTTCAAGCTCAAAAAGTGTAAATCCAGATACGTCTTTAGGATTATGAATTTTCTCAATTAACAAACTTCTGAGTTTTTCGAGCAATTCTTCTGTAATAGTTTTGTAATTTATTCCTTTTTCAGAAAAATTTTTCAAAACTGAAAGTGACTCTGTAATTTCTCTCTTTGACAGATGCGAGATAAGTTCATCCACTCCCGAATTTACTGAGGAAAATGAATATACTTCTTCCATAAGTTCAGGTGACAAAATTCCGTCCTTTGAGGCAAGAGATAATTCCTCAACAATTTTTGCAGCATCCCGAAATGACCCTCCGGCTCTTTTATAGATTGCTTCAAGAACAGTACTGTCGGCTTTTAATTTTTCCCCTTTTAAAACTCTTTCAATTGAGCGGACTGATTCTTCTTTTGTGGGAAATGAAAAATGGACTTGAAAAGAACGTGACACAATAGTCTCCGGAACTTTTACAAGCTCTGTTGTGCACAAAATAAATATTACGTGCTCTGGGGGCTCTTCAAGAGTCTTAAGAAGCGCATTAAAGGCTTCGTTGGTTAGCATGTGTACTTCATCAATAATATAAACCTTTTTAAGCGCCTTTGACGGAGTGTATTTTACCCGCTCTCTGAGTTCGCGTATCTCATCAATTCCCCTGTTTGATGCAGCATCAATTTCAATAACGTCAAGATTGGAGCCATTTGTTATAGATATACATGTGTCACACGCGTTGCAGGGCTCAGATCCATCTTTTCTATTCTCACAATTAATTGCTTTGGCAAGAATCCGTGCTGATGAAGTTTTGCCAAGACCCCGAGGTCCTGTAAAAAGAAATGCGTGAGGAACATCTTTTGATGAAAGAATAGCGTTCAAACGATCACGAACAGATACTATATCAAGTTCTGAGATTGTTTGAGGTCTGTATTTTCTATAAAAAACCATGGATTATGTATTATGTATCACGTATAAAGTATTATGCCAAATTTGAAAAAGATACAGCTAGCATGACTATAAATCATAATACATTCTACCTACTACTTAATACACCTATTTATCTATGATGAAACCCAAGAAGATGCAGCACTCCATGTTCGACAAGCTCGTTTATTTTGTCATCTATTAACATATTCTCTCGTGCAGCTTCTGTTATAACAACTGGATATGAAACTATTACATCACCCAAGAATAGTTCCCCATCAGGAAGCGGGGTTCTTTCCCCTTCGACTTGAGAAAAAGATAATACATTTGTAGTCTTATCCATCCCGCGATATTTTTTGTTCATAGCCCGCATTTTTCGGTCTCCGACCACAGCAATGCTTACCTCTACATTTCCAACAATGCCGTTTTTTTCAATAGTCTCTTCGACCACTTTTTTAATACTACGGCGGTTGACTTTGTAACGAGATTCAACGTAAATCGGGACAGTAATTGCGCGCTTGGGAGAATCGTTATCCATTCATTTGTTTGGCAAATTTTCTAGCCAATTCTTTTCTGAACTTCTTTGCAAGAGATGGTTTGAGATAAAATTCTCTTTTTTTCATTTCATGAATAACGCCCTCGCTCATTACTTTGCGAGAAAATTTTTTGATCATTGCATCGGTTGATTCACCTGGTTGTTTTTTTACGAATACCATAAAAATAAAACACCCCCCTTCATAATAACTGTAATAGATTATAGTACAAAGATTGGAAAAATAGAAGCGCTCGTTTAACTTATAGTCTTTATTTAGTGTGCTGCTCCAATTTTACGCGGTCCAAAAAGATGGAAATGAAGATGATCAATATCCTGTGCTCCTCCTCCATTCACCTCAATCCTATAACCTCTGGTATCAAGTCCTGTTTTGCCAATTAAGTGGCGGACTGCGCGGGATATTGCCACATGAATTTTATCATCATCGTTTTGGAAAAAATCCACGATATGTTTTTTAGGAATAACAAGCAAATGCACAGGAGCAACAGGATGAATATCGTCAAAAGCGACGATGTCATCATCCTGGTATTTGAATTCCTTTGGAATTTCCCCGTTTACAATTTTACAGAATACACAATCCATACAATATATTTATTGTACATCAAAAATTTGGAACCACAAATAAAAAATCCTATTTAAGAATTTTTATCGTTCCAACGATTGGAAGCTCTTTCATCTGACCTTGAGCTGCTTGAACGAGTCCAAGAATCCAAAGAATAAATACTCCAAGACCAATTATTGGAGACAATATCCATCCCACTACTGGAACCACTCCAAGCACTCCTGATGCTACTCCTGCGATAAGAAGTACTAGAGATTGATTTGCGTGGAACATTGCAAGTTTGGAATCTTTTGCCGCAATAAGAGGCAAAAAGAAAATGAAATAGGATAAGACCGCCATTGTTACGTCGTTGTTTTTGTTAGTTGCTGTTGTTGCCATTATATTCACCTCCTCTCGAAGAATGTAAACATGATTTAATCGTATGAATAATATAGACACCTGTCAAG
Organism: uncultured Gammaproteobacteria bacterium; assembly: GCA_964519355.1. Classification (GTDB taxonomy): domain Bacteria; phylum Patescibacteriota; class Microgenomatia; order Levybacterales; family GWA1-39-11; genus CAZBEA01. The sequence goes on along the minus strand of CAZFJW010000015.1, from coordinate 15,422 downwards.
GAGAGGTTTGAGGACTGCTATCTTCCGATCTTAAATTCCACCACGTCGCCGTCCTGCATAACATACTCTTTTCCCTGAAGTCCGGCGCGGCCTTTTTCTCGTGCACCCTTCCAGCCGGCACACTCAACAAAATCGTTATATCCGACAACTTCTGCCTTAATAAACTTTGCCATAAAGTCGGTATGTATTTCACCTGCTGCCTCAACTGCAGTTGCACCTTTTCGAATAGTCCATGCCCGGACTTCTTTTGCTCCCGCTGTAAGGAAAGAAATAAGACCTAATCTGTCATATGCAATTTGAGTAAGTCGCGCAAGACCTGAAATTTCTACACCCAATTCCTTAAGATATTCTGCTTGTTCGGCCTCGTCAAGTTCTGAAAGTTCTGATTCGACTTTGGCGCAAATTACGACAAAATGGTCTTGTGAGATACCCAGTACATCAGAGAATTTTTTAACAATTACGGGGATTTTTGCATCTGTATATTCGCCCTCTGCAACATTAATAGCAATTATTTCTGGTTTTTTGGATAACAGTTGGAGATCTCGGATCGACTCTTCTTCTTTTTCAGTGAGCTCTACATCATATGCACCCTTTCCCGTATCGAGCTCCTTGTTAAGTTTTTCAACAGCAGTCCGCATAACTGGATCCATCCGAAGCGCCTTCTCATTTACTCCTCCCAAAGTCTGCAAGTCTGCCAGAATAAGCTCGGTCCGAATCGTTTCATAGTCTGTCTTTGCGTCAACACTTCCCTCCCTTATAATATTGCTGTCTTCAAAGTCGCGAACCACATGCGCGATAACTTTAACTTCTCTTATGTGTGACAAGAATTTATTCCCAAGTCCTGCACCCTCAGATGCACCCTTCACAAGTCCTGCTATATCAACGAATTCAATTGTTGCAGGCTTCAGTGGCGGCAACTCCGTCATTCCCTCTTCGGTTTTTGTAATTTCAGCCAAGGTATTGAGTCGCCCGTCCGGAACTGGGACAATTCCTACATTTGGTTCAATCGTGGCAAAGGGGTAATTAGCAGCAAGGGCCGCCTGCTTCTTCAGTAATGCATTGAATAATGTGGACTTCCCCACGTTGGGTAATCCTATAATTCCGACAGACAGATTCATAATTTATTTTGAATGCAGTCCTGGACAAAAGCCGAAGAAAAGATTCATAAGGGATATTTTAACAGATTATGAGGCAAATACTGCAGCGTTCTGAAAAAGCACACTATACATCAGTGCATCTTCTGCCTTTTTCTTTTCATCTTTAATAAATCGTATATTTTCAAATTCTTCAAGTAACTTTTTAACATAAGGAGCAAATTCGATAGTCTCTCCCTCGGATTTTCTTTTTAAAGCCTCGTCAAAAAATCTCTCAGCCATTTTATTTGAGCCTCTGTAATATCCCAGTGCAACCCGTCTCAAATCGAGTGCTAGAGATGAAAGAATGATTTTTTTATCACTCATGTAACTCTTGGAAAAAATACTTTGTCAATTCTTCGTATTGATTTCTTATTGTCTCACTTTGTATTTCATTACTAGTATTATTGTCTGTTGGGCGAATATTTATAAATGAGTTGAAATCGATTACCTTTGTTTCAAGGTCAAGTCCTCCACCCCATACATGAGACTGCTCCGAACCTTTTTCCAGCAATATTTTCTCAGAATCAAAATGACGATCACATCCAGCGGAGCAAATTTTCTTATCAATATCAATAACTGTCTTTATATAAATTTCAAATTGTTCTCTCAGCTGTAAAATTTCTTCTTTTGTAAAGGGAGTCGATTTAGTAATTATCACAAGGTCATTATATCAATATTTCTATACCCAAAAACATCTGTCAACTTTCGATATATTGTTATTTAAAAATATCTAACAAGCGCATTGTGGTCGCCCAAAATATTTTTTTCAATACCACAAATAGCTTGATTTGACGGCCAAATCACCACAAGTTTACCAGTACCACAATATTATGGATCACGCTTCTTTCCCAGCCTCAAAATCCTACGGCAAATCTACCACAACACATGGTGTTTTGAGGCTAGTTTTTACCGCACCACACACCCACAATTCTTATAATTGTGGGTGCTTGCAAAATGCTTTTTTTTCGTGCAAAAATAATGATATATGGATGAAGTGCAACATTCAGAAGAAAAGTCAGAAATAGCATCAAAAAGACAGCGCGACGCTCATGGACGTTTTCTTCCCTCATCTGATGCGAAAAATCCCAAGCCCAGATCAAACCCTCTTACTGAATTTTTAAAAGAAGAGACTTCGGTTCATAAGTCCCAACACGACGAACTCATAGACATTCACGTAGGCAATCCGCTGCGCAAAATTACCGAACTTCTTGAAGATATAAAACGTCAAAAAGCGTTTTCTTTCACACTCAAAGGCTCGCTTGGTGTTGCTGGAATTGCTGTTGTTATTGGAACGTTTGGAATATTTGGCGGTTCCCAAATATTGTGTGACAAAGGAACCCAGACAAAGATAGGACAAGTCCGGGAGCTCGTGTATAAAGAAAATTCAGACCGTACCCTTCTTTCATATATCCCGTTTGTTGAAAGTCTATTCCCTGATAGAAAAGTGCCGAGGAAAATTTTACTGACACCAGATGGAAAAATAATTCACATTGTTCTTAATAATAAGACCTCAATTGCAAGCATCTTGCCCACTGATGCATTTTTTCTCACAGGAAGTTATGACAGTTGCTCTGACACCCTAAAGATCGACCAACAGACAGGAATCCAGCAATTTGTTGAGTGATAACAAGAGCTTTCAGTTTTCAAAAAGAGGGGTGGCATGGGGGTATGCCTTTCAGTCATCAGAGTTGCTATAATTACGTTGCAATCTCCCGATGGCATGAAAGATAGCGACTACATAAAATTAGCAATTGAGCAAGCAAAGAAATCAGTGGATGCTGGAGGCTTCCCTGCTGGAGCAGTTATAGTCAAGGATGGAAAGGTAATATCGGAAGGCATAAGCGTAGGCTTCAAGCAGAATGACCCTTCTGGACATGCAGAGAGCGCAGCAATAAGAGAAGCCTGTAAAAATATCAATTCTTTCAATCTCGAAGGTGCAACCTTATATGAATCCATAGAATGCTGTGTTATGTGCTTCACAACTTCGTATTGGGCAGGTATTTCAAGAATTGTTTACGCATGTAAGAAAACTCCTGAGATGGTTTCCAAACAATACTACGAAGGCACTACAGATAATCAGACTCTCAATAGAGAAAATAATAGGCAAATAGAATTAGTATTTGACCCATCATCTGAACAAGATTCGCTCAATGTAATTCGGAAATGGGAAGATGAAGGAGGATTTGATAGAAAATGAAAATTGTTCTTCTGGGTAGTATTCCTAAAGGTGACGAAGTAAGAAAACAATGGACAGATTGGAAAACTGAATATATCGAGAAAATAAGTAAAGACATTCCAACCGCCCAATTTCTTCATGGAGATTTGATTAGCGATAAAGAAGGAGCTGAAGTTGTCGTGGGACACGATTTATACCTCATCAAAAGCTCTGATATAGCAATCGTCCACGCAACCTCAAAAATAGGTGCTGGAACTGCACAAGAAATACTTATTGCAAAGCAATTCAAAAAACCTGTGCTTGCAGTTATACCAAAGGATACCCACCACAGAAAATCAAATATAATTTTCCATGGGACGTTAATTGAAGACTTTATAAATCCATTCCTCTATATGTCCACAGATTACGTTGCCGACAGCATAGAGGACGCAATTCAATGGCTGAAGAAATATAATAAAAATCCTAAATCTATTACAATAAAAGACTTATCCGTTATGGAAAACTGTATCGATGTATTCTCAAAAAAGTTCCCCGACTTAGTAAAGAAATATAAAGAACAAGGCTGGTAAGTATAGTGGACATACTAGTGTTTGACTCTCGCAAGTTCCGATTTAAATGATTTCATTATGATGCGATTCAAACTTCGACTATAGTAGATCTAACTTTTTCTAAAAATTAGTAAAAGTTTTGCTTAATAGCTCATAGTATTGACTGTGAGCTCTATAAAGTATATAATATATGAATGAGTATTGAAATTTTTCCCAATAAAAACTGGAATCCTTCATATTGGGAAGGGCCTAGAAGAGACATCGCCTTTGAGGACTTTACGCCATTTATTAACCACGAAGGTTTGACCCCTGATGAGTATTTGAAACTTAGAGAGTCTCTTGAATCTTACTATAACGCAAGTACAAAATACCATGTCGCAATTCCTGGTGGAATAGATATGCCAACAGGCAAAATATGGACACCGGGAATGTGCATGAGCACAGTATTTACTGACAGACTACTTGAAGAATCTCTGGATGCAGAAGCAGCCAAAGTGCGTGTTGTTGAATGCACAGAGCCAGGCTTTGACCATAGATGGCTTGAGGTAGATATTGATAACAGCTCACCTATAATTGTTGATTCATCAGGTCTTGTCCCCACTCAATCCCTAATCGATGAAGGGGAAAGACTTGCAGAAAAAGATGGCTGGCGAGCTATGCCAGGACCTTTTTATGTAAGAGACCGTTATATTCCTTATTTTGGAAGAAAAGACAAGGTGCCCTTTGATATACATAACATCGTATACAGTGCAGGCACATCAATGAATGACACTCGTCTTGAGGAAGCAAGAAATCAAATTTTCAAACTTGAGAGAGCTTCTCGAAGGCCTGCAAGAAGCATGTTTTCGGCTGATGGGGAAAGATTTCCATAAAAACTTCAAAAAAGAAAGCTCTGAAAGATGATGTATCCCAATTTTTAAGTCAATTTCCCGAATTAGTAACTTCAATGTGAGTTTCATTCTGAAGCGAGATAAAAGAAATTACATGGATAACTCTCGCAGGTTCCGATAAAGAAATTTATGCAGGTCATTCTAGCAATGTAAAAAACTGTGTGTATAATAACCCTAAATAGTGGCTATTCATGTCAATATAAAACTATGAATGTTGAAGGAAGATCTGATTTTTCGATCTATAACCCTTCTGGGTTAAATTCTGCTGAGAGACAGGACCACCCACTCACATTTTTACAGGGAGATCCTGATCACGGCTGGCATGCACAAAGAAATCTTCTCAAACCTCTAAATCATCTTGATTTTTTACGGGAAAAAGAAGAGACAGCGCAACGACTGCTTCTACATAATGTTCTTACAACTCCTGATGTTTTCGATCAAAATTACCAGATGTTAGATCAGCACCAAAATGGTAGCATTTCAACCGACGAGGTTGTTAGAAATCTCGCTGCACAAACTGGCATTGATAGTCTGAGGATCAGAGAAATGCTGGCAGACTATGCAACCATCACGCATATGGAATTCCATCCTTCAGACGTTTGCAATCTTACATGCCAAGGATGCACCTATGGTCATGATGATCCAGAACGAAAACCGCTTCCCATTAACTTCCCGTACTCTGCGATCGAGAGAATGGCTCAACTCAAACCCAAGTCTATGGTGCTTATTGGCGGTGGTGAGCCCACCCTCTATGCGTCATCAGGAATGAGGTTTCAAAATCTTGTAGATGAAATTGACACCCAGATGCCTGATACAAGACTCGCCTTAGTTACCAATGGAACTCATAAACCCGAAGGTGATTGGCCAGAAAGACTTTCATGGATTCGCCTTTCTCTCGATGCCGCAACAGCCGATACTTACACAAATTTCCGCGGCAGACCAACTTTTCAAAAAGTGCTAGACAATTTTATGCAATACCTCGATTATGACATTCCTTATGTAGGAATTAGCTTCCTTTATGCAAAACCAAACGTTCACGAATACGCTCAAGTTGCTTCTTTAATTTATGAAATGGTCAAATCCCAAAAGCCTGAACAATTAAGAAAAGTAAATATTCAATACAGACCATTAAGACAAGATCCCAGAGACTACAATCGCCCTTTTGATCTTGCCGTAAACCAAGAACAAATAGAAAAAGCCGTGGGAGAAGTTACAAGTCTAGCAAAGTCTGACCCAAATATAGAAGAATTCTTGAGAGACCAGACCAATATTACAGCTATTCTCGGAGGTAATACGCATCCACCTCAGGATTTTGACAGATGTTATTATAGCCAGACATTTAAAATCGTCAGAGCAAATGGAGATATCCGTCCATGTTTTATAAGAGTGACAGAGCCAGATTTCATCTTAGGAAACATTATCACCGACAAACCAGAAACAATTGGACTCAACACGCTCTATGTCGGATCACGCAAAAAACCTGACTGTGACCCACACGGCTGTAGACAATGCCACGTCAATCACATATTCCAAAAAGGCCTCAAAGGAGATATCAAACCTTCAACGTCTGAAGATGTTAAAAATGACCCAATGTACTAAGTAAGAACTTTTAGACTACTACTTCTACTTTTTAGCATCCAACAATTCATTAATGAATACTGCCACACCGTTTTCTTGGTACGAGGGGACAATTCTGTCTGCAATTGCTTTTAGCTCATCATGAGCATTATCGACTACCACTTTATATCCACACGCCTCAAGGAGCGGAAAGTCATTATATCCATCACCGATGCCAATTATTTCATGCGTTGGAATTCCCAAAAGTCTTGATACTTTCAGAACCGCTTCCTGCTTGTTCCCCATAGCACCTGTTATATCCCATGTTCTGCCTTGAGGACTAAAAGATTTTGTTATATGAAGTCCTTTGAATTCTTTAGTGAGCTGCTCTTCCAATTCTTGCCCCACCTCTTCACTCTGCACTGGAAGAATACCAAGTTTGGGAACATTGGTGAGTTTTATATCAGTTAATTTTTTGTATTTTGAAGGCCCGAGTGACGGGTATTCACGGGCATCATGGGTATAAATAGTAAAATCTTTTTCGATCCAAAAATCGACATTTTTCGAAATTAATAAATCAAATAACCTCCGAATTTCATCGCTAGGCATATACTCTGCTGAAATTATCTCAGAAGTTCTTGGATCTACAATTTCAGATCCGCCTGCTGTAATTTGAGGAGCCCTAAGGTCAAGCTCATGACATGCAGACTTTATAAGGCCGTAAAAATTTCTGCCTGTTGCAACAAGAAATGTTACATCATGGCTTTTTAGCTTTCGAATTGCATCCTTCACTTCCTGAGCAATAGTCCTATCCTTGCCCATCAGTGTTCCATCAACATCAGAAATAATTGCCCGATAATTTTTCCCGTCAATACTTACCATAATACTAAGTGTAAAATCTTTTGTTGTGTTTGGCAACCCAGCGATCTTTGGAAACGACTGAATGTATTACAGATTAAAAAGCTCAAGCACTTTATAGACTACTACCCCTGGCCAGAAAATTGCATAAATAATTCCGATTATTCCTTCCCAAATTGTATTCGCATTCTGCAAAAAATAAATAAGAGCCCCGATGATTCCGAGCCCATAAATTGCTCCACTACTTGCATGATTTTTCATATCTTCTCACCTCCCCTCAGTTATTATTGTACCCCTCTCGTCAAGATGATTGAATTCAAGATTGTTTTTCGCAGATCTTTTTAACAATTTCTTCATAATGAAATCTACTTCTCCTAAATTCTCCAACATCTAGTAATTCAGCAATTGTTCGACTTTCTCCTTCTGGCAAAAAGATTGAATCTGTTGCCCAACCACCACTTCCTTTTGCTTTATATGCAATTCTTCCTCCCAAATTCGTACTAACAACGACAGGATCTTCTCCTGGTCGACAATACGAAACTGCATATTCCCAGCGAGCTGCCCGATCAGCTACATCTTCCATCAGCTTCAATAACCCTTCGCTACCTAGCCATTTTTCAACATATGAAAGGTATACACCTGGAAATCCTTTATAATGTTTAAGATACATCCCCACATCTTCACAAATAACATTTTTTTTGAATTTTTCAGCTGCCCATTTTGCTGAAAATTTTGCAACATCAGCATTTGAGTCAGCCTGAATTTCTGGGGTCTGTTCGCAAAGTTGCTCACAGTCCAGATTCATATCCATTGCAACCTCCATAAATTTTTTAAATTTATAATCATTTGTAGTAACAAAATTCCAAGTGCTCATAAATCAATTATATTACATGCAAAAATTGCACGTTATTTTATAATCTTTCCCACTCAATAAAATATCCCACCCTTTCGAGTGGGATATTTCTATGTAAAGATTGATTACATTCCAGGCATCGGAAGAATTTCCAAAACCTCAATAGAATTTCCATCCATCATAAGATGTGGATGACCGTCAAGCATTTCTTTTGCTTTTTCCAAATTCTCAGCTTGAATAATTGAGTATCCCCCAATATGTCCTTCGTCTTTGAATTTAGAACCAACAGTTGCAACAGCTTGCGTCGGGTTGCCACCATCAACGACAGCGCTTCCAACTTTTTGAAACCATTGCATCCACGCCTCCATCATTTTCTTTCCAGCCTCAGGATCAGAATTTTTCATCATTTCCTCAGCAGAAACAGAAGATTTATAGAGTAATAAAAATTTTTTCATTTTCACTTCACCTCCTTTCAATTAGTATTCAAACTATTTCAAAAATGCAATAATTCTATTTATAAGTCTGGCCAGACTATTCTGTTTTCTATTGAGAATTATCCGCGGTTTTTACAGATTCACCATTAGGAATAACTGTATTTCCCTGAACGGACGCATCAAAGATAACACCACTTCCAAAATTAACATTCTGTATGTCCAAAAAAAGTTGTCCGAGTGGATCCTGTTCTTCTGGACCCCTAAAACAAAAGCCATCATCCCCACCTGCAATCTGTTTAATATCTTCATGAGTGTATTCAATTCCTGCACCTTCCTTATTCATATACTTTCTTATCACCTCCCTTCATACCTGCCATGCTACTCAATGCTATGACGCGCCCCTTTTGAAGTCAATTTTCATATATTTTTTTACAAAACATGAATTTTTGTTAAAATACTAACAACATGAGAACAGTACCGGACGGAGTTAAAATTATCATTGAACGCTCGCGTTATCTCTCAGAAGCACTCTCCAAAAAATTAATCAATCACACTGCTCTTGCCGAATACATTCGTCCTGAACTTGAGCAGCTGGTATTTAAAAAAGTATCAACTGGTGCAATTGTTATGGCCATTCGCCGCCTAGAATCAGACCTTGCCCCTAAATACTCCAAATCAATTCTGTTCCAAAATACACCTGAAATGCTTGTCCGCTCTGGCCTCACGCTTACGATAGTTCAGAGAACAAAAGAATCAGAAGATGCGATCCGCAATTTATTTGTAAATAGAGTCAAGGGAACATTCCATTCTATAACGATCGGGTCATCTGAGATTGTTATCGCAGTCTCAAGTTCCTTGACTCCAGAAATCGCGCGTCACATCGGGAAAAAACTGTATATTTCCCAAATTCCAAATTGTGCGCTTATCACTATCTATCTTTCACAAAACATTTCAGACACTCCGGGTGTGTATTATTTCTTCCTGAAATCTCTTGCATGGGAGGGAATCAATATTCTGCAATGCGCCTCAACCAGCCGTGAATTTACACTTTTTTTTGAAGAAAAAAATGTTCACAGAGGTTTTGAGATTCTCTCATCACTCTTTGAAAAATCCCAAGATCAAACAATGTAACTCTTATAGGTTTCTTTTTTGGGTATTTTGAGGTAAAATACGCACAAGTGAAACATTCAAAGAACAAACTCATAACAATTGCCAAAAAGGTGACAGAAGAACGCGCCCTAACGCCTTCTGAAATAAAACTTATTACTTCGTTTGAGAAAGAAGACAGAGACCCGGAACTTGTAAGACTTCTTAAAAAATCAGCAGTTCCCGGAGCTTTAGTTACTGGATTTATTTTTGCAGTATTCCCCGAAATGATAGATAGTGCTGCCGCCCACCTTCCTTCCTGGACCAATCTTCCATCTCATGTACTCAGCGGCGCTGACTACATTTGGAACATTATCGGCGAGCCAGTCGGTAAAAATAACATCCTCTATCATCTTCCCAACATCGTGCTATATTCTTTTGGATTTGTCGGAATTAAAAAACTTATCGATGCACTCGATAGAAAAACCTGGATTGATCGCGTTCAAGATGCCAAAGCCAAACTTACCCAAAATATACAGAATGGAACGCTGAATCTGAGTCTCCCAAAAGGTCATTCCGTACTCTTTACAGGCAATGGAGACTTTATCGGAATGCAATTTACGCTCAATCATCCGGTAAATTCTGTGGTCATTGCCCAGACCCGCCCTTCATACACAGATCTCTGGAATTTTTATAACCCTGCTTCCTCATTTGAAGATCTTGAAACTGTAATTGATAGAACGTGTCAAAAGGATACGGGTGAATATGTCTTCTTTCCTGTGAAAGACGACCAGATATTTTTGCCATCACGATCTGCCTATGACCTCTCTCCACACAAACTCGACATTCTATGCCAGGATATACGAAGTATTGAAAAATCCAATAAGTGGAAGCCAAAAAGAATTTTAATTGTGGGTGACAGATTCCATAAAAGTTATGTCCAATCAGAAGATAAATTTGGCAAACTCAAAAATTCAGAAGACACAATTTCACTTGAAACAATTGCCGGTAAATACCCGAATATCTCAATTATCGACCCAACAGACATAGTTCTAAGTCATATTATTGGACTTGCAGATGGCCGCAAAATCGTATTCCGCGCAACAAAAGAAGGAATACGAGAATATAAGGCACGATTTTTTGAGAGGCTTGGAAAATTAAAATATAAAGAAGATACTAAGAAAAAGGGAATTCTTACAATAGGATACGATATTTTTGAGGATCAGACCGAACAACAGACCCTTGCACGAACTGTTGATGATTATATTCCGGTCGTTCTCTCAAAGAGTGTCCATGATGCGCTCATCAGAAATGGATATAAAAGAAATGAATTTATCTATGTACCAGAACTTGTTCTCAACTATCTCACCCAAGAAGCTGGTGAACAATAATGACAAATACTTTTTTAACTATTAAATTATAGAATTCATATGGCTGAGACAGTATTATTTCAAGCAGTGGATCCCCAGGCGCTTTTTGGTGGAGAATTCCCAACTCTGGGACTTGGGATTGTACCATTTGGTGAAAAAAAGGAGGCAAGCAATGCAGGGAGACTCGCTGCTCGAAATGCTGTGACGAGCATCCTCCCCGTTACACATATTCCTGAGGAAATAACGATCCTCAAACGCGAGTCAGGAAGACCATACGTGGATTTTGAAGAAGGTCTTTTCCAATCACTTTTTGAAAATGGGGTTTTGGATGTACCGGTTAGTATTACACATTTTGAGTCTATTTCTCTGGGATTTGGTGTTATTGACCGGGGCGAACTTCCAGGAGTTCGAATTGGTGTGGACACTACATCTGTAGATCGAATGAGGGCACATATCGGCAATCCTCGTCTGAAAAAGATCATGGCTCAGAGCGAAATAGACGAATATAACAATGATCCCAGATCATTGGCTCGAAGATTTGCAGCAAAAGAAGCAGTTTCAAAGGTTCTGGGTACCGGTCTAAAAAATGGTACATACCTGAACACTATTGTTACGCACGAAGAAGATGGAATAATGAGCGTCCAGCTGACAGATGGTGCTCTTGAACACCAGGAAAGACTCAGACTCGCTCATTTTCATATACGTCATGCAGAATCTGAGGGAGCGGTAGCCGCATTTGTCCTCGCACACAGATAAATTTTCCTTAGATATCTCCACCAACGGATAGCGCAAGCGCTACTTTCATCCAATTCTCTTTTTTGTCGAATGCAAACATTGCATGTTCTTTCCCTAACTTCACTTCCAAAAAACGCATCATATTTATAAACCAATCCGTATCTCCATCAAATTCAGGCATAATATCCAGCATCACATCATATGTTCCCTGCCAGTCTTCATTTGAAATGTACTGATTGAGACAACCGATCCGATCCTCTGGTGTTGATGGAACTTGCAAAAGCCATTCTGGACACGCTTGGCGTGATCGGAATTTTTCCTCCAATTGTGGGATAACGTGAGGCAAATACACATGACCAATTGACTTCGGAATTCTTCCATCAAGTCTCGTAAGAGTCCCCAACCCCCCTGACTGAGACCCATTCACTTCCAAAACAATAGGCATGCCTTCTTTATCAAGAATAACATCAGTTCCCATGTATCCTACTGTACTGCCATTTTCTCCAAGCTCATGTCTGACAAGTGCTCGGACTGCATTCCGTGAAGCCTCATATATACGCTCATTAAGCTCGCTGTCTTGCAAAACATCGAGCCGCGCAGCCTTGGCATCAACTGAAATATTCACGGGATCATCCCCGAATTCTCTCATTCGAATTTCTGCATCAATGACTTGAGGATCTTGGGCATCAGTTGTTACAAGGACTCTAAAATTATAATCAACGTCATTTTCTGTACCAAGTATTTCTTTTAAAACCCCGATATTTGGATGCTGATATGGCAATACACGTTCTTCAACAACAAGATCTTTTCCATGATTTCCCTCAGCATAGTCATAAACCATTGTCCCAAAAAGCTCAAGCGGCACTTCTTCATCACCATGAACCATAAAAATTCCCTCTCCCATGGAAGTCGAGTTCTCCTTTCCTACGAGCCATTCGATATCTGGGTTTTGAAACATAAATGAATAAAATTTCCATAAGGCATTTCTATCTCCTGACCTAATTCCAACTCCTTTGGGAACGGCGACTCCATCTGCGGCAAAAATTTCTTTTGTGCGAATTTTGTCTTCGCTTGCCAAATCGACCTGGTCATCTTTTGCCGTATACTTTTTTGCTACTTCACCCTCCACTGGAGTAAAAATATCAAGTACTCCATCTATTGGAATCGGGCTTGAAACTTGAATTCTCTTAAAAACACCGTTTTCGGCCATCCAAAACCCGCTAGTCCAAATCGTTCCCGTGTCCCTATCCTCACTAATACCTTTTGTACGGTATCCACTGGGTACTATCAAGACTTTCATCTGCTCTCTTTGCTCTTGCGTCATGTCACGTTCAGACAAAGCAAGGGCAATACTTATCTCATTAAATGAAGTAAGTGCAAAAGTTCTCGTATCCGAGAATTCCGCACTGTCGCGGAATTCTATTCCGGTCTGAACTTGTACTTGCTCCTGAACACCTAACTTTTGGAGTCCGCGTTCAATCATCCCACCCTGGAGCATGCATTCATTCCCAAGTGTAAAAACAAGTTGCTCTGGCTTGTGACCCAGCATCTCAATACTCATCGGGCGATTATATCCTATAATTTTGTATTTTTCAATTCAAATATCTTAATTGGGCAATACGATATAAAGAAGGTAATTTTTTTGCGTCAGTATGCAGTCACAGTTACAACATCTACATTTGCATCCTCTGTAGAACTGGAGACTTTACCACGGAAGCGAATTTTAAGATTGTTTATATTCGTAAGTACCAAATTAACCTGCGCCCATTTGTTCTCTGGATCCACATCTCCCCGTATTCGTGATTTTTCCACCCATGTTGCGCCATTATCTGTCGAAACATCAAATGCTACATATTCTCCTGCATCAAAAGTGTTTTCAATATACCAGGAAAATGAAATTTCGGCATTTTTCTTAAGTCCTAAATTAATTGGGATTGAGATCAATTGCGCATCATTTGCGGATCCGTCAATTTCTGCAGAATACTTACTCCCGACTCCTCTTTGACGTGCACGTGACCAGTCATTTTGTGAGTCTTCAGTCCATAAATTATTCCACTCTTTTATTTCAAAACTATCTGAGAAAACCGTCGTCGGAACACTAACAACAGTAACAGACAGTTCATCCTCATCGACAAGTCCGACATTATCCTGAACTTTAAGTTTTACGAGATATGTTCCCGCATTTGAATACGCGTGAGATACCATCTTTCCAGACGCAGTTGCTCCATCCCCAAAATTCCAAAGATAGGAAGTAATAGTCCCATCTGGATCAGTCGAGGCTGCGCCGCTAAAATTAAGAGATTGTCCTGTTGCGCCATTTTGATCAGGTCCTGCATCAGCAACCGGCGGAACGCTGATTTTTTGCCCGCGGACCACAATATCATCTAGGAACCACCCTTCAAAATCATTCAGAACCGCATCGATTGTGTCAAAATTAAATTTTATTTTTATAGTCTTTCCATCGTATGCTGATAAATCCAAAACCTCATTTTTCCAAACTCCCTCAGTTGGCGTTCCAAAGAAGATCTCAACCCAGCTCGTACCATTGTCCTCTGATACAAAAATCTGCGTTTTATCATAACTTAACCCAGCCTCTTTATCCAGGAATTGCTGGAATGAAAGCTGGCTATTTTTGCTGGCCAAAAGACTAATTGATGGAGATATCACAGATCCCTTATTTGGGGCTCCCGTATTAAAATTCCCGGTCGTCTCACTTCCATAGTATAAAGATCGTGTCGGACTCTGGGATCGTCTTGTTGTTACATGCCATAAGGCACCACCACCCATTCCATTATCACCCTCAACTACCCAATTTGTTGTATCTGAGGAGACTGTATCATTGAAAAAAATATCTGCTACCAAAGTCTTTCCTGATGCAATGTTGGAAATTCCCGAAGTATTTGATACATTATCCGATACCTTCACAGCAAAATAATATGAAGTGTTTGGAGAAAGTCCCTTTACGACAACGCTTTCAAGTGTGCCAGGAACTGATGGCGGAGGAACAATTCCTGCTTTTTGAGCATTGGCAAAATTGATATTTGTAATTGGGCTTGTTGAATACCGTACATCGTATTTTTTGGCACGTCCAATTACGCCATCATCCCCGACCGCAGTCCATTGGAGGGTTATCGTGCTAAATGTTTTATCAAATACCGAAAGGTTTGTTATAGCATTTGGAGGTGTTGAGTCATTGTCGAAAAGATTGTAAAGATTTAGCCTTCCCCCACTTACTGTCTTACCAAAAAGTGATGAAACAGGATCTGTTCCGGCAAGGATTGCATTTTTAACACCAAGATTGGAAAGTGTTGGCCTTTGTGTCCAAAGAAGTGCTGCTGCTCCTGCTACATGCGGTGAAGCCATTGATGTACCACTCAAATAACTATATCCAGAAGGTGAACATAAAATACACATTCCTTTTGGAACTGTTGAGTAGACAAATACCCCAGGCGCGCCCAGATCAACACTCATCGCGCCATAATTTGAAAAATACGCCATTTCGTCTGAACTGTCAGTTGCCGCAACTGAGATTATGTTGTCTAAGTTATATCCAGCTGGATAGTCAGGGGTACTATCCATATTCTGAGAACTATTTCCCGCTGCTGCAACAAAAAGATGACCGTTTGAATTTGCAGCAGATATCGCATCATACAACGCCTGTGAATAACCTCCTCCGGCCCAGCTATTATTTGTAATTTCAAATCCCATCATCTCAGCATACGTTAAGGCACGCACTGCATCCTCAAGTGTTCCATACCCGCTTGACCCTATAAATTTTA
>CAZFJW010000014.1:0-21821 GCA_964519355.1 uncultured Gammaproteobacteria bacterium | reverse complement strand
AAATAAAAAACGTTCAATTTGTGGGAGAAGTTGGGGATGAGGAAAAATTAAGTCTAATGAAGGGATCACGGGCATATATTTTTGCCTCATATGATGAGGATTTTGGAATAACTCCGGTTGAGGCGATGGGGCAGGGAACGCCTGTTATTGCATATAAAAGCGGTGGAGTAAAAGAGACAGTAGTTGATCCTTCGGCAAGCTCAGGACAAGCTGGTGCGACTGGAGTGTTTTATAACAAAAATACACCCGATGCGCTCAATCAGGCAATTGAAAAATTTGAAAAGGCAAACATTTCAAAAGATGAGTGTGTTAAGCAAGCCAAAAAATTTGAGAAAAAAACCTTTATAAATGCTATTAAGAAGGTTGTTGAACAGGAAGTTTAGGTCGCCTGACATCAAGTATTGCCTCATATGCATCTAAGCGATGCAATCCACCTCTTAAGATTCTTTCTCCAACTACACTTTTTGCTCGCATCTCTGCAATTGCCTCTTCAGGGGTTTGAATGTGATCAGTAGATTGGAACATGCCGCGTCTAATATTTTCCTCTACGACAAGTTGTGCTAAGTTTGGAAATTGACCCGCAAGACGCCTGATTTTTAAGCCTGCCAAATTCTTAGGATTGCTCGCAAGGATATTCTCCATTTCTTCCTCGTATACGGCTCGAAGTTCGGGGTCAACCTGATCCCAATCAATTGGCTCGTGGTCATCTGTTTGTGTTTCAGCACCGAAAATACTTGTATTGGGAGAAAGTCTGTCTCTGAATGTAATAAATCTTCCAAGTTTTGGTGAGTAGGTTGAAACCTGATCTAGAAATGCATCATTCAGCTCGATTCCTTCTGTAAGTACTCGAAGTTTTTCAAGCATCATGTCAGCATCGGACTCTGACCATGGGACTTCATTTCCTGTGCTGCTAATATCGTACGAAGTAGCACCTATTAATGAAACTTTCCCTTCTGGAGGAGGAAGGTGTTGCGCATATGCTGTAAGACCCGATGGATTTTTAAGTAGAGCGTAGATTACCGGGTTTTTAGTTCGACCTTGTCCTTCTGGTGTATAAAATTCCAAAATTCCTCGTTCTCCAGATGAAGTGTCATGAATTCGTGCTCGATTAGATTCAAAACCTGGGAAAAGCCTCGTGACAGAAGCCTCAATAGATCCAAGAATTGCCTCTTCACTGGGGGATGCTTCTTCTGGATTCATAATATGCTATATTATAGCTCATTATGCCAGAACTACCTGAGGTTGAAACGATCCGCCGCGGACTTGAAAAATATGTGGTAGGCCACAAAATTGTTGATCTTGAAATTCTTCATTCAGGAATTTTTGAGGGTGAAAAAGAACAGATTATTGGTTCAAAGATAGTTCAAGCCAGGCGCTATGCAAAAGGACTAATTCTTGATCTTGACAACTCACTTTCCCTGGCAATTCATATAAAGCTTACTGGTCAGTTAATTTATCGTGATAAGGCAACAGAAAAGATAGAAGTTTCAAAAGATAAAGTTGGAGCAATTCCCAACGCATTTACACATCTTGTTTTTCATCTTGATCAGGAAGCAGCACTTTATTACAACGATCAGAGAAGATTCGGGTGGATACGAGTGGTGCCGACAAAGGAGGTTTTGGAAATGAAATTTTTCAAAACTCTTGGGCCTGAGCCTTTTAAAGATTTAACATTGGATATTTTCCAAAAAATTGTGTCTTCCTCTCCGACGAAGATAAAACCGCTTCTTATGGATCAGGAAAAGATTGGGGGAATAGGAAATATCTACGCAAATGACGCGCTTTTCAGAAGTGGAATTGATCCAAGACGTTCTGCAAAAAGTTTGAATTCTGAGGAGACTGACTTGTTATATGAGTCAATAATAAAAGTTATGGAAAAAAGTTTTGAGGAGGGCGGGGCATCAGAGCTTTCTTTTGTAAATGTATTAGGGCAAGAAGGAGGGTATCAACGGCATGCGTTGATTTATGGACGGCGAAAGGAGCCATGTATAAAATGCGGGGGAACAATAGAATTTTTCAAACTTGCTGGCCGCGGAACATACTTTTGTAAGAATTGCCAGAAATAAATTACTTTTTGGGATCAAATTTACATGCAATTGAATAAACATGTAAATTATAAAACAGTGAGACTGTTAGAATTATTATTCCAAGAAAATACAATTCAGTTCCTTTGAATGGCAGGAGTCCAACAATACTCCCCAGCCCAATAAGAGATACAATGGATAATCCGCATGATGCGCAACCTGTTGCAACGATTGACACGATTCCTGCTCCAAGAGTTAACTTTAGTCCACCTTGTCTGCGCAAGAAGTTTAGTTTTCTCATAACAATTGTCAGATTTAGTCCAAAAAGAGTGCCGGAAATAAATAAAAGAATAAGGTCTATCCCTGAAACAGTTCCAAATGATCCCCAGAAAAGAGTCCAGAGAATGCTAATTTTACTTAAAATCGGATAATCCGAGAACAGGATCTCAAAAAAGTTATGAGTGTTAATGAGCCAAAGCGAGAGAACCACAAAACACAATCCAATTAAAAGGCTTTTTGCCCAAAAAAAACGCCTTGGTAGTTCACGAAAAAGTAAGGAGAGTAGCGATGATATATGCCTCACAGATTATGTGGTTTATTTTGCAAGTTCTTGATCAATGATTTTCTTGAAAGCATCAATTGGCTGGGCTCCGACCAATTGAAGACCGTTGATATAGAATGTTGGGGTGCCTGAGACTCCAGCTGCTGTTCCATCTGCAGTGTCAGCGTCGATATCTTTTTCATATTTGCTGTTGTCTACACAGTCATTGAATTTTGATGTATTAAGTCCGAGATCAGCTGCCCAACCTTTGAATGTATCCATAGTTGAGGAAGAAACAGTTGCATTGTTTTCAAATATCTTGTCGTGCATTTCCCAGAATTTATCTTGTTCATTTGCACATTCTGCAACATTTGCAAGCGGTTTTGCTTGTGGGTGGAATGCGAGAGGGAAATGTCTGTAGTAAAGTTTGACTTTACCAGTATCTATATAATCTTTTAAGAGTGATGGGAGGGTATCAGTATAAAATCTTCCGCAGAATGGACACTCGAAGTCAGAGAATTCAACAATAGTAACTTTTGCATTCTCATCACCTTTAACAGGAAAATGTCCATTAGCAACATCAACCGGTCCAGTTGGTGCCTGAGGAGCTTGTGCTTCTTGTCCTGCAGGGACTGCTGCAGCTGCATTCGCATCTGATTTTGCACTTTCCATGCCCTGCATTTTCCCAAATAAATATCCACAAATTGCAAAAGAGATAAGAAGCAGTACGTATACGGCTTGATTGGCGTTAAATTTTGATGCTTTACCAAGAACATCTCCGATGGTCATGCTTGAAATTTTTGAAGTGTTAATAACTGGTGTTTTTACAGGGGCTGCGGGTTTGGTTGCTACTTTTTTAACTGGCATGGAAATCAGTATAGTAAAGAGAAGTTAGCATTGTCAAGACCTCGTTGCAATTTATTTTTTGATTTGCTATCGTTATCAACAGACAAGTTTTGTACTTGTCTTTTTACTACTTAATGGGTGGTCAATATAAAAGAAAAACTGTAATTTCACTCGGTGGATCACTTGTTGTTCCTCCAACCGGTATCGATATTTCTTTCTTAAAAAAATTCAATCTGCTAATTCGTGAAGAAATTAAAAAAGACCCTTCACATCAGTTTTTTCTCGTAGTTGGCGGCGGGTCGACTGCTCGTAGGTACGCAGATGCAGGAAGAGAAGTTATAGGGCACGAACTTACTCCAAATGATCTTGATTGGCTCGGGATTCACGCAACACGACTCAATGCACAGCTGATTCGTACTATTTTCCGCGATATCGCCCACCCTTACGTTTTAAAGCACTATGAAATTATCAGAAAATCTGAAGAGCCTGTGGTTATTGCATCGGGCTGGAAGCCTGGGTGGTCAACGGATTACTGCGCTTCACTTATTTGTGAGGATTATGACGCAAAAACAATTGTAAATTTAAGCAATATTGAATATGTATACGACAAAGATCCAAAGAAATATAAAGATGCAAAAAAAATTGAAAAAATAACATGGTCTGATTTTAGGGACTTAGTGGGTGATGAGTGGATTCCGGGAATGAATGTTCCATTTGATCCAATTGCATCCAAAAGAGCACAGGCTCTAGGACTTAGCGTTGTGGTGTTGAAGGGTACAGACCTTGAGAATTTTAAGAACTTCCTGGAAGACAAGTCGTTCAAAGGAACACTTATTGAAGCAGATCGTTAGTTGATGGATCTTGGCCCCATGCATTTATGAACTAAGATCTTTGATACAATACACGTATGATCCAGGATTTTGACATCGAACTCCTCAAAAAACTTTACAAACCGGCAGCAGATTCTCACAAAGGACAAAACGGCAAACTTCTTTTAATTGGGGGATCTAAATTATTTCACGCAGCCTCACTCTGGCCGCTTACAGTTGCGTCACGTGTGTGTGATATGGTTTTTTATGCTTCAGTCCCTGAAAATAATAATTTAGTTCTGAGGGCAAAAGAAGAATTTCGAAATGGCATTGTTATTCCCCGGTCAAAGATTGATGACTACATTCAAGAAGCAGATTGTATTCTCATTGGTCCTGGTTTGCCGCGGAACAATGGAGAGGAAAATGGTGATGATGACACAAAGTACCTAACAGAGAGACTCTTGGTAAAGTATCCTGAAAAGAAATGGGTAATCGATGGAGGATCTCTTCAGACAATTAATCCTGAGATTTTATTATTGCTCAAAACCATGCCAATTCTTACTCCTCATCATGGAGAATTTGAGATGCTCAAAAATAACGCAAGTGCTGGCTTTCGCGATGCCATAGAAAATATGGAACTTGAAGACCAGGTTCAGCCTTTCGCCAGCGAATTTAATTGCATAGTAGTTCTGAAGGGAAAAGAAGACTTTATTGCCTCGCCAAGTGAGGTATGTAAGGTTAGGGGTGGAAATGCAGGAATGACAAAAGGGGGAACAGGAGATGTTCTTGCAGGACTTGTCGGATCACTGTATTGTAAGAATGAAGTATTTTTAGCAGCCTGTGCTGGTAGTTATATCAATAAAAAAGCTGGGGAAAGTCTTGAAAAATCGATGGGTGTGTATTTTAACGCAACAGATCTTGCATATGAGATTCCTCGGGTAATGAAAGAGTTATTATGAAAATTGGGATACTAGGAAATGGAGCCTGGGGAAGCGCAGTAGCGACACTTTTTCAGGAAAACGGACACGAAATAACAATTCTTGAAAATGGAGATGTTGTTTCTGATGACTCAGTTATTTTTTCTGCGATTCCAACCCAAGCGCTTCGTGAAGTAGTTTCAACCATTCAGTTCTCGCCTTCCTCAATATTTATTAATGGCGCCAAAGGAATAGAACAGGATACGCATCTACTGCCGTATGAAATTGTAAAAGAGCTGCTTCCTGAAGTTGAATATCTTACTCTGATGGGCCCGAGTTTTGCAGGTGAAGTAAAAAGTAAAATGCCTACTCTTGTAAATCTTGGCTATAGAAATGAAGAGGCGGCACAAAGAGTGAAGGATCTTATGCAGACAGATTATTTCCGAGTCAGACTCACAAAAAGCATCAGGTCTTTGGAGCTTTCAGCCGCTTTTAAAAATATTTATGCAATCGCATCTGGAATTGCTGAAGGACTTGGGTTTGGAACAAATACAAGGGTAAAGTTAATTCTTCTTGCGATAGAGGAAGTTGAGAGATTAAGGCTTGCACTCGGATTTAGCTCAGACGACCAAAGCCTCCCAGCAACGGTTGGAGATTTGATACTGACTTCGTCAAGTGAAGAATCAAGGAATTTTAGATTTGGTGAGGGACTGACTCATTCTGCGCCAGAAGAGGCGCTTGCCCAAATAAAAGAAACAGTTGAAGGGTACTATACAGCACTTTCAGTGCCACATTTTGAAATTCAAACCAGCAGCAGTTATCCCCTTGCACATTTTGTGTATGATGTGTGTTATTCAGAGAGTGAAGTTTCAATTCGGGATCGATTTATGGAATTTGTAAAAAGGGCATAGTAGAATTATTGCAAATATGGATGACGGAAAAGAAAATGGAATGACCTCCGAAAAGATAGCCGCGTTGCAACGTGGAATTGGTGTGTTTCGAAATATTGCAGAAAGGCTTGAGGTGGGTGAGAATAAGTCTCATTTTGAAGAATCATTCTCTCATTTGAGTCGCCTTTTACCAGCACTGGATTTAATTAAAGGAAACCCTGATATGGATGATTTTGCAAGAGTCAATGAAGACGGATCTGTAGAAGTGGTAAATTTTTATCATGAAGATGAGGATGAAGGTGGAGATTATGCGGATTGGTATAAACTCCACCCAAGAGAAGACGGAGATTATGGTGGCTATTATATGCGTTTTTCGCATGAAAATAGATTAGGTGAATCATTTGATGCTCAGATTGGTGAGGTGATAGTTAATCCACCATTTGAGGAAACGCAGGAGGGAAAAGTCTTTGGAAATTTTCAAATTAAAGAAGACCTAAAACTATGGACATTCGAAGAGGATGGAATGATTTTTTATGAGGACTTAGTAGATGGGACGAAAGGTAATGTTGATGTTGCAGAAAGTCCTATCGGTGTTTTTAAAACTGATCCTCAAACCCTTACAGTTCAATAATCTCTACTTCTTTTTTCCCGAGGACTTTTTTAGGTACAAATTCCCTGTGAGTAGTGGTTATTATTGTTTGCTGGTTTGGCAGGAGTTCTAAAATATGGTGGATATTTTCGTCATCAAGTTCTGAAAAAATATCATCCAGAAGTAGAATTGGTGCCTGTCCGATTGAATTTTCAAGATAGATCATCTCGAGCACTTTAAGCTGAAAAACAGTAAGACGCTGTTGACCGCGCGATCCGAACTCGCGAATTGATTGGTCGCGCCCTGGAAAGTTAAAAAATACATCATCACGCTGTGGTCCAACAAGTGTAGTGGCAGATCCAAGTTCAGCATCTCTATATTGATCGAGTCTGGCACGGGAAATAATGCTTTTGTCGTAGATAACCTCGAATTGAAAAATAGCTTTTTGAGAAGAATTTAAATATTCTATGAATTCTTCCCGTTTTTGAGTAAGGATATTCCCATGTTGAATTAAAAGATTGTCCCAATATTCAAATTCATGTATTCCGAAGTGTTTTTTACCCTCACGCGTGAGATAGAGCATTCGATTTCTTTGTTTGATAGCCTTTTCGTAAATAAGAAGCGACACTCTGTATCCCTTCTCACTTTGGGAAAGTACAGAATTGAGAAAATTTCTCCTCAAAGATGGGGACCCGACGAGAAGATCCAGGTCTTCTGGGGTAAAAAGAACAGTTGTAATGTATGGAATAAATTCAGCATGTCTTCTGCCTACGCCGTTAATTAAATATTTTTTTGAAAGCCTTGAGAGTTTTAGAGAAAAAATAACAGTAAGAATATTTTTGTCTTCACCAAGAATTTCAGCTTCAATTCGTGCAAATTCCTCTTCTGTGGCAATAACATCCTTGTCCTCATCAGCACGAAAACTCTTGCCATTAGAGAGAATGTGAATGGCCTCAAGGATAGAGGTTTTGCCTGCAGTGTTCTGTCCAAGAATAATTGTTGTATCAGTAAAATTGAGCTGAATTTTTGTGTGATTGCGGATATTTGTGAGAGTAAGACTGCCAAGCTTCATTCCCTCGATTATACAAGATAGAAAGTCTGAAAAGTTTTAGTTCCTCAAGACTCGTTGGGTTGATTTTGGGGGTGGATTTGACGCATAATAAACGCAAGAATCTGCCTATGTATACTCCACTTTATTCGATCACAAATTCTATTGTCCGTCACATTGGTTCCATTGAAGCAGCCAAGGAAGTGATAGAGCACGCCCCTCTTTTGCCGTACTGGGAGAAAAAATTCCAAGATGATGCAACACTTCGAACAGTTCATTTCGGAACCCACATTGAAGGAAATGAACTCAGTATGTCTCAGGTCGAAAAAATCCTGGACGGACAGCACGTTGTAGCCCGTGAACGCGACGTTCAGGAGGTACTTAACTATCGGGCAGTTATGGAGTATGTAGGAAGGCGAAAACACATGAAGATTGATGAAGATACAATCCTTGATCTTCACAAAATTACAGTTGCCAAAATTTTGTCTGATGACGAGGCAGGAAAGTACAGACAAAAAGAAGTTGTGATTAAGAATAGTATTACTGGTGAGGTTGTTTTTCGTCCTCCTCGCGCGCTTGAGGTACCATGGCAGGTAAAGGAACTTGTTGAATTTATTAATGACGAACAAGACACTCACTCAATTTTGAAGGCTGGCATTATTCACTATGAACTTGTCCGGATTCATCCATTTGTTGATGGAAATGGAAGAGTGGGAAGATCGCTCTCGACACTTGTATTGTTCCGACTGGGATATGACATTCGACACTTTTTTGCGCTTGAAGAACATTTTGATAATAACCCAAAAGAATATTATCAGGCACTTCAAACTGTTGAGATTCAAAATGGTGATCTGACGCGCTGGCTTGAATACTTTACGTCATGTCTTGCAATAGAACTTACAAAAATTAAAGAAAAAATTGAAAATATCTCAGTTGATGTAAAAATCAAAGAAAAACTTGGAGGAGAGCCAGTGATGCTGACTGAGCGTCAAATGAAAATTATGGAATATATTCGTGCAAATGAATATCTTGAGAATAAAGCTTTTGAGACCCTGTTTCCATCAATTTCAGAAGATACAGCACTTCGTGAAGTGCAGGATCTTGTAAAAAAAGGAATTTTAGCCAAGCGCGGCAAGACAAAGGGTGTAAAATATGTAATGGCATAGTTATAGACTGTATGGATCAACCTGAAATACCGCAAACCCCAGAATCTGTTCAACCGTTTGATATCAAAAATGATTTGAGTCCTCTTGAGCATGCTGTTATTTCAAGTAGTGTTCAGTTGAGTCTAGATGGAAGCGATGTATTGCTAGGCGAAGGGCAGGGGGCACTTGAGCTTGCAGATCTTGTTCAAAATCATCCAGAACTTCTTGGTAGGGGGGTTGGCCAAATAAATGGAGTAAAGTCTGAGGATGCAACAAATGGGGCACGTGGTAATGAAAAAGTCTTGGAACGATATATAGAGCTTTTTGGTCTGGAAACGGTGATAAAAATGATGCAAGGGACATTAAATGGTGGACTTGTGCTTACAGATCTAGATCCCAACAATCCCCGAGTAAAGGTTTTTTTACAAGAAAATGGCGTTTATGTTACAGATCCGGGAAAGCCCTCTGAAAAATATCCATTCCTTGATTTTGCAGGAGTAGAAGACTTTACAAATCTTGATGGCGAAGTCGGAAAAGCTCTTGTATACAAGCTAAAAGACAATAAATGACATTTTCAGAACTTTCCACTCATTTAGAACAACTTGAAAAAACAACTTCTCGAAATGAAATGACGGTATTACTTTCTGAGCTTTTTAAAGTAGTTCCTGCTGATGAAATTGGCCAGGTTGTGTATCTTCTTCAGGGGAGAGTAGCGCCTCTGTATGTCAATCTGGAATTCGGGATGGCTGATAAATACATGATCAAAGCAATCGCCCAGGCTTTTGAAATTGAGGAAAAGGAAGCAGCAGAGATGTACAAAACAATAGGAGATCTTGGAGAAGTTGCGGAGAAGTTGCGGGAAAAATGCGGTAATAATAAGAGTTCTGTGCCTATTTCCCATGTTTTTGAGACTCTGACTCAAGTCGCACAGACCCAAGGCGCGGGGGCGGTCGAGAAAAAAGTCCGCCTTATGTCTGATCTTTTAGTCTCGGTTGATGCTTTCTCGGCACGGTTTATAGCACGTATTCCCGTCGGTAAACTCCGCCTTGGATTTTCTGACATGACAGTTCTTGACGCGCTTTCATGGATGGTATCAGGTGGTAAGTCTCAAAGGCCGATAATTGAGCCTGTTTTTAATATCCGACCAGATCTTGGGTATATAGCTACAACTATCAAGAAAAAGGGCGTGAAGGGTCTCTCATCTGCAGATCCTGTGGTCTTTACCCCGATTCTTATGGCGCGTGCCGAGCGCCTATCATCAGGCGAGGAAATAATTGAAAAAATTGGAGAATGTGCTGTTGAGCCCAAGCTTGATGGCTTCAGACTTCAGGCTCATTTTGATGGTAAAGACGTAAAACTTTTTACCAGAAATTTGGAGGATGCAACGAGTATGTATCCTGATGTTGTTGAAGGAATAAAATCACAAATTAATGCAAAAGATGTAATTTTGGAGGGTGAGGCAATTGCTTATAATCCCGAAACAGGTGAATTCTTACCATTCCAGCTGACAACTCAGCGCAAAAGAAAATACGGTATTGAGGAAAAAGCGAAAGAAATTCCCCTCAAACTTATTTGTTTTGAACTTTTGGCCGTAAACGGTGAGAATTTGATTAATGAACCTTATGTAAAGAGACACGAGCGTCTTGCCAAAATTATAAAAAAAGGCGATACAGTTATGTTGTCTGAGGAAAAAGTATTTTCTGATGGCCGCGCAATAGAGCTCTTTTTTGATGATGCTGTATCCCGGGGGCTTGAAGGGATTTTAGCCAAGCGGCTAGATGGGACATACCAAGCAGGTGCCCGTGGTTGGAATTGGATCAAATTCAAAAGATCATACTCAGCAACACTTAATGACACAATAGATTGTGTGGTGATGGGATATTATGTCGGGCAGGGCAAGAGGACTTCTTTCGGAATTGGAGCGTTTTTGATTGGAATATACGATGAAAAAGAAGATGAGTATCGTTCGATTGCAAAGGTTGGAACAGGACTTACTGATGAAGAGTGGAAAGAGTTGTATACAAGGGCAGAGAAATTAAAGGCCAAAGAAAAGCCCCCTCTGTATGAGGTTGATAAGAATTTGGAGCCTGATGTATGGATTGAAGCTGATATTGTAGTTGAAATACGCGCAGATGAAATATCGCGCTCCCCAATTCACACAGCGGGGCGGGTTATGAAACCATCAAAATCAGGTGAAGCATTTGAGGTAGATGTTCCAGGGTATGCGCTCAGATTCCCTCGTCTTGAGAAATTTCGTGATGATAGAAAGGCTCAGGATATAACAACGCTTAAGGAAGTTCAGGAAATGTTTGAAATGCAAAAGAAGTAATAGTGTAAATTGTATTTCTAGATTTATTCTATAGTACCGATTGGAGCGAAAAATGCACTTTCTACCTCGGGTAATTTCTGTAGATCATTAATATAACTGTCATCACTTTTCCATCTTGCCGTAGGTAATACTAGAAAACTCGAGATAAACATCGATTTTTCCATTTGCTCCAGACCATATTTTTTTAAGAACTCCTGGCGACTTTCTCCTGGATGAAGTGTTATAAGTATTTCTTTTGGTTGATAGAGAAGAACGTTTATACTTACGAGAAAATTTATGGTAATGATAGCTATTCCAATAATTGGAGTAAGTAAAACAAATATTTTGATGAGATTTTTAGAATGTTTTCTCATTGTTTTATCTTATGTTATTAAACTATTTACAATAAAGTAAAACAAATGCATCGTGTTTGCATTACAAAAAAAGTAATGTAGAATATCTGAATGCATGAATTATACGAAGTAACAACCCACGCAGTTGAGATGGATTTTGAAGAGCCAGAAACAGCCACGAAGTTTTATGACTCTCATGCATATTACTTTCGGGCAATTAGTGAAAAAAGAAATGATGGAACAAAAGTATTTAATAGTTTTTTCCCTCAAGATCCGGAAGCTTTTGCAGTAAAAGCTTCAGAGGTGACAACTGAAGAGATGGTTGGGTTTTTTAAAAAGATGAACGAGCGTTGGAGTGCTGCAAATCTCTATCTGCGAAGTCGTTAGTTAAATCTGTATAGGAACTTTTCGAGATCAACTTTTTTTTCATCAATAAATTGTATCCCCTCAGCCTCAAGCAGTTTTCTCTGAATCCCCGGTCCTCCGAATGCAAAACCCGGCGCAACCCTGCCATCACGATTAACAACTCTATGGCAGGGAATATTATCTTGATCAGGATTTAAGTGGAGCGTTGTGCCCACAATTCTCGGACTCATACCTAAGATCCGTCCGATCTCACCATACGTTGTAACCTTTCCACGCGGGACAGTTTGTAAAAGTTTGTATACCTTTTCCTGATATGGCTTCATACTGAATTTCCAATTAATGCTACCAAATAAAACCTTAAAAGTCTTCCCAAAAATACGAGAAGAAGGAATTTTTTAATCGGGTATTTCCCGATTCCAGCCAGGATTCCGATACCGTCAAAAAAGGGATTTGGAATGATCGCAAATATCAAAATGATTATTACACCGTATTTTTCGAGTGTGAAATGCAAAAGGCCATATAGAATTTTTTTATCTTCAAAATTTGTTGCTTTATTGGAGGAATAGCCCAGGATATACCCGATTCCATCTCCAAGTGTTGATCCCAGAGCAGCAAAAAGCCCGACAAGTATGGGATTGTAATACGCTCCGGCAACTCCGATGGAAATAATAGTGGGAGTGGGTAAAAAGATAGTTGCACTTCCGAAAAAACTCAAGATGAGAACACCCAAAAGGCCAAATCCTTGGAATTTTTCAAAATTTATTGGAAAGAAGATGGGGAGCAGAATAAAAAGAATTGAAAGAAGAAATGTTACAAGATAAAAAATTTTATGCTGCGTTTTTTTTAGCATCTTCATTAAGCTTTTTGAGCTTCCACATAAAAAGTGCTCCCTTTTTTTCTACTTTTGCGTCTTTTGTGTAGGAAAGTGCTTTTTCAAGCAGAGATCTATGTGTCGTTTTGGCAAGTTTGATATAAAGTGCTTTATGCTTGTAGTCATTGAGTTGTTCTGATAAGTAAATTCCGTAGGACTGAAATTCACGGCTGATATATTTATCTTCTGTAGGATTGAATTTGATGAGAATGTCCGTAAGTTTTTGCGGATCTGACATACCCTTATTATACCAGAGGATTCTTTACTCACATATTAAATTCTGTTTAAATAGCACCACATTATGGATTTGGTACTTGACCTCCACCTTCACTCAAAATACTCCCGAGCCGTATCTCCTCGGATGAATCTGTCAAACATGTATTTATGGGGAAGGAAAAAGGGACTCAATATTCTCTCAGTTACTGACTTTACTCATCCTATATGGCTTCGTGAAGCACAAAGTCAGCTTGAAGAAATTCGTCCTGGGATATACCGATTGAAAAATGAGGAGGTATTGGAAAAGGAGCTGGGTACAATTGGTGCTTTTGCGTCTCTTGGGCCATACTTTATGCTCTCAGTCGAGGTGTCTAGTATCTACACAGAAAATGGAACATCTCACAGAATTCACAACCTTATTTTTGCACCTAATTTTGAAACGGTTGCAAAAATTAACAAAGAATTTCTTCGTATGGGTTTTAATCTTTCATCAGACGGGAGGCCAATTTTTGGTCTTTCAGCCAGGAATTTAACTGAGCTGCTGTTGGGAATTGATCGCAAAATAGCTCTGATTCCGTGTCATGCATGGACTCCGTGGTTTTCTTTGTATGGATCGCGTTCTGGATATGATGCAATTGCTGATTGTTTTGGGGATTACACAAAATATATTTTTGCTGTCGAAACAGGACTTTCCTCTGACCCTTCCAATAATTGGAGAATAAAGGAACTTGAGACAAGAAGCATCGTGTCTTTTTCAGATGCTCATTCGATGCAGAAAATGGGACGAGAGGCTACTGTGCTTCAAAAAGTAGACCCAAAAGACAAAAAAATAACAGTAAATGATCTTTCATATGACAATGTTTTGAATTCATTTGTAAGAGGTAAGGAGCGGATCTTTAAAATTGGATACACAATAGAATTTTATCCTGAAGAAGGGAAATATCATTACACGGGACATAGAAACTGCGGAATTTCGTATTCACCGGAAGAGGATAGGTCAAAGGGGACTTTATGTCCTGTGTGCGGCAGGGATTTGACAGTAGGGGTGATGCATAGGGTTGAAGAGTTAGCCCAAGGTGTGCCAGAAAATTTCACGTACAAAGAAGATGAAAATGGAGTTGTGTGGATAGAGGACAAGGAAGGAAAGCGTCCAAAATATGTCTCTCTTGTGCCCCTGTTAGAGGTTTTGGGAGAAGTGTATGGAACGTCTCCTGGAAGCATAAAAGTTGAATCGATGTTTGAGACGCTGGTTACCCGATTTGGTACAGAGCACGAAATTTTACTTCGAACATCACTTGAAAATTTACGGGAAGTTGGTGGGAAAAGAGTAGAGGAGGCAATTGACAGGCTTAGACATCGTAATATATCAATTATTCCAGGGTTTGATGGGGAATATGGAAAAGTAAGTATTTGGAAAGAAGGAGAAGATCATGAGGAGACAAAAAAGGACGAGGAACAAATGGGACTGGGAATTTAAATAAGCCTAATTTCCAAATCTCATATCTTGACACCCGAGAATATTGCGCGGTATACTGAGTCCCACGTTATGTCAGCACTCACAGTAACAGACTCCTCATTTGAACAAGAAGTATTAAAATCAGACCTTCCTGTTGTTATTGATTTTTGGGCCGCTTGGTGCCAGCCATGCCGCATGGTTTCGCCCGTTATTGATGAATTGGCAAAAGAGTACGAAGGAAAGGTAAAAGTTGGCAAGGTAAATGTAGATGAGAACAACCAGATTGCATCTCAGTACGGAGTGATGTCTATTCCATCTGTAATGGTTTTTAAAAATGGAGCTCCCTCCAAAACACTCGTTGGTGTTCAAAGTAAAGATACATACAAGAATGCTATTGATGGAGCTTTATAGTTGGCTATCAATGATACAATTCCCTCTACCAAGACAGAGCAATATCAGTTTTAGTTTTTCACAATTTTAATATGGAAAATCAATTCGACGTCATCATTGTTGGATCTGGACCTGCGGGTCTTACAGCCTCGATTTATACATCCCGTGCTTCACTTCGAACACTTGTTATTGCAGGTAAAACCTGGGGAGGACAATTAATGCTTACAACCGATGTGGAAAATTTTCCTGGATTTGCAGAGGGCATACAAGGACCAGAACTTATGATGAATATGAGACGTCAAGCTGAGCGATTTGGAGTTACCTTTGTTGATGCAGATCTGGATCCTGTCGATTTTACCAATGCTAAGTCACCCTTTTCAGTCACGGCAGATGGAAAAAGTTATTCTGGTAAATCGATTCTTATCGCAACAGGGGAAAATTCAAAAACTCTTGGGGTGCCTGGTGAAAAGGAGCTAACAGGACGCGGGATATCATATTGTGCAACATGTGATGGCGCATTTTTTAGAAATAAGAAGGTAATTGTTGTGGGCGGCGGAGATAGTGCTATGGAAGAAGCGAATTTTCTAACAAACTTTGCTGATGTTACCTTAATGCATAGAAGAGACAGTTTTCGAGCCTCCCAAATTATGCAGGATAGAGTAAAAAGTAATCCAAAAATAAAAATACTTTTGAACTCACAAATAACTGAAGTCATTGGGGAGAACAAAGTAGAACGGGTAAAAATTCAAAATACAGTTACAAAAGAAATAACAGAAGAGGCATATGACGGGATATTTGTTGCGATTGGACACGTGCCTAATTCTTCAGTATTTAAGGGAATTACATTGACTGATAAAGGCTATGTTGAAGCTCAAAAAAGAGTTATGACTAATATTGAGGGTGTTTTTGTGTCTGGAGACGTTCAGGACGATAAGTATCGTCAGGGCATAACTGCTGCAGGGTTTGGCTGTATGGCAGCGCTTGAAGTTCAGTGGTGGCTTGAGGGTAAGAAATAAACAGCTATTTTTTCCTCGGATTGAGCTTGTTTAGCCATGAAGATCGCTCTTTTCCGTTTTTTACTAAGTCAAGATCAGATCGTAGGGAGCCCAATTCTTTTGAAATCAAAGAAAGTTGATTTTCAATAGTTTTAAGAGACGAATTCTGACCATTTGATGTGCTCGGTTTGATTGTTCTTTGATCCGAAATCTTATCAAATCCTTGAGAAATCTCCTCAACATTTTCTTCAAGTCCCTCAACGTCTTCCTGAATATCTTCAAAATCTTCCTGAATATCCTCAACGTCTTCCTGAATCCCTTCAACATCTTCCTGAACGTTTTCAAGACTTTTGGTGGTCCTATTAACTGTCATTTGAATAAATAGTGAAAGATAAATAGCCTCAAGAGAAACTGCAGTAGTTAGAACTAAAAGAATTTGATCGAAACTTACACCGAAAAGATATAAAAAGAAAATTGCCCCAAAAAGGATTGTATGAACTATTAAAGATTGAGTTGTTCCCATCCAGGCTGTTGCAGCCAGTGAAATCTTCTCAAGAGTTGATTGTTTGGGTTTTTGGTCTTTTTTCATAACAAACAATCATTATAGCATTGATACTAAGAATTACTGTCAAGCTCGAATTATCACGCTTGACACACATTCTCAGATCGGGTACAATACTTTTTACCTTTCAGGAGGAAACGAACCGAACTTTATGCGTCTAAAATCAACAAGAACCTAAAAAGCTTAGTAATTAAGGGCTTTTTACCACGCGCAAATTCTTTTGTTTTCTTCCCTACGGGTTTAACAACTTTATTTTCTGGACCGTGCTCGCCACAGCTGGTGTTTTGAGAAATATATTGGGTCATTTGCTGCTCATCCTTGCATGACAAGAGAGCACATTGAGCGAAAACGGGCCCTTAGCTTAGCTGGTAGAGCGCATCATTTGCAATGATGAGGTCAGGAGTTCGAATCTCCTAGGGTCCACACTTCGGCGCGCTGCGCTTGCTCAGTGCAAGTCAAGCTAACCGAAATGCGGAAGGGAGATGAGAAGTAAGGTCCTGAGAGGGACCGAAGGAAATCTCCTAGGGTCCACAGAAATAAAAACGGGAATCGTTTTTGGGGAAAAGTCCCCCGCTGAAGCGGGGGCATTTTCTCTTAAAACGACGAGATTGTACGTTAATAATTGATTGTAACAAGCGTCGAATAGACAGGTTCTTTAGAATCTGTGCTATACACAACAACGTTAATAGTGGATGCCTTGGAGGTATTGACCGATGAAGGACGCTTCAAGACTTGCGAAACGCGCCGGGGAATGGTCTATGACATTTTGATCCGGCGATATCCGAATGAGGTAATTCATCCCGAAGAAATTTCGGGATAGCTTCCAGTCAAGTTGGTTTCTGTTTACAGAGGTCATATTAGCTGGCAGCAGGGCACCGGGTGAACTGAAACATCTAAGTAACCCGAGGAAAAGAAATCACAGAGATTCCCCCAGTAGCGGCGAGTGAAAAGGGAACAGTCTAAACCGCATGGAAATTCGTATGCGGGGTTCGAGTTCTTACTTTTCCTTTCAGTTGAAACTACGCACAGTTTGTTTTCGTTAACGAACTACCAGTGTGTAATTTTTGAAAGAAAAAAGTGAGTCATTTGAATTCCGCATACGGATTTTCAAGCGGGGTTGCAGGACAGGCATGCGTAAGCAGAAGAAGTTACAAATGAGAATATAGCAGAAGGCGATGGAAGTGCGCCACCACAGAAGGTGAAAGTCCCGTACGTTAAATATATCTCACTTCTTGTTCTGATCCTAAGTACCATGAGGCACGATTAAACCTTGTGGGAATCAGGGGCGACCACGCTCCAAGACTAAATATCAATACCTACCGATAGTGAACTAGTACCGTGAGGGAAAGGTGAAAAGCAGCCCGGGAGGGCGATGAAATAGTACCTGAAACTATTAACTAACAAGCAGACGAAGTCTCGATTTATCGGGATGACGTCGTGCCTATTGAAGAATGAGCCAGTGAGTTTTTTCTTACTCCGAGTCTAAGCACGAATGTCGTGCGCAGGCGTAGTGAAAGCGAGCCCTAACTGGGCGATTTAGGAGTACGAAAAAGACACGAAACCAGGTGAGCTAACCATGACCAGGTTGAATGTATCCGAAAGGGTACAAGAGGACCGAACCCGTATCTGTAGCAATAGGTTGGGATGAGTTGTGGTTAGAGGTAAAATACCTAACGAACTTGGAGATAGCTTGTTCTCCCCGAAATATATCTAGGTATAGCCTTTGTTTGTAGCTGGTGGGGGTAGAGCACTGAATGATGTTGGGGTAGTAATATCTTTACATCTATCAAACTCCGAATACCATCAGAAGAAAGACAAGGAGTCAGAACTGCGGGGCTAAGCTCGTGGTTCAAAAGGGAAACAGCCCAGACTCCCGTCTAAGGTCTCTAAATATATGCTAAGTTGTTAAGGAAGTCAGTTTCCTCAGACAGCTAGGAGGTTGGCTTAGAAGCAGCCATCCTTTAAAGAAAGCGTAACAGCTCGCTAGTCGATCTTTGGAAATTGGCGCCGAAAATGAACGAGGATTAAGCATATTACCGACGACGGAGAATGTCGGTCGTTGAACTTTTGCAGTAAGTGTGGTGTCTAAAAAACACAACTTATTGCCGAGGTTCAACGGCTGGCTTTGGTAGGGGAGCATTTTACGGGCGGTGAAGTTGGTGCGTAAGCACTGGTGGAGCGCGTAGAAGTGAGAATGCTGGCATGAGTAGCGTATTGCACCTGAGAACGGTGCACGCCGAAAGCCCAAGGTTTCCTTCGCAATGTAAGTCAGCGAAGGGTTAGTCGGCACCTAACGGTGGCCCGTCGAAAAGCGCGGGGTAGCCGGATGGACGAGTCGTTAAAATTCGACTACAGGGTTTGATGCGTTATTACCTAAGGATGGACGGTCTTGGAAAAATATCGCCCCGCAAGGGGTCTAAGCCAATAGATAATTGGAGTTGGAAAATCCGCTTCAGTCAAATCGAGTGGCGAATGCAAGTCAGAAAGAGCAATCAAGTAGGACAAGGATATACGTTTCAGGATCCAAGAAAAGATTCGTAGGAAGTATCAAGTTCTGCCGTACCGCATTACCGACACAGGTGGGCAGGTCGAGTAGACTAAGGCGATCGGGAGACGTGTGTTCAAGGAACTAGGCAAAAAAGCTAGGCGTAACCTATGGGAGATGCCTTGCCCCGACATAACGTCGGGGCCGCAGCGAAAGATTGTTTAGCAACTGTTTATCTAAAACATAGGTCCCTGCAAAACCGAAAGGTAACGTATAGGGGCTGACACCTGCCCAGTGCCGGTAAGTCAAGAATGGTGGATGAACCCCGATTCAATCGGGGGAAGTCTATTATTTAAGCTCCGGTGAACGGCAGCAGTAACTATAACTGTTCTATGGTGAATTTCATCGCCTTAGAAGTGGTTTGTTTTAGAAATTTGACTATATGCTGGAAAAACTCAGTATCCGACAGTACCCGCAAGGGTAATAATCTGCTCGGTGGAGTCAATCAGCAGGAAAGAGTCCCGCATAGCGGGACAATCCTCAGAGACTATATGTCAAACTCCGAATTAAATCGGGGAAGAGATAGTCCGAACTTGCAGGCGACTGCAAGACAGTAGATAGGAAGTCTACGATTAACATAATTGAGCGAAGTTCCTTGTCGGGTGAGTTCCGACCCGCACGAATGGTAGAATGACTGAACAACTGTCTTGAACACATACCCGGCGAAATTGAGATGGCTGTGAAGACGCGGCCTAGTTGTCCTAGGACAAAAAGACCCCGGGAGCTTTACTATAGCTTGGTATTTTCAAGCTTATTTTAACTGTCGAGAATAGGAGGGAGATCGCAAGATCGTCAGTGGAATACCTCTCTTTAGAATGAGTGAGAATAACCCCATTGCCGCATAAAAATTCGGCTGGGAGACAGTGCCTGGTGGGTAGTTTAACTGGGGAGGTTGACTCCTAAATTGCAACGGAGTTGTACAAAGGTTGGCTTAGCGCGGACGGAAATCGCGCTGAATGTGCAAAAGCAAAAGCCAGCTTGACTGCAAGACAAACGAGTCGAGCAGAGACGAAAGTCGGTTTTAGTGATCCTGCATACCTCAGTGGTCAGGTTGCAGCTTAACGGATAAAAGCTACCCCGGGGATAACAGGCTGATCGCATCCAAGCGTCCACAGCGACGATGCGGTTTGGCACCTTAACTAAACATTGGGGCGCCAAGGCAGTAATGCCTTAGCCTGATTCCAGAGGAGATTATAGAGGTCTTTTTGGTAAGAAAAATACTAGTCCAAATCGGTGGACACCTTTTTATTGAACATGAAAAGGTCAATACCGAGAGAGTTCGATATTTTATATCGAGCCTTGTATCGACTGTATCCGATTATTATCGGATCGATAGGAAGTTCTTTTGATTTTGATCAAAAAATTTATGCTTCTTATAATACGGCTAGCTCCCGATCCACATCGGGATGAAGGTATAGTCAACGCCCTTGGTAACAAGGGAAAATTCACAATTTTTCGTTTCAAAACGAAAAGCGAAGTGATAGAGCGATGTCGGCTCATCCTAGCGCGGGGGTGGAGAAGCTCCCAAGCGTCTGGCTGTTCGCCAGTTAAAAGGGTACGCGAGCTGGGTTAAGAGCGTCGTGAGACAGCTCGGACTCTATCCAGGACAACCGGTGAGATTTGAGAGGAGTCGTCCTTAGTACGAGAGGACTGGGATGAGGAAATCCCTGGTGTGCCAGCTGTTCCTTTACGGGCAACGCTGGGTAGCTATATTTCCACGGGATAACCGCTGAAAGCATCTAAGTGGGAAGCCCACCTCAAGATAATATCTCTTTTTAGACCCCTGAGAGACCATCAGGTTGATAGGCTGCAGGTGTAAGTCCCGCAAGGGATTGAGCCAAGCAGTACTAATCGGTCAAATAGCACAGATTCTAGTGAAGCTGAAATTCAGTAGCTAGAAACTAGGTATCTATACTCTAGATACTGAATATCGAGCTTGTTACAATCAAAGTAGTTTGTTCCCAGGATTTTGGGTCTTCGGAGCGATATGGTCCCACCTCTTCCCATTCCGAACAGAGAAGTGAAACGTATCAGCGCCCACGATACTCGGAGACATAGTCTCCCGGGAAAATGGGTCAAGGCCCGAAATTGTGGGAACAAACTCTTCATTTGACATCTACAAATCACATTCATTATTATTAGAGTAGAATATGGTGAATGTTCCAACTCAGCAAGTTTCCCAAATTAAGAACCAAACCAATAAGGCTGCAAATAAAATGGCAGATATTATTGGACTTGAGTTTTTGATAGTTGTTGTGGTGGGAATAATAGGTACTCTTGTGCTCAATTACTTCTCAGTGTTTCCTCTTTCACAAAAATTCCCTAAGATTTTTGGCTTTTTACCACATAGAGCTGTAGTTGCGGATAATTTATCTATAAATGGTCAAAATGGAGGAAAAAATAACAAGGCGAACGTCCCCAATGACGTTACGGAGTATTTATTTGCGTGTCCAAACGCTCATGCTTGTCCACACTTGAAGCAAGTTTATGATAGAAGTGATAATCAATTTAAGGGTTCTGCTCTGGCAGAAATTGATCAACAAAGTCAGATTCAGGCAATAATTGACGGGAAAATAACACGATCAGAACAAAAAGACGGAGTTGTTTCAGTCGTAGAGGAAAGTGCTGATGGAACTTTTGAAATAACATACATATTTGTCGGCAAAAGGGCTTCTAGTAGTCAAAAAGATAGTGCTGAGATTAAAAAGCACGATCTTTTAGGAACGATCTCTGGAGATCCACAGGAACTGACGCCATACACAAGTCAAAAGTATTATTTATATCTAGCCATAAAAGAGATAAGTACAAAAAACTTCATACCTGTTAAATGGGTTGAGGGAGCAGATGGTATGGATTTTTTGTAAATACCTCTTGACATTCATCTAAAAAAGTATATAATTCGATTCATCTTATAATAAAGTTATATGAGATCTATCGAAGCAGGAAGTCA
>CAZFJW010000013.1:0-22496 GCA_964519355.1 uncultured Gammaproteobacteria bacterium | reverse complement strand
TTTCTTCTTTTGCAATCATTTCATCGGATTGAGTTTTTGCAGCTGTATCTTGGGGTTTATTCAATTTTTTGCCGATTACAATTCCTCCTCCGATGAGAATTACAGCAACAAGAACTATGGCAATTATTTTTCCGAAAAGTGAAAAAGGATCTTTTTTATTCTTCGGTGTAGAAGTTTGAACAGTTGGGGATTGGGGTGCGGGTGAGACTTGTCCTTCCATACTTAAGATTAAAACAGAAGCAATTATGAATTACAAGAATTTATCCAACACATTAATCAACTTGTAATTCTACTTCATGTGGGGTTACAGGTTTTATAAATTGAATAAGATACGTAATTGCGGCAGCTATAAGCATATATACGATTGCTGCAAAAATTAAGTACCATTCAAATACATAAGTTCCGCTTATTGTAGAGCCGACTATTCCTTTGAACGGTAGGGTTAAGATATCAGTAATACCATATATTAGCGAGACAAATCCGCTTGAAGAGTTGGCGCCAATCATTTTAAAGATTGCACGAAAGAAAATTAACACCTCTATAAAAATTAATATGTACCAAATTATTTGATGAGATCTAAATATTTTTTTCTTTTTTTCAAAAACTTTTTGTGGATGTTCAGTTTGAACCGGTGGAATAATGGCTGATGTTTTTTTTACGATACGTCGAGGTGAATCTTCTTGAATCGTGGTTATTTCTTCTTTTGTTTCGATTTCTTCCATAGTATTTTTAGGTAATTTTATAATTATCTTTCTTCATTATGATTGTGGCAAGTGCGGAGGTTATGAGAGGAGTGTGAGAATTGGGAAAGAGTTTTTTATTCTGAGTACAGGTGAGGTATTATTATTTAAGTATCTGTATTGTAGAAAGAATTGCATCTACCTCTTGTTTGAACCCTACATTTTTTGGGTCTGCAACCAGCATAGTGATTATCAACGCATTCTTTGATGTTTTATTCCTCTGGAGTACGATAGCCCTATGTTCGCCTAGTCCATTTGCTGTGTATTCAAATCCCGAGTAATTACCGACTTGTATCTCTGTTTTAGGCTCAACAATTGAGACTGTTCCATCTTTTATTGCATCAGCAATTCTATCGTCAACGTATTGTTCAAGATTTTGAGTATCTTTTAATTGGACTATTTCAAAGACCATGAGCACTCCATCATATATTTCTGTTTGCCCTTTTTGTGTTGCACCAATTTTCAAAAGACGAGTGTATTGTCCTTCATTCTCGCTCGATACTTTATAGTCTGATGGGTAAAGAAAAGTGTATGTGCTGGTTGGATCAGTATATTCAGTTCCACCTTCTTTGAGTGCTATTTCACGCTCATTCATGACAATCGGAGTTATTGGGGTGTTTTCAATCGGTGGAACAGAAGTGTCCGTTGGAGCTTTTATAATTGAGACATTTTTCTCAAGAATAAAAACAGCTGCAGTAACAAGAATGACACCTAATCCAATAGCTCCATAGATTTTCAAATCTGTTGACATTGATGACTATAGTATCTTAACTTTTTGAAAATTGTGTAAGAAAAGGATAAGTAAAACAAAAGTTTTTCAGAAAATTCTGCCAATATAGTATAATTCCAAAACTATGAGTCAGGAAGATACAAGAGGAATGGGTATGGGAGGAGAATTTCGTCAGAGAGATATGACATTTTTGCCATACACCTTGCTTGCTGAGCAGGATACGCCTCATGAGCATTCTTTGGTAATGGCTTATTTGGATACGTATCTTGCGCTGGTACCAGTGGGTGTAAGAAATAAAAATACCGAACCAATCAGTCCACGATTGCGTGTGCAGCTTTTTGAAGAGCGTGAACATTCATGTGAGGCATGTAATATTGACGTAACTGATAGGCCATTTGACATTCACCACACGGACTATACACAAGGAAGTAATCCTGAATATTTAAAACTCTTATGCAAACCATGCCAGAATGTTGTGGGAATTCTAACGGGAATGAAGTGGTGGTTTGCGCAAGAAGTGGGATTTGTTGAAAAACAACCAAGGACACGTACGTCAAAAAAGGGCAATATTAACCAAATGCCTTTTTGGATGGAGGAAGATTTTGTAAAGCATGAGCAGGCGAAGGAAGATTAGAAGAATTGATTTAACTTTCTAAAAACCAACTATACAAGCAGTACGCTACTGAATTTTGTCCTGTGACTCGTTCAATTCTAAAATTCCTGTATTTTCAAAATATGGTTTTTTAAGTCCTTCCTCCCATGTCCATTTGTGATGTACGGCGCGCATCATTTTACCGATGTCCCCATGGGCCACTACTAAGACATTTTCATTGATATGTTTTTCTTTAATTTCATAGAGAATTTTTTGTGCTCTTTTATACAGATCTGGAAATTTTTCGGCACCTTGTGCTTCCAGAAAATAATTTACACGGTCAGTCTTAAGTATTTTTTTTGCAAAAAGCGGGATATCCAAAATTGGTTTGCCCGATAAAATGCCGAATTCACGTTCAATTAAATGTTCGTGAATAAGAATATCATTCATTTTAAGTTTTGCGCCAATGATCTGTGCTGTTTCAAAGGCTCTTTTCAAAGGTGAGCTATAAATAATGTCGATTTTATAAGAATGTAATTTTTCGGCAACTGTTTTTGCTTGTTCTCTACCAAGAGCAGTTAGCGGCTGATTTCTTCTTCCATTTAAGATTCCATTGGCGTTGTCTTCATCTTGTCCGTGACGAACAATAAATAGTTTTCCCATGGGGTAGATTATATCAAACAGCTTTACGAGTTTTTCTAATTTGCTGCCTTCGGACTAAGAGAATCAGTGCAAAAATACCATTTCCAAAAATCCATACAACTGGATACAGTGCAGTCGTAATGGAATAGGTTTGAAGTGAGATAACAGCAAGCCCAAAACGAATGGTATTAAGGAAATAAAATGATAATGTTTCAGAGTGGGGCTTGTTCCAGGACTTTCTGACAGTCGGTGCAAATCCCAAGAGATCAATTCCGGTTGCAAGTATTGCAGAAATCACAGGCTGCCTTGCGATGAGCCAAAAACCTAATGCAATAAGTGCAAGAATAAAAAATAATGTATCAATTTTGGTAATTTGGCGTTTGGCCTTATTTTTGATCCCCAGCGTAAATACCACAACACACATCACAGCTGCAGTGAGCGTTACAAAAGCACCAATTCCGCCACCAGTGCTTACTTGTATCGCAAAGGCAATGAGAGTCACAAATCCCCACAAAAACCAACTGTATACATGAGGAATTGTTTTGCCTTTAATTACGTCTCTTAAATATGGAACGTATCCAATGAATGTGAGAATAATTGCAACGATACCAATAATGG
Organism: uncultured Gammaproteobacteria bacterium; assembly: GCA_964519355.1. Taxonomy (GTDB): domain Bacteria; phylum Patescibacteriota; class Microgenomatia; order Levybacterales; family GWA1-39-11; genus CAZBEA01. Next base: position 19,174 of record CAZFJW010000013.1, on the reverse strand, counting down.
TTTTAAATTCTTGCATCTATAGAAAGTATATCAGAGGTTATGAGAGAGGTTTTTCTCCGAGGTCTTCAAAAAATCTGAGGAGATAGCCATCCGGATCTTGTACGAGAAATTGCCTGTTGCCGACTTCTCTGTCATTTTTTCTGTACCATTTTTCTTCTACATCAAGAAAAAGCTGGATATTTTCTTTCTCAAGACTTGAAATTATTTCATCAATACTATCAACGCGTATTTGAAAATTTACTCCTTGTCCGAGAGGATACTTCATTTCTCCTGTTTGCCAGGTTCTGCCTTTTCCGATTTGATCGATCATAATTTGTGCGGCTCCAAGGCTCAAGTATGCAAATCCCTCATCTTCCCTTTGGTATTCGATTGAGAATCCTAAAATTCTGGTATAAAAATCAAGACTTTTTTTAAAGTCAGTGATGCTAAGTTCGGGCACAAGGGGGGTTGAGATGCTATTCATACAACTATTATAACAGCGCTATTTTTTAAAATGAGTTTGGCAATTCTATAATTGGGATTTTATTTTTTCTGCGAAGGGTTTGCGTTCTTCTTGAGTTGTTGATTTCTTATCCATCATATTTTTATGAAGCTCGTCTCCTTCGTATCTGGGGAATATATGAAAGTGATAATGAAATGCGTGTTGGCCTCCTGCGGGTTCGTTATTTTGCAGCGTTGTTATTCCATCTGCTGAATAGGCACCCTTAATGGCAACTGCCATCTTATGTGCAACCTCTGCAATGCGCGCAGAATACAAAGAGGGAAGAGTATAAATATTTTCAAAGTGAGTATTTGGAACAATAATTACATGGCCCGAATTGTTACCTATAAAAAATGAAGAAATAAAAGCAGTTACGAGTTCGTCTTTATAGACAATATCGCCTTGGCGGATAAGAGTATCTTCATTTTCAAATCCATTTATTGCAATACATATTGGACATTTATAGTCAGGAGATGCGTGGTTATACATAATAATAGTGTGTTAAAAATTACTCTTCTTTTTTGGGGATGGGAATGATAAGTATTTTATCCACTCTGTTACCATCCATGTCCATTACTTCAAATGTAAAGTTTCCTATCTCAAAATTATCTCCTGTGACTGGTATTCTCCCAATTTTATTTGTAACAAAACCGCCTACTGTATGATATTCACCTGTTTTCTCTCCAGGAAGTTTTTTTATACTAAAATGTTCTTTCAATTCCTCGACTGAGACAAGTCCATCAACAAGGAATGTGCCATTGTCCCTTTTTATAATTTCTTCCTCATCAAGTTCATTTATCGTTGGAATGTCTCCGACTATTTCTTCAAGGATGTCGGCAAGTGAGATAAGTCCCTGTGTATTTCCGTATTCATCAGCAACAAGCGCCATGTGAATTCCTGATTTTTTAAAGAGTTCCAGGACTTTTAATCCGTCCATACTTTCCGGAATAAAAAGAGGCTTGAGGAGTAATTTTTTAAGATTGATTTTTTCCTCTGCAAGAAAATCGACTAATACATTTTCAGTTCTGATAACACCAACCACCTTATCAAGACTATCACGGCACACGGGAAAGTGAGCGTGTGGTTTTTTAGTTATTTTATTCCTAATTACTTTAAATGGGCTATCGATATCAAGCCAGACAATTTCTTTACGAGGTGTCATAAGTGAATTTACCTTTTTGTCGCTGAGGCGCATGGTGCGTTCGACTATGTCTTTTTCAGCCAATTCAAAAGCACCTGTTTGGGTTCCTTCACGCAGAAGCATTTTAATTTCCTCATCTGTTATTGCAGGAGTTATGCGGTCCTTTATGCCAATTATTCTAAGTATCGTATCTGTAGAAGTGCTTAAGAGCCAGACAACGGGGCTTGTAAACATTGAAACTTTATTCATTGGCCGTGCCATAAAAACCGCAATTTTTTCCGGACTTGAGAGTGCGATTCTTTTCGGAACGAGCTCTCCAACAACAAGAGAAAGATAGGTTATGCTGGACACTACAATTGTTAGCGCAAGAAATTGAGCGTACGGAGCAAGAAGGGGAATTGTGTTGATATATTTTGCTAAATCCTCTGCAATTGTTGCTCCTCCAAAAACGCCTGCAAAAATTCCAACAAGTGTTATCCCAATCTGAACAGTTGAGAGAAATCTGATCGGGGACTTTGAGATATCAAGTGCTGCTTGTGCTCGGGAATTCCCCTCATTTGCCAGCTGTTGTAGTCTTGATTTTTTGGCAGATATTATTGCAATTTCTGCCATAGCAAAGATGCCATTGATGATTATTAGCAGTATTACAATAATAATTTCCATATTGATTGATTATATCAGAGGTGTACGTGCGTTATTTTTTAACTCGAGCGACAACAGAAATGAAAGTTGATTTTTTTCCATAAAATTCCTCTTCTCCTTCGAGGAATTTCTCAATGGTAAATATATTTTTTAACAATGACTCAGTATATTTTTTATCAAAAAAATGTCGTACGTGATCAGTGTCTTGATACATGTTTTCTTCGAGCTTCATTCCTTTTCCATACAATGGATCCCTAGTTGACTTACATACAAAACAAAAATATCCATCAGGGCGAATTATTCTATGAATCTCGGAAAAAATTTGCCGTGTTGCAAGGTTAGAAAAGTAATGCAATGAAAGCCTTGCGTATACCATGTCAAATTCACCTTCGAAAAAATGCGTGAGATTTTGGATATCCAAAGTTTCAAAATTGAGGTTTGTGACACTCGAATAGTTTAATTTATTATTAGCAATTGCTACGTCTGAAAAATCGGTTGCAAGAACTGAATGTCCTGCACTAGCAAATGCAGCAGCATCCATTCCTACTCCGCATCCTAGTTCCAAAATCTTCGAGTTATTGGGAATTATTCTTAGAACCCTTTTTGCAAAGGAGCTGGTGCCTGTGGATAAATTAAGGCGCAGAGAGTGATTGCTATTCCAGTGTTTTTTTTGGTCCTTCATATATCTATTATACCTTTCTGTTTGAAAGTCTCAAAAGATATGTGCGATATATTCTTCCACGCGAAGATTCTGAAGCCGATTTTTTATGCTTTTTAAACCAGACTACGAGGTTAGGCGAATTTGTGGGGAAATATGAGAATATGTTGGAAGAATTGTACAAATCGGGTTTACTTCTGACAATTAATTTCTTCTCTAATTCTCATTAAGATTTTACCGATTTGATTTTGTCCTTTTCCGCTAGATCCATTTCCCCAAAAATCATCATTTGGGCAATCCTCAACTATTTCTTCATCACTTGTTGCAAGCAGTGCATTCCTTACTTCCTCATGTTGAATTACTTTTTCTTTAATAATCTCGTAAAGCACTTCCACTTTTAACTCGTCCCAATTTTGTTTGCGCTCTGATTTGTAAAACTTGCCCAATTCGAATGCATTCATTGGGCTCTCGGCATTTTTAATAACTCCTTTTATTTTTTCGCTGTCAAATTTAGCCCATTGGTATGCATGCTCAACAGTTGGAAATCTTATTCCTTTATAAATAATTGAGTGTGCTGAGAAATTCGAAAGGACGAAATTAGAAGTTTCATAAAAGGGTATTTTTATCATAAATACATTATATCAAGTAGTTACCTTGGGGCTGTGTAGGTTTTAAGGCTAAATTTGGTGCAGGGGCGCAGAGATTTGAACTCTGAAAAACGGTTTTGGAGACCGCTATGATACCATTTCATCACACCCCTAAAATATTCCCAGTCTTTTGATTAAACCTTTATAGGAAGAACCAAACTGTTTTAGTTTTTTCTCTCTCGTAACTGCCGCATCTTTATTATTATATGCTTCATAATACACCAATTTAGGCTCAGTCATTCTTCTTGTCGTATATGTCTTTCCTAGATTGTGTTCATCAATTCTTCTTCTTAGATCATTCGTATAGCCGATGTATAATTTATTTTCATCATCTCTTAATAGATAAACATAATACATATCTATTGATATCCACCCAGCTGTTCGCGAACGGCTGGGCCAGTTTCATCACACCCCTTCGTCGCTTCATTCCTCAGGGTAAACCCTTATGGTTTGAAACATTTAAATTGTCGCTTCATCATTCCCTCGCTTCGTTTGGGACAAGCAGGGCAAGCTTTATATTAGAAGCTAGAGATATTATAATTGTACAAACTGACTATAGCAAATGATTTGCATGATATTTTCTTGTTCTATATAATAATTTCTTCGGGTGAAAAATTAGGGCAGCATTTTGCCCCGTACAGTTCTTATTTCAAATGTTCGAGCAAGGTAAATTCTCATTGTCACAGGGTAGTAATATGTTTCGGGTCACTCAGGGTCCTGAGGGCATGTTCCAGCCTTCTGAGGTGGTTGCACAGCAATATGTGCTGCCTCAAGGTAGAGTTTCAATTGAAAGGTTTGATTCTGATAGAGAGGGAGAGCAGCTCACCATGGTGCGTATAGAGCCCGAGATGGATCCTTTAACTCTTCAGATTATTAACAATAGAATCGGTCAAGAGAATCCTGATGGAGCAATGAGACTCTCTAGAATACTTGCGCAAGGCATGCCTACGTTACAAATAGCCGCAGGAAGAAATGCCAGCTGTTTTTTTGAAGAGGGTATGATTGGAGGATTTCGGAAAGATGGATTTTGGTATAAGAGAGATTTTTTTGACGATCCTGAAATTGTAAGTAAACGGGTCTGGACACCTGAAACAACACGCGATGCCAGCCTTGGGTATGGTTTTGAATTCTACAGAGTTCAAGATCACACAGGTTTTATAGATCAAAATGGTAATAGGCTTGGCGCTGTCATTATTCCGTCATTCAATTTCAGTGCTCCTACGTTTGAGGAATTAAGTGAAAAAATGTTGAGTCTTTCATCTTCTGCTGGTGAAGAAGAGATTCGGGGAATTGCAAATGTAGGTCTTAAGATCAGACTTTTTAATCCTGCTCAAATTGAGGATGAAGGGGGAGATATGTCCTGGTTCAATTCGCGCAAACCCGACGGTGGAAGTCCTTCAGCTATTTATTGAAGCCAAAATAGGCTTGCTAATAATCCTATAATACATTATAATTCTTTTACTAAGATGGTATCTGATATATTCAAGAAAAGATCATGCCTTTTAGTTTTAGTTATTAATTAATACATGAAAGTTGGAACCCGTTCGTCGCTTCGCTTCTCAGAGCAAGCAGTTTAAACTATAGATATGAAAGTCGGAACAGTAGCATTGGTCGGAAGACCCAACACAGGAAAATCCACGCTGGTCAATAATTTGATCGGTACAAAGGTGGCAATAACATCCCCCAAGCCACAGACTACCCAATTTCCACTGTATGCTGTGTATCAGGATGAGGATTCACAGATTATTTTCGTAGATACTCCAGGAATCTTTGCCAAAGCTGATAAGGCAAAAAAGGGGATCAACATGGCAGCAGAAGACGTACTTCATAACGAAAGAATTGACTGTGTCCTTTATGTTATTGATCCAACTCGTCAAAAGGGGATGGAAGAAAATCGTGTCCTTGGGGTGATGCGAAAAGTTACACTTCCTAAATTTCTAGTCATAAATAAGGTGGATATAAAAGAACCGTCATATAAAGCTCAATACAAATTTATGGAGGAAGAATTTGATCAAGTTTTTGAAGTGTCTGCTCTTAAACATAATAACTTAAATTATCTGCTCGATGCCATAAAAGGAGTTCTAAAGGAAGGAAATCCTGAAGTACTGCGTGAAGACATGCCAACTCCTGCAATAAATATGGATGCCAATACATTTTTGGAAGAAATAATCAGAGAAAAAATTTATTTAAGACTTCGAAGAGAAATTCCATACCACACAAAAGTTGTTGTTGATGAGGTGACTGAGCGCCCCGGGAATAAAACAACATATATCAGGGCTCGAATCATAACTTTGGCCAGGTACAAAAAAATGGTAATAGGACTGGGGGGCAGAAGAATAAAAGAAATTGGAGGAATGGCAAGAAAAGAACTTGAAGTTGCCACAGGAAGAAAAATATTTTTGGATTTAATCGTTGAAGAAGAGTAAATTTTAAAAAGCTTACCTAATATTCTTATGAAAGATCAAAAAGAAAAATGGGAAATTGTTAACTCCAAAAGTGTGTATAAAGACCCCTGGATTAGATTACGAGTAGATAATGTTAGACGTCCAAATGGCCTTGAGAGTGAGTATAGTGTTGTTGAATTAAAAGGAGGAGTGGCTGTTGTTGCTCTGACCTCAGATGAGAATATATATCTTGTTGGTCAGTATCGATACCCAATCGATTTGTATTCATGGGAAATTCCTCAGGGGGCATTCACTAATTTTGACCATAACGAATCTCCAATTGAAATAGCAAAAAAAGAACTCAGCGAAGAGACAGGACTTTCTGCTAAAACATGGTACAAGCTTGGAGTTATTCATACCCTGAATGGTTCAACAAATGATGTTGTACATCTATTCCTAGCACAAGATGTAACAGAAGGAGTTGCCCATCCTGATATCACAGAAAATATACAAGTAAAAAAAGTAGAGTTTGCAGAATTTAATGAAATGATAAAAAAAGAAGAAATTACAGATGCGGCAACTGTTGCAGCAGTATTACTTGCAGAAAAGCTTATAAAATCAAGAAAAAGCGAGTAGCTCCGCAGCAGCAAATGACCCGGCGTATTTAGCAGGAAGCATGTCTTTTACAGTATTTATTTCAAGTCTCCGTTTCTTCAATTCAAAGTTTAAAGATGTTAAAGTTTCCTCACCGAGCATACCAGTAATTGGAGATCCACTTAGTATGATCGAAGATGTAAGGGTATGTTTTGAAAGTTCAGTAATAAGTATCGCCAGCTCTTCTGCAAATTCCTGAATAATTTTTTTGGCAACTTTTTCTTCGGTTTTGGAAGATAACATACTTTGTAATTTTTCACCTGGACCACCAAAAGTTTGATATTCAAAAGACGCTTGATCCAAAAGCCTTCTGAGTGTATGGCTTGTTACGTATTGTTGCGACATTCCTGGAATTTTAGTTGAGGTATGGCGGAATGCCCCCCTTTCCATATGTGTAATTACCCGACCTACCTGATGAAGTCCTGGGTCGAACCGGTAGTTATTGTCAATGTAGGCACCTCCAATGCTTGTTCCAATTCTGAGAATCCATGTATTTTTCAAATTCATTTTTTTGGCATAGTAATAACCAAGTACTTCTATGTCTCCCCAAATAAAAACCGGAACATTGTGTTTTTGGGAAATGGTTTTTGGAAATCTGTTAATTAAATCCTTTTCTTCGAATCTTTTCTGCAGAATGTCTGCATTTAACAGTGCATTGTCATTCGCTACATCTCCGAACCACGCGATTCCAATTCCATAAAACTTCTTTTTCCATTTCGTTGCAATGATTGTGGAATTGAGCCTCTCAAGAAATTGTGAGAATGTTTCCTCACTTTTTATACTAGGAAATTCTATGGTCTGGATGATTTTATGATCGTCAACAAGTGCAATATTGATAGATGTTCCGCCAATGTCTATGCCAAGGCGAGGTTTGGTTACTGCAGGGATACTTAGGGTTAGAGTGGACGCATGCGAGGGTTTTGTGATTGGTTTGGTTGCAATTGGCGAGTTGTTACCAAAGAAGTCGTTAATTAATTCCAGAAGATAGCCAAATTCATCTTCCATTTTTTTCTTAACTTCTTCTGCAAGTTCTCCATTCAGGCCAATTTGCGATGTTCCCAAGAGTGCAACTATATTATTAATTTCTGTTACAAGAAAACGAATAACTAATTCTTTAGACTTTGAATCAAATATAGCTGGATAGTAAATTGTATATTTAGATATTGATTTTCCCTTGAATGATTCATCCAGGTATATCTGTAAGTTTTTGCATTGAGATTGGGAAATAAATGAATCAAAAAAATCATGCCAAGATTGTATATCTGAACTTGATTCAAGTTGGAAGATGTCTTCTGATTTTCTCATTGGTTCACAAGGATTATATCATTATAAAAAAGGGTGAAATTTATTTTTTTAGAAAATATGACACTATTTTACCGTATGTACTGCTCCGCCAGAACTCCACAAAAAGATCCAAGAGATTATTCATACGTAGTTAGGCAGCCATACGTTGTGCCCCAACTTCCAGCTGAGGCGCATTCCACTTTCTGAGCAGCAGGGCCGCATCATGTCCTCCAAATCCATACCCCAGAACAAGTGCTGTCGAATGATTGGTCTGCATGGGGCGGTTTCGAACAAGCGTCAGATCTGAAATTCTGAATGAGTCGATGACATTTCCATCAGGATCTTTAATTTCTTCAACGTCATTTTCGGGATTATCAAGATTGATGATATGGGGAATGCGCCCTGCAAGGAGTGACTGGACTCCAAGAACTGTGTTGACAGATCCCGCACCTCCCGCAAGATGCCCGAGATTGGATTTATTTGCAGTTATTGGAATTTGATTGAGCATGTCGGTCAGCGCGCGCCTCAATAGTCGTGCTTCTTTAATATCACCAGCACGAGTGGAAGTTGCATGAGCAAAAATTGCCTCAGGAATATTGAAGTTGTTAATTTTTTCATCCCACATGGTGGATAGGATCATGTGAGCAACACGTTCCTCATCAAGCTCCATTGGGTCAAATCCATCCATGGCTTTTCTAAATCCGATTACTTCGGCAAGAATTGGAGCGCCGCGCTTTAGGGCATGGTCAAGTCCTTCAACAATAACTGTTGCTCCTCCAGACCCGAGGACAAATCCGTCACGGTCTTGATCGAAAGGACGTGAAGCGCGTTCTGGGTCGTCATTTCTTTTGGAAAGAACCGGAAGGGGGGCAAAAAGTCCAATTCCAACCTCTGCATAGTCTGACAGAGGATCTTCAAATCCACCTGCCACTGCAATGTCATTATATCCATCTCGTATTGTACGAACAGCCTCAACAATGTTGGAAAGTCCAGTAGCACATGCTTCAACCGAGCTTCCTCCCCAGCCTGAGAGTCCCAGTTCGCGGGCAACATCACCATTTATTTCTTCAGGAAAAATTCGGAGTCCAGTTGTGAGTGGAATGCCGCGTCTTGTGTTTTTTCGCCGATCGACTACGCCATTTTTTTCTTCATTGATTGCACGATATACATCAATTAGCATTTGTGTTGAGCCGATTCCTGACCCGATCCAGGAGCCGAATTTTTTACGATCCAAGTCTTGGACAATTTTTCCATTTGATCCGATTATTCCTGCATTTTGCGCTGCCTCTCTAGCAGTTATAATTGCCATTGCTTTGATTGGTGTCATGTCTCGGCCCATTCTTTTTTCGTCAAAGTGATTAAGCGGATTAAAAAGAGCAGGAGCGGCAATGCTTGTATGATAATTTTCTACATCAAATTCCCGTGCTCCTGATTTTCCGGCATTAATTCCATCCCATGTTTCCCATGTACCGCCAAGTGATGTGGTCTGTGCAATTCCTGTTATGACAATTCTTTCGTGTGGTGTTGGCTCGAATTCTTTTTTGGCGCGCTCACGATCCATTAACACATTGAGCGGCTGATTTCGGAATTGTTCATTCATGAGGAAAGCGTATCAGTTAGAAAATCAGAGTTCTGTTGCCCGGGTCACAAAAAAAGCGTAGCGGGGAATACGAAAATTGTGTTATGCATCACACTGAAATGCAAAAGATACGCCATGTACTATGTGTGTATGAAGAGTATTTATTCGGCCAAAGAGAGGCTTAATGATAGTGTAAAAAAATCAAATTAATGCAACCCCCCTTACAATGACAGCCGAATCACGTCCCAAAGAAATACTTTTCGCACCTCCTGAAATTCAATTCGGAACGTACTATCCAACAGGAAGGCTCACAAATGATGAAATTGGTTCATGGCAGGTGAAGAAGCCGAGCGGCAACCTGCTCACTGCTGATGGTATTACTGAAACAGTTGGCGTTGTATCTCGGTCTATTGCTGCACCATATGAGACAACTCAAGACATGGCATTTCATGCAATTGAGGAGATGACAAGAAAAGGAACTGGTCGTAATTTTTCACCTGATTTGGTAATTGCCACGACAAGTTTTCCAAATGGTCAGAGTCATTCAAGAGCAATTGTTAATGAGTGGGGACTTGATCATAAGACTCCTCATCTTGATATTCATGCAGCATGCTCAGGATTTGTGAAAGGGCTTGTTAGGCTTCACGAACAAGGTGACAGATGGAATGGTGCAGATATTGCAATTGTATCAACTGAAATATATTCGCCTTACGTTCATGATCTAAGGGATGGCATCGAAGGTGATCCGGCACTTTCTCAGACGATTTTTTCAGATGGGGCGGTGGGTATGAAATTTAGACTTGGACGTGATCTGAAAATTCTTGCAGCAAGAAATTTGCCAATGTTTGACAGAAATGACCTAATCGGAATGCCGATAGATGATACAAAAATTGCAGGTCCTGTGGACCGGGAAGTGTCAGACATGACCATGAAAACCCCTGAAATTTTCCAAAACGGGGGTGCAATTTTCAAACATATGGCCAATAACATCCCGCGATTTGTCAGGTCTTTAATTGAAGAAGCTGGAGTTGATCCGAGAGACTTGGCGACCTTTCTTCATCAGGGATCAATTCGTGTAATTGGTTCACTTCAGGAAAATCTCTCAGATCAAAATGTGATTGTTGACATCAAAGATGGAAATTATTCCTCTGCTACAATTCCCAGAATGCTTTCCCGTGCCAATCTCCAAAGAGGCCAGCGTGCAGTACTTGTAGGATTTGGGGCAGGTCTTTTTGCATCAGGTGCTGTTGTAGAATTTGGATAAATTTTCCTTTTTTTGATAGATATCATGATTTTGGTATCATTGATATATGAAACAAATCGCTGTCGGTCTTTTTATAGGGCTTTTTATAATTGGAATAGTTGGCGTGATAATGTTCACTCAGCGTAAGGCCCCAAAGTCACAAGTCATTATGACTTTTGGTGAGTGCGTAAGGGCTGGATTTCCAGTTCAGGAATCAGATCCACGTGTCTGCAGAACCCCTGATGGAAAGAGTTTTGAAGAAGAAAAGGTTGGTATTCCTGGTGTGGGGCTATAAAATCTAAATTACGATTTTTTCTTACTGAAGTAATTATCCAGAGAATTTGCTCCCGGCCCCAGAATAAATATACAAACTAGAATTGCAAACAGTGTAACGTGAGCTGCAACCCCTTCTTTGAAAAAGAAAAAGCTTGACGAAAGCACCAGTAATGCAACAGTTGATACAAGGCGCGTTTTAAAACCTAAAATAAGCATAAGTCCAACAACTACCTCAATTGCCCCAGTCGAAAATACCCACATTGCATCAGACACGGGAATAGCGGAGCCCAAGTGGTATTTTTGAACAACAAATGCTGAAGAATGAGGATTGAGAAGTTTTTCATAAACTGCAAGAAATGTCATTGCAATTCCGATTCCCAGTCTTAAAAGAAGTGGTACGTATTCGAGTGTTTTTTTGGATACTCTATGCACTGGAAGTGAAAAAAGATCATCAAGACTTGGGCGAAAATTAGCAAGCAAAAGAAGGGTAACGCACGCAAAAAGAAGATCGATATTGCCGATAAGGTATATATTTTGGGACACTGCAAATCCATAGAGCATGATGGTAAAAATAATAAGTGCTGGTGTGAATAGTCCAAAAATCATCAAGAATCCAAGAATTACCTGCAGTGTTGCAACAAAAGGACTTGCATGCAGGAGCGGCGAGACCATCTCGTTCATGCTTCCTGCTCCGATGAGTGCTGTGCCAAGAGAAAGTCTCAAAATAAGCGGGACATATTCGGAGTAGTTTTCTGCTTTTTTTGTAATTTTGGATGTGAAGTTTAAAATATGTTTGTTTTTATGTAAAAGCAAATACCCTCCAACTGTCAGGACAAGAGTTGTTAGCATGAGTAAAATGTATACAGGGTTGGAAAAAACAGACAAAAGAAATGTCCAGTCAAGTCCCGAGCGCGAATTGAAAGCATCCTCGCCAATCACGTATCCGACGTGAGCATAAGATGCCTTAGTACTGAAAATTAAAAATATAAAACTAAAAAAAGGAATAAGACGTTTCATGACAATGTATAAAGTATTATGTATTAAGTATTATGCATTTTTAATAAAGTAGCAATATCTATATTATGCACTTGCATAATACTTTCTACTTTATACATAATACATTTTAATGAAACTTGTAATTCAGCGTGTTAAAAAAGCATCTGTTTCATCTGGTGGTGAGATTGTTGGCTCAATTGATCTGGGACTCCTCATTTTAATAGGAGTAAGTGATACAGATACAAGTGAAAATGCTAAAAAACTGGCCGAAAAGGTCTATAAAATGCGTCTTATGCGTGATGAGGAGGACAAGATGAATAAGTCTGTCAGTGATGTAAATGGTGAATTTTTACTTGTATCCCAATTCACACTGTATGCCGATACAGCAGGTGGAAATAGGCCAAGTTTTATTCATGCTGCACGTCCTGAAATAGCACGCCCAATTTACGAGCAATTTGTTCAGTCTATAAAAGACTTAGGTGGAAAAGTGGAAATGGGGTCTTTTGGAAATTATATGGAAATTGAAACTATCCTTGACGGGCCCGTGACAATTGTCGTTGAGGGGTAGGCTGGCCGGGTTGTGATCGTAATTGGTGTGGCCCCAAAACTCTTACAAAACGACCCTCACGGAGAATCGGTGGAACACCGCCGTTATGTTTGCCACTATTGCATATAATTTCTGTTTTGAGTATATCCAGACCTCTTTTCTTCCAAACTCTCTCTACATATCGTTCCGCAAGCTTGCGTTCGCCACAGTCATCACATTTGTGATCTGTAGACAGGGGCACGACATCTCCTGATTTATGTTCATCTCTTTTCTCAGGGTTGGCGGTGCTACTGCCCCGAGCCCCGTCTGGTGGTTTGGTGAACTTGTATGTTCTTGCTTGTGCAACCCAGACCACGCTGCCGTCGTCCAGATTGCCCTCATAGACTGCATCTTTGTGTGAGTTATCAAGTTTAAGATTTGCATCACCGAACATCTTTTCCAGTTCCCTTTTTGTTGGTTTGTATTCACCTATTGGCCAGACGAGAAAAACTCCGCCGAGGTGAGGGTTTTTTGGATCTTCGGATTGACGGATCCAAGATCCAGCTCGGGCAACAAGCTCTTTTGGCAGTCCACCTTTTTGTAAAGTCTTCGGAAGATTTATAACTACGCCTGCCAATTTGTGAGATCCCTTGGGACGCGCATACGGATCGATGGAATCTTCTTTTGGTTTCCAATCACGGTGTCTATTGAGCGGGTGTGCGTTATGGGGACTTTCGGCATCAATATGAAGAATTGTGCCTTCTGGAAGTTGTTGTGCAAGGAGACTTTCTTTTAATTCATTTGGAATAGAAGGAACTTTTTGAAGTGCGAGTTCGAGTTCTGCGCGATTATTTACTCGTCTTCCTTCCCAGATAAGAACATTATTACCACCATGCATTTGAATTAATTCAAATCCGTGTTCGCGGAGCGTTCCTTCACGTTGTCCGACAATTTTTTCTTCCCTGTCATCTGTGGGTTCGTGTATCACAACAGGCGTGCCATGTACCATGTGTGGAGCCATTCGATCTAATGTTTGGAATATGTCTACGCGACTGCCCCTAAAATGACCTGATTTTACCAGTAATCCATCCACAATTATAGGATCCGTACTTCTTGGAGACTGCGCCATCCCGGTAATTTTCCATTCTTGGCCATTAGCATTGAATGTGTGAATAAATCCTGGATTTTCTAAGTCAACAAAAACGCAATTTCCCAGTTCTCCTTTCTCCGCCTTTTCCCGCCATGTCGGGAGAGCAGAAGTTATTTCAACTGCAGGGAAATCGGAGGTAAAAGTAGGATCACCGGGAATTTCAAAGGCTCTTTGAAATGGATCCAATTGATCATGACCCTCATGTTCTTGTGTCATAAAATATATTGTATCACATCCTGTAGCAATCTTAAAAAAGCTAAAAACAAAAATTTTTTATGTTATAATTTATACCTATGTCACAGTCAAACGAAGGAGAAGCACGTATTACATCTATCGCTTTTGAAACAGACCAAATAATTACTGGAGATGGAAAAGTTAGGCATAAATTTTTTGTTGCTGGGGAAAGTCCTGAGGCAGTGGATCAAATGGGAGATCAAATCGCGCAAGTTACTGGCAGCGAATTTATAGCCAAGAGTCCAACTCATGAATTGAATGATTCTGAGCGGGAAATGGTCCAAGGTGTACTTGAGAATCTTGGAAACCCAAATGCTGGTCCCGACCAAGGTGATAGCGGACGTACAACATTCGGATTTAACAGATGGAATGATAACGCATGGCAGCCGCCTGCACGAAAGAAAAATTGGGGATACAATCCTCCACCAACTCAGAATCCAAACCTCAACTAATTTTCAATTTAAATATTGAAATAATCTATCTGTACTATAATATAGATATCCATGCTTCCATCCCGCTACGTAGTCGTAGACACAGAAACAACCGGGTCATCAGCTTCTTTTGATAAGATTATTGAAATTGGTGCCCTTGTTATAGAAAATGGCAAAGTAGTGCAAGAATACGAGACTTTTCTAAACCCTGGGGGCCCAATCTCGCCATTCATTACAGCACTTACCGGAATTCATGACAAGGACTTGGAAGATGCTCCTACTTTTTATGAGCTGGCAGATGAAATCCATGCATTATTCCGCGATGCAGTTATGGTGGCTCATAATGCGCGGTTTGACTATGGATTTCTCAAACACGAATTTAGAAGAATAAATAAATCTTTCTCTCCCAAACAGCTTTGTACAGTTCGTCTTTCTCGGGCACTCCTTCCTGATCTTCCTCGTCATAACCTTGACACACTCATTGAGCACTTTCAGATACAAGTTGATGCCAGACATCGGGCAATGGGAGATGCACGAGCGGTTTTTGAATTCCTGCAAAAGGCAGAAACTATTTTTTCGCCATTTGCACTTGAATCTGCTGTAAAGCAAGTTCTGAAAAAGCCAACTCTGCCTCAAGGCCTTACCCAAAAAGATATAGATTCACTCCCAGACACATCAGGTGTTTATATTTTCTATGATAAGGATGGAACGTGTCTGTATGTTGGTAAAAGTATTACGATTCGTGAACGGGTTCTCTCTCATTTTGCCCAAGACGTATATTCTGCAACAGAAATGCAGATAGCACAAAATGTTGCATCCATTGAAACGATTGAAACCGCCGGAGAATTAGGGGCGCTTCTCAAAGAAGCAAGTCTTGTAAAGTCAATGGCACCCCTTTATAACCAATTGCTCAGAGCAAAAAGAAGAGTTTTGGTCGCAAAAAGATCTGAGATGAAGGGATTCCCTTCAATCGAAATTACAGAACTTCAAAAAATTAGCCCGGACGAATTTGGGGACATATTATGTGTTTTTAAATCTCACAAACAAGCAGAGACAATTCTTCGCCATGTTGCGCGGCAATTTAGCCTCTGTCCCAAACTTCTTGGGCTTGAAAAGGGAAAGGGTCCATGTTTTTCTTATCATCTTGGACAATGCAAAGGTGCATGCTGCGGAAAAGAGACAAGTCTTTCATATCTTATGCGGTTTAGTCAGGCCTTTACAGAGTACCAGATAAAAGATTGGCCGTTTGAGGGGCCGATTATGGTTACAGAAAAAAATTACGATAAGGAAGAAGGGTTTGTAATAGACAAATGGTGTCTTTTAGGGAGTATAACTTCGGTTCATGATGACGTCTCATTTCAGGAATATGAATTTGATTATGATATATACAAAATTCTTGTTTCGTACCTGAAAAATCCCTCCCATGAATTTAGGGTTCATGCACTTTCGGAAAAGACATTGTTTGATAAAGTGCGATCTATTGACTAAGGTATGTCTAGTGTGATAATTTAAAGAATATGCAAGCAATGTGGAATAAACTATCGATGGAACAGAGGGTTATTGTAGCTGTTCTTGGAATAGTTGCTATCATAGCAATTTTCCTCACAATTTCAAATTCTAACAAGCAAAAACAGGCAGCACTTCTTCAACAGCAGCAAGCAGCTCAAGCTCCAGTACAGCAGCAGCAGCAAGTTCAATATTTTAATATTGGAGGATTCCAAAATGACCAGCTCGGGAAAGTTATATTAGGTGATAAAGACGGTAAAACTCTGTACACATTTGCCAATGATGGTAAGGACGTAAGTAATTGTGCAGATGCATGTGCTACGACATGGCCTCCCTATGTTTTTGCTGATCCAAAACAATTCTTAGTTCCTCCAACAATTGCTGAATCATTTAATACATTCCAAAGAGCAGACGGAAAGGGATATCAGGTTTCATATCAAGGTAAGCCTCTGTACTACTACAGTGGTGATGCAGCTGCGGGCGAGGCAAAAGGTGAAGGTCTCAATAATGGCGCATGGAAAGTTATTGAAATTCAACAAGCACCAGCTACTACGGGCGGCGCAGCCACAAGCCCAGCTCCACAGCAATAGTTCCAAAACATTTTAATTTCCCTTGATATTTTCAATTCTCTGAGCTATGATACTTCGTTATGAGCGTAGTTGAGAAAAGTTCCGGAAGTCTGAACCAAGAACCCATCCCACAGAATGTGTTATTTGATCAATTAATGCAGGCAAGGATTGCAAGGCAAAGAATAGTTAGTGTTTTTACCTCCGCAAGATCTTCATTATCTCCTGAACAAACAGATCAGTTTGAAACTTTTCTTGAACAGACACAGCAAATTGCTGGGTATACTAAGCTCCCTGAAAAAAAGCCTAGGTATGGTGTTGAGACTGCTTCTCAAATAGTGCTGACGGGAATTTCCGCATATGAGGAACTTAGCAGGCGAATTACACATATGCTTCAGGAAGGTCTGGGGGGAAGCGTTGTGCTTTTTACCGAAGCAATTGGTCTGGCTGCTCGAACTGCATTGATCGAATTTAGACCCGAGTCTGATAACGCAGACATGATAAGTCTTGCCCAAAGAAAGTTTTTAGACCTCCGAGTACCAATTGACGAGAAAATAGCACAAGAAGATATGCAAAGGAGAATACAGGAAGGACTTGTGCAGTATGAGCCCCTCGTTAAAAATTTTGCACGGAAAACTGGTAGCTATGGGGTTCTTGAATATGATGATCTTGTAAGTGTGGGTATGATGGGACTTGTGGAGGCAATTACAAAATTCACTCCTCAAGGAGCGAGTTTTCTTTCATATGCATCAAGAATTGTGCGTGGAAGAATGATTGACGCAATTCGACTAAGTGGAGGAAAATCTAGAACAGCCATACGAAACAAAATACAATATGACAAATTTTTGTATGGATTTATGGCGGAAAATGGAAGATCTCCCTCAAGAGATGAGATTATTTCTGGAATGAATATAACTGAAACTCAAATTGATAGTATTTTAGGTCAAAATGAAAAAGTAGATTTAAGTGAAGATCAATGGCGATTAGTTGAAGGAGGTCAGACAGCTGCCATTCAAGATCAGTCTGAGTACTCCAATCCTGAAGATAGAATGATTAAGGCTGAGGAAGAGCAGGAAAAACATCAAAAATTACAGGGAATTGCACAGGCAATGGGGCGACTTCCAGAAAGGGCCCGGAAAATTTTTCAGCTGTATTATTTTGACAACTATACATTTTCTGATATAGCATCTGCGCTTGGGGTTTCTGAATCACGCGTAGTTCAATTACACCAAGCAGCCATTGAAAGAATAAGGAGTGGTTTTTTAGTAGGCGATCCTGAAGAAGCTGAAAAACCTCTGGAAATTGATGATAGCAAGTTATCTCCTGCGGAAATGGTTTTAAAAAGGTATGCGCAAGGAGAGTTAAAAATGGGGATTGCTCGGGATCTAAATCAGGAAGACATGGATAGAATTCATGCAATTCTTGTAAATATACCTGGAGTCAAAGTTGCAAGCTATTATGGTCTTGCAAAATTAGTAAATTCTGGGGGTGGGAGAAAGGATTTAAATAAAATTGTCAGAGCAGTCTCAAAGATTAGTGAGGGTGAACAAAGAGTAGTTCTTGAAAGTCTAGGGCTTGTAGATGGTGTTCCAAAAAAACCCAAAACAATCCAAAAACAAATGAAGGCATCGCCTGGATCTGTCGAATTTTTATTAGAATTGGCGAGGCGAGGAATAAAAGAAGGAAAGAGCATGATTGTTCAAATGAAATAAAACAACTGAGGCTTGTTGTCTCTTGTAGGAATTGTGCTGAACCACTATAAAACATTTTAATTTCCCTTATTTGGTAGAATATGACTTAACATGAGCGATTTGCATGCTCATGCTTTTTTGTTCTTTTACAACTTGGTTGTGAAGTATTGACTTTGCCAATCTGAAAAGATTATTTGTTTTTGGGTTGGCGAAGTCAAGCAAACGACTGTGCGCCACATATCGCGCACAGCGCACACTCAGAATTCTTGGTTTGGTAGAGGAGAAGGATCGATCATGAGCACGCCAACGCTCGTCATCTCGCAAGAGATGACCGAGAACGAAGTCTGGAGTTCCCTCAAAAGAACTCTAGAGTCCATGGGACTTTTTGTCCCTCAGACCAAAAGGTTCATCGCGACAACAGTCGTGGTGGTCACAATCGCCCTCACTGGGTTCATCGCAGCACCTCAGGTTTCAACCCTCTGGATGCTCCTGGGAATCGCATTTGGTGAGGCGATCTGCTCAACACAAATTGCACTCCTTTCGCACGACCTCGGTCACAGACAGGTTTTCGACGATCGGAAGCGAACAAGCTACATCCTGCACCTCGTGTATGGGAATTTCTTGCTCGCATTCTCCAACTCCTGGTGGGTCGACAAGCATGACAGACATCATGCCAATCCGAACCATCTCGAGAAAGACCCTGACGTTCACATTTTCTTCATCGCATTCCGCGCCGAACAGGCTATCGGAAGAAGTAGATGCCTTCGGCCATTGATGAAGGCACAGGCCGTCGTATTCCCGCTCGTTCTCTGCCTTCAGGCAGTGAACGCCCGGTGGTCGAGCATCACCTACCTGTTCAAGGACCACCCGAAAGACAAGTGGTTGCAGCTTGTGATCATCATGATTCATCTGACCTTGTACGTCGCTTTTCTAGCGTTCGTCCTGGGAGGATGGCATGGAGTTCTTTTCGGTCTGGTTCATCAGGGTGTATTCGGCCTCTACAACAGTGCCGTTTTTGCCCCGAACCACAAGCGGGCCGAGTTCCTGAAGTCAGGGCATGTGTACGGAGTGATCCGGAAGCAGGT
>CAZFJW010000012.1:0-22896 GCA_964519355.1 uncultured Gammaproteobacteria bacterium | reverse complement strand
ATAAAGTTCTTATTGTTGTAGCGAATTATTATCCATTATAATACAATTCAAAGCCTATCCTTATGCTAAGACGTTACTTTATTGCCAATTGGAAATCTCATATGCTTCTTCCCGATGTGGATTCATATCTTAGCTCATTAAAAGAGAATATCTCCACAGTTAATTTGGAAGAGAATGTGTTTGTTATATGTCCAGGATTTACCCTTCTTGATTTTGTAAGTAAAAAGATTGTGGAATTGGAGATTCCAGTTCAGGTTGGAGCGCAGAATATTTCAGAGTTTGGTGAGGGTGCATACACGGGGGAAGTTTTTGGAGAGCAAATAAAGGAGCTTGCGACACATGTTATTATTGGACATTCTGAAAGAAAACGATATGCCAAAGAAAGTGATGAGCAAATATTGAAAAAAGCAGAACAGGCCCACAAGTCAGGCCTTTCAATAATTCAATGTGTGCAGGACGAAAATAGTATTATTTCTGATTTTGCAGATATAATTGCCTATGAACCGCCAAGCGCAATTTCAACTTTTGGGACTGGAGTTCCAGATGATCCTCGTGATGTAGAACGGGTTCTGGCTATTATTAATCAAAAAAGACCTGGGAAAATCCTCTTATATGGAGGGAGTGTAAATCATGAAACAATTAAAATGTATGATAAAATTGAAAACTGCTCAGGTTTTCTTGTGGGAAGCGCAAGCCTCGAAGCTCCGACATTTTTATCATTGTCCACAGCATGCTGAAAAATAAAAAAATCATAGTTATCATAATTGGAATAGTGTGTCTATTTTTTGCTTTGGTTTTTATTATCAAACCTATTCGGCAAGGTGCAACAGTTCTTGCAGGAGTTATGTTTGATAAGTCGATTGGAGTTAAAAATGAGAATGGAATAGTGAGAATTGCTTTGTTAGGAAGCGGAGGGGGAGAGCATGAAGGACCCGACTTAACGGATACAATTATGATCGCTTCACTGGATACGAAAAATAATCGTGTATCTATTTTTTCAATTCCAAGAGATTTTTGGATAAAAGAAAAAGATGAAAAAATTAACACAGTATACGCTCATGCAAAAATAGAAGATAAAAATACTGCATTATCTGAAATAACCAAATCTCTTTCAACAATTTCTGGGAAAGACATCCACTATGCGTTTCTTATAGAATTTGATGGATTTGTAAAAGTTGTAGACGAATTGGGAGGTATTGAGGTTGATGTAGAGAATGCTTTTGTTGATAAAGAGTATCCTGTCGGTGGAAAAGAGCAAGATACATGCGGAAGGTCTGAAGAAGAGCTTGAGCTTTTATCGACTGCTTCATCACAGCTTGATGCATTTCCGTGTAGGTATAAAAGCATCTCATTTGAGAAAGGTAAAGTTAGAATGGATGGCAATACAGCTTTGGAGTTCGTACGCTCAAGACACGCAACTGGTCATGAGGGCACAGATTTTGCCAGAAGTAAAAGACAGCAACAAATTCTTTCGGCAATAAAAGAGAAAGGTTTCTCCCTTGGTGTGTTGGCAAATCCAGCGAAGGTTCTTAATATTTATGGAATAATTTCTGATCATATACGTACAGATATTTCTGAAGGGGAATTGGATGATTTTATAAAATTAGCACAAAAAATGAAAGAAGCACAAATTGCTACTCATGTGCTTGATTATGGGGATGAAATGAAGGGCACATTTGGTCTGCTTAAAAATCCACCCATAGATAAAGAATATAGATATCAGTGGGTTCTTGTACCGAGAAAGGGAAATGGAGAATATTCGGAAATAAAAGAATATATCTCCTGTATTGAAAGTGGTGCGACTTGTGATGTGGGTGAGAATAGCATTCTAACTCCAACCATAAAGACAGAGAAAAAAAATTAGTGTTCTAATACAACTTTATAAGTTTTGTAGTTCCTTCTTCAAAGACTGTTACACCAAGCTTCTCAAATTTGTTAATGTCTAGAGTCGGGTATTTTTCATATTCAAGATTTCCTATATAAACATATGATACGTTATATTTTTTTAATAGTGTTTTTGTTATGGTGAGATTGTCTGATTCGTAGATTTTTTTAACATCTTCGATACGAGGTGATACAATGTCATAACTCCCTCGCCAGAGCCATTCATGGACTGTCCACCCAAGTACAGTTGGAATTCCAGTATTAGAGGAAATCCGTTCATAATCTGTGTAGGAATCTCCTTGAGCCTCAAGAATGACAGGCTGACCCTTTATTTCTTTATTTATCCACTCGATTGCAGAATAGTCAGATGGTCGTGAATTGTTAAGGTAGGCTATCCCATCTAGGCCTTTGTATTTTGAAAAATTGTTGTAATATGAAGGAATTGCAAAAAAGGGATAGACAAGAACAGCAGAAACTAAAAGAACTGCAATTCCTGAGAAAAATTTATTTTTTGTCTGTTTGCTTATATGAACAATAATGTAACCAGAGCAGATAGAGAGAATCATGAAGGCTTGGTATGTTAATTTAAACATGGTATTTGCCCTGTAATGTGCAGGATATATGTCTTTTGCATATACAAATTCTGGAAGTGCAATTAGAATTGTTGATATTAAAATAAGTATTGTGACAAACACGTCAGATCGAGAGGGTATGTATTTTTTTCTGCTTATTATGAATACAAAAAAGGACAAAACAAAAAAATAGAAAAATCCATATAAAATAAGGAGTTGCCACCATACAGAATGTTGACAGTGATCTTTTTCAAAAAGCAGGGGTCCATATGATCCAATCTTTATGAGCGAATCTGGTGCGCAAAGGATTCCAATTTGAGATGCAAATGGGGAAAATGCACTATTAAAAGTGTAAGATGATACGTATATTATTATTCCCAAAACGCCTATTTTTACCAGTAAATTTCTTAGAAAGACCGATGACCCTTTTAAAGTGTATTTTTTAAAAGAAAAAATACTGGCATTTTTTTGTAGAGTTAGGTGAATATTGCGAATCTCTATAACAATAATTACAAGTGTTGTAAGTAGGCCATAAATTAAAAGATCCCAGGCATTTGTCATGTAACAAATAGCAAGAAGCCACGCAATAAGTAATAGTGTCTTCTTTTGAATTTCTCCATTTAAGAACTCATGGAGCAATAGGCCTATTATCATTAAAACAATTGGAATTCCAAGAACATGACCATGGAGATCTGAGACAACAAAAGAATAGAGTGGAAATTCATGTATCGTGTTGGGTATGAATCTTGTTGCATTTGGATACCAGTATGAGTTTTGAGTAAGGGTAAATGGAGAGAATGCTAGATCCCAAAGAGGTTTGGGGTGCTCGTTTTCATACGGTTTAAAAAATGCGTACAAAGTGTGAAGGTTCCCCCCAAGTGTTACAAGAAGTGATCCTATTGTTCCTGCAAGAATTTTTCTAAATTTTGATTTGGATTGAAAGATATGGAATCCAATGACAAAAGATTCCAGAAAGCAAAATGCGAAGAGCGTTGCAATCATTAAGTTGTACGTAATATGGGACGGAAGAAAAGAAATTTTTGTAAGAACAGCTGTAAAAAAGTGCCCGAAATAATAGTAGTTAATCGGTTCAGGCGGGAACCACATATCCACAGGTGGTGAGTAAGAGCTTCTCAGGATCGAATTCACAAATCCAAAATCCATAAATTTCTCTAACCCGTTAATATCAGGTTGAAATGCGCGAACATAAGACCAGATAAGAATTGCAAGCAAAAAAATTAATTCTTGGATTATAAATATCTTTTTCTTTTGAAAAAGCAAATTTTTTATACCTCTTCTTTTTAGAATGAGTACATTTAAAAGAAAGTAAAGCCAGAGTAGTAGAAAAATACTTGTTGTTGAAAATGGAACAAGGCGAAGAAAAGACAATATATATATGGTGTATGAGACTACGATTATGCCAACAGTTTTAGAAAAAATATAACCTAAATCGCTAAATTTGTTAAAAAAAGTCGAGGTAATGGGTAGAAAAATAATTCCTATTCCACATAACACTGCCCACCACTGTAGAGCAAGTAACACATCATTTATCATTTTTAATATGAATTAATATTTCAGATAAATTATGCATCATTGTTATATTTTTAGGAATTCTTTTCTTGTTTACGAACAATGTGCCATCTAGCCAGAAAAGCTTCGTGTCAATTTTTTTACGAGAAAGATAGCTTAGTAAGTCGAGATCGTCATCAATATAGTAGTCTAGGCCCAAACTTTTGATTCTATTATATTTAAATTCATGAGGTTGACGATTCTCATAATTGAAATATAGTTCCTTAAAATATTTTTTAATTCCATATTGCATTAACCACTGTTCTGTTCTTTTGCTCAAAAAAGAAAATCTGCTCGACACAAGAAATATTTGATTATTTTTATTCTTTGAAATTATTTTTAAAACCTCAACGTTTTTTTTGATAGGGCGCCTGAGTATTGGGTGATGAGACGCTATTCGCAACTGTTGTTCAATTGTGTTTGGGTATCGATATTTTTCCTTTGACTTCTTATGGTTTTTATAAAGATAGTCAATTATAAAATCTGGTACAAATGGGGGATAGTCTACAAAAACTTTATCAAAATCAAAACCAATTTTCATACGAATTTGTTAATGACATCAAGGAGCTTAAAATTCCAAATGGTCCTATGAGTAGTACCTACGTTATTAATAAATTCTTTCCTATGAGCCTTATACCAGTCGTATGACTCAATAAGTATCTCTGTATTTGATTTTGTTGGTTTGAATCCCAACTCTTTTTCGGCTTTTTCCGTTGAAACGTAAGAGTTAACTGGGAATGTTTTATAATGCCACGCAACAATTGGTGTCATGTTGAATTTTTCGAGTATTGCAAGAGCAAGTTGAGCAGGCAGTACTGGAAGTCCAACTATTTTTGATTTTGATTTTGCGTGTTTGGTTAGTGCTGTAAGATCACGTCTCCACGTCCCAAAGTCTTTTGCACCCGCATTATATATTTGTCCGCTTTTCTTTGTAACAAGACATGCATGGATTAAGGAACAAAGATCCTGCACCTCAAGGAGTTGATAGAGATTGTCTCCCTTACCAAGAATAAATACGGGTTTGTCATTGTGTACTGCTTCAAACCAGAGACTAAATACTCCAAGGCGTTCAGGTCCAAGAAATGTTTTAGGACGAATAATGTTAACAGAAAGCCCTTTTTTTACATATTGCATGCAAAGTTTTTCTGCCTCAGCTTTCGATTCCCCATAGTGTCCGATTGGATGAAGAGGGCTTGTTTCTCTTTCTGGAAGATCACGCGGAACTCCATACATTGCAGTAGTTGATATAAAGACAACTCGTTTTACTTTATTTTTTAAAGAAGCCTCTAGAACATTTTTTGTTCCATGCACATTAACATCAAATATGTATTTTCGCTCGTGGTGTATTGGGAGAGCTGCTGCGGCATGTACAACAAAGTCGATACCTTTCAATGATTCGATGACCGTCTTTTTATCACGCAAATCTGCATTTATAACCGTAACTTTTTTGAACAAATCCTTAGCAGTAAGTGGAGCTGTATCAAGCAAGACCACTTTGTAGCCCTTTTTTAAGAACGATCTGGAAAGATGAACCCCCAGAAATCCAGTGCCGCCAGTTATGAGAACAGTCTGCATATCTTGCTATTCTAACAAAGTTTATATAACAAAAAAATAGCAGAATGAGTAGCTAATTTTTTTCAAAAATATACACCTTCGATTTAACACATTTTTTGCAGGTTTTGACATCCACGGAGGTTGTCTTAAACGATTTATTCTTTGTTAGTTCTGAAAGTAAAGTTTCTGGATAAATTGGTTGCTGTTGGGATGGCGGGATAATTATTGTGCTTTTTTCACTCTTTAATAATAGTTGAGGGATGTCAATTTGATCATTAATATCAAGAACATTGTTATTTGGTTGATTTAAAACTCTTAAATATGGCATAGTGGCATATGAGTGCGGGTTTGAATATATATAATACTTACGATCTTTGCTACTCAAGATGCTTGCGGTGATAGTTGAATTTGGTTCAAACCAGTAGTTAAAATCATGAGTTGATGGGTAATGTAGGAAGTAATTATGAATGTTTAGCAGAAGTATTAAAAAAATAGTACCGGTGATGAAAATATTCTTTAATGCATTTTTTTGATACAAAAGTATTTCAAAAAATGCGATTAAACCAATTGCAGAGAAGATTGCGGCAATTGGATACGTTATAAGTAATCGAGTAGATAAGGGCGGAGACTCAGTTGTTGCTACGAAGATCAAAATTAAAAGAAATATTGTAGATAGAAATAATGTATACGATTTTTTAACAGGGAGAGTTTTAGCCAAAAAATGAGAGAATAAAAACGGTATGGAAAATAGTAAGAAAAACCCCGTAATAGGATCGAGAAGCGGCGAGTTTCCATACTGATTGCTGTAATCCTGTTTGAAAAAGAACCCCTCAATAATTGTTTGGAATTGAATGAGTATTGCATGGAGAATGTTGTCAACACCTAAGCGATCCTGGATATACCCAGGAATTTTAAATATAAAAACTTGGTTCTCTCGTTCAAGGTAATTTCCACCAATGAGCGAATATAAGAGTAATGGAAATAAAAGTATAACAAGCGGTATTCCAAAAAATATCAAATAATTTACCCACTTTCTTTTGTTGGTGATAACGCTAAGTATTGGGATAAGAATGATAAAGACCATGCCGACAATTTTAGCACCTGTATAAGTATAAAATGATAGTCCAGTAGCAGTTCCTAACATATACAGATTTTTCTTATTTTTCATAAATTCCAATTTTGAAAAAAAATATAAAGACGCAGAAAGCAGAAATGGACCCCAAATGCATGGTAGATTAATTCTTGAATACGCAATAGATAAATGCATAAAACTTGCAATACTGAATGCTACCAATCCAGTACGTTTTCCAAAAATATTTTTTGTAAATAGATATAAAAAAATGTTTGCAAGAATACCAAGAATAATTGATTGGGCACGAACAGAGAATGCGTTAAATCCAAAAGTATATACAGAGATTGCAGTGATAAAATTACTAATGACTGTAGTGCTAAAATGAGTCTTTAAAAGATCCTGCCCATTAAGAATTTTCTGGGCAGATTCCAACATATATATTTCATCAATATGGAATGTCAATGGAACTGATGAAATAAAAATTACTCTTAAAATTATTGAAACCAGCAAGACTAGAAAAAACAATTTTGTAGAATTGTCTAATTTTGCTATATGATGATTAAATTTTTTTAAAGATAGAAATTTTTGGGTGATCATAAACTGTAAATGATTCATCAGCTGATTGGTCAGGAAATTGTATACCAAGTATTGGCAGGGTAGGATAGCTTGTGAATTCTGCAATTTTCTTGAACTTTAACCTTCCTGAAAAAAGGTCACCATAATATTGTGAAGCAAGAGGATAGCATTTCTTAAATTTTTTACAATCATTCAATTTTTGCAATGGTGTATAAAGCCGATTTGAAGCAAGAATAATATAGTCAGCCCGAATTAATGAAGCAACAACTCCCTCCCATTTGGTCCTATCATCTGGAATTTCATACAGTGGAAGTTCTTCAAAATTGTATTTTGCCTGACCAGTAATTGGGAGCCGATCATCCCAGTGCTCTATTGCAATTGTTGATCCACTCGGAACATTTTCATTAATCCACAGGTCAGCTTGTATTCTCGTATTCGGGCGTGTGTAGATTTGCATAAACGAAAAAGGCCACGTTAAAAGAAAAATGATGAATATCGATTGTACACAGATCCTTAGAGGGGGATGCCCAATTGATTTAATTTTTGTAAGGAAAAAATGAGCAGAATACCCAACGCAAATAGCAAATATGGGGTAGAGTGGGAGCATATATCTCATCCATCCGACAGCGAATCTTCCGACGATCAGGTAATAAATAAGCGCAAAGGATACAAGTACTAGTGCTTTTTTATTAATTTCTTTTCTTATTTTGAAGGTTAATAAAATTAGTCCTGTACACAAAAGA
This sequence comes from uncultured Gammaproteobacteria bacterium, assembly GCA_964519355.1. Taxonomy (GTDB): domain Bacteria; phylum Patescibacteriota; class Microgenomatia; order Levybacterales; family GWA1-39-11; genus CAZBEA01. The sequence continues at coordinate 14,926 of CAZFJW010000012.1, read as the reverse complement.
ATAAACATAAAAGGACCAATTCCCCAGAGAGCAGCATTTTTGATTTCATAAAAATAAGGAATTTTACCAACATACTGAAGAGTATATGGAAAGACGTATGGATCTTTGGTCATCTGTGATTCAAATAAAGTCCTTTCAAAAAATGATTTGTAATCTATAAATGCGTATGGCTGGAATATAAAATTAAAAAACAAAAAACTTACAAAAAAGAGAAGCGTTGAAAATAAAAACTTTAAATTGATAGGCTTAATGAGTGAATTTAAAATGTTTTTTTTATCAATAGTTTTCCAATGAGAGAAAATAAATGCTAAAGATATTGGAAGCAGTAAAACTGCTGCACTAATCTTTGTTGAGGTAGCAAGGGCAAAAGAAAGAGAGAGTAAAATAGTATTTAAGAATGTTGGTTTGTCAATGTATTTTATGCATCGGTATAAGGTGAGAGTAATAAAGAATGTAAGAAGTATGTCTACTGCATAAAAATGAGATGTTTGAATCGGAAAGACAAACAGTGAATAAGCCAGTGATGCAAAAATTGCGATTTTACTCCCTAAAGTTTTTTTTGCGAGTTTATAAATTATAAAAATTGTCCCAATATCAGCAAGGGCTGACAAGAATCTTCCTACAATTTGAATTCCGCCATATTGATTAAAATCTGCACTTATCGATCCTGCAATAGCTCCAGTGATTCGAAGTAAATACAAAGGCAGTCCTCCATATGCAAAAAAATGAGAATTTAGTGGACTGTCAGGTGATAGAAAAATTGTAAATGAATCGGGAAAATTGAGGGAGAGCGTAGACATCACAATCGCTCTTTCATCAGGGTGCATTTGTGAATTACTATCCCAATTAATATTGTAGATTCTTAGAAAAAACCCTAGCAACAAAATAAGTGCTAGTATTAATTGACTTTTTGAGAATCGGTGGAGTGTTTTATTTATCATGGTTAATTTTGTATATTGAAATTGTTGGTCTATCAAAAACGTAAGCGGTTTCTTCAAAATAATTCATTCCATTCCCATAATAAGCTATTTTACATAAAGTGTTGCATGGAGTTTGATAGAGAAGTGAGTATTTTTTAGTATCAGTAAGGTTTGAATAGAATGCATTTCCTTTCGGAAAAATCTGTGGATGATTTGTCCTTGATCTCTGGATTCTAGTGCTTGGTAAGATCAGATACTCAGAGTTGTTGATTTGGTAAGAAAGATCACGATTTAATTGTGGGTTATTTTCCAAAGAGTAAAAATCGAATAGTAAAATTTTTAACTGATTATCATTAAACGGAACAATTCCCAGGTCATAAATTTCGGAAATAACAGGAGAATCTTTTGGGATATTCAGAACGGCCCATTCATCGGCAGTGACTCTTGTATCTTTAGTCAGATAGGTATTTACAGCAAATGTTAGTGACTGGATAATTGTTATTACTAGAGATAAATAAACGAACGCAAGAAAATAATTCCGCATTTTTTTATTCATTTTTTGCGATACAGTAAGGACAACAAAATATATAAAAGGAATGGTAGGAATGTAATAACGTGACCATTTAACATACATGAAGGCCTGAGAAAAAAATATCAAGAAAAGAAAAGAAAGTGGAATTAAAATTGTTAATGAAAATTTAAATTTTTTTCTTAAAAAAGTCATTGAAATATAAATAATCGAAATAACAAGGAGAAATGTAGTTAGTGGATTAATAAGAAACGGATAGACTCGGGTAAACTGATATAGAATTGGAGTGGTTTCCTTAAATCCCCCGGTATAAAAAACATCAAGCGAACCTAAGGCAACACGAGATTCATACGTAATAGAGCTCTGGAAGTTATTAAATGAGAGGATGCTAAACGGGTTTGTAAGTGCATAGATAGATGCGATAGTTATAATGGAAATAAAACCATAATAACCAAATTTGAGAAATGAAATATAGTGATTGTGTGGTATTCTCTGCTTTTTAAATTTAAATGCTATATATAAAAGCGGCAAGAATAGAAGTGCTCCAAAAACTGCAGTTGAGACCTTTGTTGAGATCAAAAGTCCGAATGTAACTACTGAAAATATATAATATCTTCGCATCTTTTTCTGGAAAAACTCTAATAAAAAATAACAGTAGAGTAGGCAAAGAAGAGTTAGCAGCGACTCAAATGTTCCAAAATGAGCATATTGAATAAGGCCGGTATTGAATGCTAAAAAAAGTACGAGAATATTTTTTTGTTCTTTTGAAAAGTTGAGTTTTTTGGCAATTAGGTATCCGATTAGGATACTTACAATAGAGTAGAAGAATGATAGGTTTCTTGCAGTAAGGACAGCAGTTTCGAAAGGGATTTTAAAAATTGTTTCATTTATTATTCCTGTTTTTGTGAATTCATAAATTAAGCCTACAAAATATATGAGATAAATTTGAAGAGAACCATAAGCAAAAAAATCGGGGTTAAGACTTGTTGTTAAATCAAGTTTGGTAACAGAATAAATAATATTTCTTTCGTCAGGATGAAAATAATATGGTGATCCCCAATCCAAATTAACATAACGAAGAAATATTCCAAGAAGTACAGAAAACCACAATATGAATTCCAAAATAAGTACATTTTTCAGCGAAATTTTATCGATTTTTGGAAATTTCATGTGCAATTTTTTCACCTAGCTCAACAGCATAATTTGTGCCTCTATCCCAAGGGTACACTTGCTGAATGTTAGCAAGATACACATTTTTCAACGGAGTTTTTATGCTAGGAATATTTTTTGAATAATTCCTGTAAATTATTGGTTGGGCAAATGGCGCATGGAATGTTTTATACGCAATTAAAGAGGAAGTATATTCAGGATTTATTTTTTTAATCCACGGATCATAAAGTTTTAGTAGTTCCTTGTCTGTCATCGCATAGCGTGGATCACTCGTTTCAAGATAATTTCCCAAATAGACAAGGTGTTCGTTGTTGTAGTGTTTTTTATCCATGAAATTTGTATGTTCAACCACAGCCAATATGGGAGACTGTGTATCGCACATACTGAGCCAATATGTACCGTCAGTAAAGAGGGGCTTGCTAAGTCTTAAAATTGTATTTACAGCGGCAATGTTTTTAAGAGAGGCGTTTTTGACTACATAAGACTTTGGAAGAGAGGGTGTAATTTTTATAAACAGTGATGTTGGGAGTGTTACAATGACGGCATCGAATTTTTCTGTTTTTACTTTTGAATGTACTTGATTGGTATATGTAACTGAGGGGGAATCCTTTGATTCAAGATTCAAAATCTCAGAATTGTAATAAATTTCACCTTTGTTTTGCGCAATTTCATGCGCAATCCTCTCAGCAAACCGTAAAAATCCACCCTCAGGGTAAGCAAGACTTGATGTTCTTTTATAAATTCTTGCCCAAAACCAAGCGAGTGACACGTCAGAAGAATATTTTCCCAGTTTGTTTTTCATGAGTGGTTCCCAAAGAAGTCCATATGCTCTTTGTCCCATTGAATTTATAAGATATTTTTCTGCGCGATACTTTTCAAGCGGTTTCCAATATTTGTTGTACCGCAAGAGTGCTAGTGATATTCCCATGCGCACTCTTTCAAATAATGATAGTTTGCTAAATTTTAGAAGTGAGGCTGGTGAATCAAATTGAACTATCTCGTTTTCTACAAATGAAGAAGTTTTTGGTCTTGGAGAAAGAACTTTATAATTCAAATCTTTTGCCAAATTGAGTACTGATTTATCGTTTGTAAACCAGTGGTGATAGTGTTTTTCCAGGGTCCAGTCCCACTCTTTTTCTTTATATCCAACTGCTAGTCCTCCTGGTTTGTCGTCTTTTTCAAAAATGGTAACAGTATGTCCGGCCTGTGAAAGTCGAAGCCCAGCCGTGAGTCCCGTGAATCCTGCGCCAATAATTCCAATCTTCATGAATACCTATTATAAAAGCAAGAAGAGCAGAGTTCCAGCAGTGATGATAAGTCCTGACATAATTAGCCCATATAATGCAAAGCTAGATCCGGCAGGGATTTTTTCAGGCGGGATTTTTGTTATTGTTGCTGATGCACTCGCAACAGCAGTTGTTGGGGAAGGTGTACTTGTTGTGGTAGGTGATGGGCTTGAAGTTGGTGACGCAGGAGGAATAGTAGTTGGTGTCGGTGTGGGCGCTGCTGTTGTAACTGGTGTTGGGCTTGGAACTATAGTCGGAGTAGTACTGGGTTTTATGGTAGTTGTGGGGGTTGGTTTTTTTGTTGGTGTTGGGCTAAATCTAGGAGTAGCAGAGGGAGTTGCAGATTCAAGAAGCTGAGAACCCTCAGGAAAAATTTCAAAATCTCTTGCAATTCTAACTTCCTTGCCTTGATCACCCACTCCTTTAATTGTTATTTTGTGAATTCCTTGGGCGAGATTGTTTGTCGGCCGGAATGTCCAGGTACCATTTTTATTTGCTAGGATCGGAATGTTTGTTGAGTCCAATATGAGTAATAATTCACTATCAGCTGGTGCTTTTCCTTTCATTTGCGGTTTTTTGTCTACGAATGCTTCATTTTGAGAGGGAACGTCTATTGTAATGGCTGATTCTGAGATAAGCGAAGTTGTTCTGTCAGGTAATGAAAGTGTGTTTTCCGGAACAGCTTGGGTAATAGTGTACTTACTAAGAAATTCATATTCATTCGATAATGTAATTGTAGGAAGAGAACTGCTATTTTGATATGTGGTTTTTAGTTCTGAAGTGAGATTCTGCCAATAGGCGGTAAGTTTTATCTCTGTTGAGGGTAAAAGGAGGAAATATTCATCTGAAGTATTTCGAAGAGAATTTGTTGGTATGAGATATTCACCGTCTGTATTTGTTATGACTGATAGAGATTTGGCATCGGTTATTTGTAATAAAACAAGTGTATCTGATGCAACTGCTCCATCAGGTCTTAATATTTTCCCAAATAATGGTTTTTGATCAGGCGGTTGTGAAGTTAATTTTGTGCCTGTTTGTACAGAAAATGCGTTTCCATCATTTAAGTGTTCACGTCCATTTACAAAAATCGTGAAAGAATACTGTGTTTTGGGTTTAAGTCTATTGACTGTAATTAAATGTGATGAGTATGTCCCCGCATTTCCACTTGACTTGTCACGGTCATCAAGAATAAGGCTTGTTGGGTTCCCAGAACTGCTTACAGACAGTGTTCCTTGTGTGAGGCTGGTGGTAATAAAAGAAACAGTGAATGATTCATCAGTTATGTTTGTAATCTCAATATTGTGTGGGATAGTATCTGGGCCCGCTCGTCCAGTTGTTATTATCCGATCTTTCAGGAAGAACAATGTTATCCACAAACTTGAAAAAAGAATTAGGAATGCAAAAAGTGTTGGCATTCGAGCGTGAAGAAGTCCTCGTTTCATATCTATAAAGCTTGGTCGCTAGTTAATTCAGATGAATTTGAAGCAACTGGGGTTTCAGGTGTAGGGGTGGGAGTTTTGGGGGTTGTTGTTGCAGAGACAGAGCTAAGTAATGTAACTTTTCCGAAAAGCTGCATTGATTGGGAAAGGTTTGCAGGCACAGGAGTTCTGGTCTTAAGGTTACTCAAAACCTGAGTATCAAAAGTTGGAACAATGGGAGCAATTTGAGTGGTAACGCTTGGTGCAACTGTTGAAGTGGTTTGATTATGGTAAATTGAAAGGCTTATCCATACAAGTACCATAAAGAAAGTAACTCCCGAAAAAAGAATAATATTTTTCATTATGGTAAAAAGTATCCTTTCATTGCTATCGTACCGCCGAACACGTCTTTTCTCGTTTTTCCTGTTGTGAATCGTTCAAATCCTAAAACTCTGTCAATTGAAGTTAATTCACGTATAAATTTATTTACATCATTTTCAGACCCTTCTGCTGTTATAGATATTGAAAATGAGAGAAGCGATCCCGGTGCCGCCTTGCTTACATCAACCGTGCCAAAATTCAAAGAAGTTAAGTTTACATTGTTTCTGAGTGCTACTGTTTCTATCTGACGTGACAAGTATGGAATTTTTGGGGCATTTGGAATAGCCTTTTCAACTAGCGCGATTTCATTTTTCAGTGATTCTTGTTGAGCTGTTAATTTTGCTAAGTCTCCTTGTTTCTCTTTGATGCGTGAGAGAACTTGCTCGCTATCTTTTAGCTGTCTATCTAGGTTGACAATTGTAATAATTGTTGGTCGAATTGCAAAAAACCCAAAGAACGAAAGTGTGAAAAGCGATATCGTTATATAAAAATATGCGATAAATTTTTGCCTTTCATCTTCGTCTCTGGCATGGTAGTATTTATCGACAATAGACCGGTAGCTAGATTTTAATGTTAATTTTAATGTGTCCAAATCCATAGTTAACTTGCTGGTACTGTTATTTCTTTTTTGGGAACTGGACTCCCAACCTCTTGATTAGATATTGCCAGGTCAATTATGAGTGTGAATCGTATTCCTTGTGAAGAGCTGGTTACTTCATCAAGAGTTATCGCATAAATATTACTATCGTTTTTTAACTCCTCAATGAAATTGTATATTGAAAAAATAGATAACGAGGCTCCTTCAAATTGAATTCTTTGCTCATTAATCACAAGATTATCTGTGGTAAAAACTCCCTTTGATATTGCTCCAGTAATTTTACTTATAGTGTCAAATCGTATTTTATTTTTGTCTTCAATGGATTTTATTTGTGCAAGTCTATTCTGTATGTCGCGGAATTCTTGTTCTCGATCTTTTTGTATTTCGACAAGCGCTATCTCTCTGTCAATTTCATCATGAAGGTCAATTATTTTTTTGTCTATCATAAATCTATATCCTAATGCGGACAATGCAATCAGTTCAGTTCCGATAATGATAAGTTTTCCCGCACTTACTGCCCATTTTAAAAATGCACTTTGAATTGATTTTCGTGCACGCAACGTCAAATTAATCCGAATAACCGGCTGTTCTTTTGCCATACTATTATTAGTTTAAATTCTTTCTGGATTCTTGTCAAAGCAAAAATAGGAAAGATCCTATTTTTTAGAGGATGGCTTTTTTGCTGGTTTTTTAACAGCTTTAACCGGAGTTTTTTTTGCCTCAGTTTTTTTTGGACTAGGCTTGGTTCCTTTTGTAAGTCGTGATTTTATTCTGGCAGCCTTATTTTTGTGAAGTAAATTCTTTTTTACAGCCTTATCTACAACTGATACTGCTGATTTAACATCTGAAGCAGTTTTTTTCTTGAGAGCCTTTTTGACTGTGTCTTTTAGGTTTTTTCTCAACAGGTCATTTTCTACTTCGCGTTTTTGGTCGTGTCGCAACTTTTTAATTGCAGATTTGATAACTGGCATGTGGCTATTTTAGCATGCTATACTGTAAAATACAACATTTATGGTCAAAAATTTCTTTAAAAAAGGTCTTGATGTAGCGTTGTCCAGACAAACAAGTATTTTTTCAGCTGCCTTTTTTATCGTTCTCACAACCATCCTTTCTCAAATTCTTGGTTTTGTAAAATATAGACTTTTAGTCTCAATTTTTGGTGCCTCAAACGATTTGGGAGTGCTTTTTGCTGCGTTTAGGGTTCCTGATTTTGTTTTTCAGGTTGTTATTGCTGGCGCAATTTCATCTTCTTTTATTCCAATCTTTACAGAATACGTTACAAAGGAAAAAAAGAATGAGGCGTTTAGATTTACCTCAACGTTAATGAATATTGGAATAGTGTTCTATTTGTTAGTAAGTCTTGTGATGTTTATTTTTTCATTTCAGATCGTGTCTCTTGTGGCACCAGGATTTAGTCATAACGAGCTGGTATTGATGGCACGGTTGATGAGAATTATCCAAGCTGCACAAGTATTTTTCATGCTGGGAACTATTCAAACAGCGACATTGCAATCACTGCAGCATTTTCTTGTTCCAGGTCTTGCTTCTGCTCTATACAATCTCGGAATAATTATGGGAATTATCATTTTTGTACCATTTTTTGGAATATATGGAGCAGCAATTGGAGTATGTATTGGAGCTTTTCTTTTCTGTGCTTCACAATTTCCAATACTTATTATGCATGGTTTTTCATATAAAAAAACATTTCAGATTTCAGAAGGCATAACCAGACTGCTGCATCTTATGATTCCACGATCATTGACTCTTATTATTACTCAAATTGCAGTTACTGGGAATGTCTTTTTTGCCTCATTTTTATCAGCGCGTAGTCTTGTAATATTTGATCTTGCCCAAACTTTGGTGGTAGCACCAGTGCTTCTTTTTGGTCAATCTATTGCCCAGGCAAGTTTCCCCTCGATGGCATTGAAGGCGAATGACAAAAAAGCATTTCTTGAGATATTTCTTTCATCATTCGGACAAACCTTATTTTTGACATTGCCTATTAGTGTTCTTCTGATAGTTTTAAGAATTCCAATTGTGCGGCTTTTTTATGGTGCAGAACGTTTTGATTGGGATGCAACAGTTGATACAGGACTTACTCTTGCATACTTTGCGCTTTCAGTCACCGCTCAGTCGTTGATATTTCTTTTTGCGCGTGCGTTTTATGCACAAAAAGATACAAAAACACCCTTTTTCGTTAGTCTTTTTTGTGCTCTTTTGAACCTATTGCTTGCATGGTATTTTATTACTGTTCAGCACTATTCGATATATTTTCTCGCGTTGGCAACATCAGTTAGCTATCTTGTTAGTATATTTTTACTTGCATTTTTCCTTGATAGAAAAATACATTTACCAAAAATGCTCCTTTTGATCGATGGGGGCAAAATTATAATTGCGAGTGTGATTACCGGAGTTGCACTGTATTTGCCTATAAAACTGCTTGATCAATTGGTGTTCGATACAACAAGAACATTAAATTTACTTGCGCTCACCACAATTGCATCGTTTTTGGGTCTTTCTGCCTACATTTTTCTTACATGGCTCCTGGATATTAAAGAGGCATATTACTTTTTTGAAGTTATCAAAAAATTTGGGTATAGAAATAAAATTCTCAAAAATATTGGTGAGACAATTGGTGTGTAGGTTTGCTCAAAATCTAAATGAAGAAAATCACATATTCTTCTGCTGGTGATAATTACGACACAAAAGACCCCATAAAAAAACTTGCCCAAAAAAGTGCTCTTTCTACAGCACAAAATCTTAAAACAAATGATTTCAAAGAAATGCCAGGTAGCCGCGGTGAGTCTGCTTATGTTTTTTCAAAGGGCAAAGAGCTGTATGCATCAGTTATTGAGGGACTTGGCACAAAGAATCTTGTTGCCGACGAAGTTAGAAAAATAACAGGCAAAACATACTATGAGGAAATTGCTCACGATACTATTGCAACAATTATTAATGATCTTGTATCTGTAGGAGCACGGCCATTGGTAGTTCACGCATACTGGGCTATTGGGAATAATATCTGGCTTGAGGATGATCAAAGAATGAAGGATCTAATTACAGGATTTAAAAAAGCTTGTGACATCTCAATGGCATCTTGGGGAGGAGGGGAGACCCCAACATTAAAAGGCATTATTAAAAAAGAGACGATAGTTTTGGGGGGTTCTGCGTTTGGAATAATTGGGGACCCGAAATATTATTTGAATGAACAAAGATTAGAGGATGGTGACAGAATTATTTTAATAAAAAGTAATGGGCTCAATACAAATGGAGCTTCTCTTGTTCGGGCAATTGCAAAAAGGATTCCTAAGGGATATGCACATATTCTTAGAAATGGAAAACTATTTGGGGAAGAGGCACTCGAAAGATCAAATATTTATGCACGTCTAATAAGAGATTTGCTTGAAAATGATATTGATGTTCATTATATTTCACATCTTACTGGACACGGCCTTAGAAAAATAATGAGAGCAAAAGCTAGTTTTACTTATTTTCTTGAAAAAATTGCTGTTCCTTCTGAACTATTTCAATTCATACAAAAAAGAGCAGGGCTGTCTAGTTATGAAATGTACTCGACTTTTAATATGGGTCAGGATTATGCATTATTTGTAAAATCTTGTGACACGAAAAAAACTCTTGAAATTATTAAAAGGAATAAGTTTCAAGGTTTTGATGCAGGATTTATACAGAAAGGAGAGAGAAAGGTGGTTATTCAGCCTCTTAATATATTGTATGAAGGTAAGACATTGGATTTAAGAACTTGAGAGTCTAGTTAGTTACAGGGAGATAATAATTCAAAATTTGCTGTATCGACATTGTTTTGAGTTTTAGAACACATGAGGATGAGCCTCGTCATGTATAATTCACTTTGTATGAATCAATCAAGAGTTCGAAATTTTGCAATTATTGCACATGTAGATCACGGAAAATCAACACTGGCTGATAGGTTATTGGAAATGACAGACACAATTACAGAACGTCAGGCGCAAGCCCAATTTTTGGATAGTAATCCAATTGAACGTGAACGTGGAATTACAATCAAGCTTGCACCGGTTCGAATGAAATATAAGGTTGGAGGAGTGGATTACATACTTAATCTTATTGATACTCCCGGCCATGTGGATTTTTCTTATGAAGTTGTTCGAACTCTATATGCATGTGATGGAGCAGTGCTGCTGGTTGACGCGACCAAAGGTATTCAGGCACAAACAATTGCAAATTATAATTTTGCAAAGAAAATTGGACTTCATGTAATCCCCGCAATAAATAAAATTGACCTTCCTATGGCTCGTGTAGACGAAATTGAACATGATATGGTAGAAAGTCTCGGTTTTAAAAAAGAAGATATATATTTAATTTCTGCAAAAAGCGGGGAGGGCGTTGAGGATTTGCTCGCTGGGATTGTCGAAAAAATACCAGCACCAAAAGGTACAGTGGATGCTCCAACTCAGGCGTATATTTTTGATTCAATTTATGATGAGCATCGAGGAATTATTATTTTTTCCAGAATTAAAAATGGAACAGTAAAGAAGGGTGATGAAATTGTTTTTTTAGCTGATGACTCAAGAGCACTTGTCTTGGATGTGGGGTATCTTGCTCCTAATTTTGTTCCCAGTGAGTCTCTTGAAAATGGGGATGTGGGATACATCATTACAAATATTAAAGATATATCCCAGGCAAGCGTTGGGGATACAATAACATTGCCAAAAAACAAGGGCGTTGCATTGCCGGGTTTTGAGCGGATGAAACCGTTTGTTTTTCTTTCTATGTACCCAACGTCAAACAGTGAATTTCAAGACCTTAGAAAAGCAATCTATAAATTAAAACTAAACGACGCTTCAATCGTAATTGCACCAGAACACTCAACAATATTCGGTCCAGGATTTAGATGTGGATTTTTAGGACTTCTGCATGCCCAAATTGTTATGGAAAGGCTAGAAAGAGAGGGTGGAGTTGAAGTTTTTACAGCACCTCCCACAATTGAATATCTGGTAGATGACCAGAGCGTTACTTCCCCAAAAGATTTCGATAATTCGGCACGGGAAATTAAAGAACCATTTATTAACGGAGAAATTTATACACCTTCTGAATTTTTAGGAAATATTCTTGAAATTATTAATGCAAAAAGAGGGGTACAAAAAGATGTAGTGTATTATGCGACGCAGGTGAAGGTTATTTTTGAGATGCCTTTGGCATCAGTTGTATATGATTTTTATGACAAGATAAAAAGTGCCTCATCGGGATTTGCCTCTTTTGACTATGAAATAACTGAATTTAGAAAATCAGATTTAGTTCGGGTTGATATTGCTTTAAATGAAAATATTATTCCTGAGTTATCTTTTATTGTCCACACTTCAGAAGTTGAGTCTTTTTCAAGAAGAATCGTTGAAGAGCTTGCAAAAGCAATCCCCCGCCATCAGTTTATTATCGCAGTAAGAGCACAAATTGCCTCGAGAATTGTCGCTAGTGAAAAAATTGCAGCTTACAGAAAAGATGTAACTGGGAAATTATATGGGGGAGACAGAACTCGCAAGGATAAATTGCTCGATAAGCAAAAAGAGGGTAAAAAGAAAATGAAAACAATAGGGAGAGTGAATGTTCCTAAAGAAGCCTTTCTCTCAGTTCTAAAAGTTTAATTACTAACCTACAAACTTAAAAGTAAAATTCCTCCAACAAATAATAAGAGTACACCTCCGATTATTCCAAATGTCGCAGTTATTCCGCCAGGACTGGTTATTGAAGGAGTGGCTGTTGGAATTCCTGTTGGAGAAATTTTACTTGGAGGAGTAGGTGATCCGCTTACGCCAATTGCTAGTGTGCAGGCAGAAGCGCTGCTTACGCCACCTCTATTATCAGTGAGTGTGAGAAATGCAGAGAAGTTGCCACCTTGGTAGGTATGTGACTGTTGTATTGTTACGAATTGCTTAGATAGTCCGTCAGTTACGTCTAATGTGATTCCATCACCAAAGTTAAATGTAGCCTTTGCAATAGTGCCATCTGGATCATTTCCTTCTCCAGAAAAGAGTACTGAGAATGGAGCAGATCCAGTAGCAGATGGACTGACTGTAAGATTAGTACATATTGGCAATTGGTTTGGTCCTGATGGTGTTGGTGTGGCAGAAATTGTTGCTGTGCTTGTGGGCGTAGGAATAGTTGTTGGAATCGACGTTGGGCCAGCACCTATTGGAGTTGTAGGGCTTGGAATTGTTGTAGGGCGAGTAGTGGGGGTTGGAGATACAGCACCGGGAGTAGTCGCTGCTGTTGAACAGGTAGCGCTTTGAGTGACTGTAACTGCCCCTGGGCTTGTTGAAGCCAAGACATTTTCCGTGGGCTTGTCACTCGGTGCAAGGGATAATACCTGAGATTTAACGGGATCAATTGTTATTGTTGCGTTACCAGCCTTGAGAGGCTTAAATTTTAGTGTTGCAACTCTTGAAACAGTTCTTACAGCATTGGTTACATTTGGTCCAATGCTGACCATAATACTTCCGGTACCTGTCGTATTTTGAATATCTCCAGGTCTTACTGTCGTGGGAAAAACTTGTGCATCTGGAGTGATTTCCAAGAGTTGTAGAGCCGTGGCATCGAAAGAGACAAAAAGATCAACAATTGATACAACATTTGTTCCAGGGTCAACTCTTACGTCGACAGAAAATTCTGTACAGGCAGTTGTTGTGGAAGAATTAGGGGGGTTAAATGACAATATTGAAGCTTTGGCAGCCTGACTATCAGTGCTTTGTTGCTGTTTTACTAAAAAGAGTATTACAGGAATAATTGTGAGGAGAAGGATTAGATTACCAACAATAAAATACCGGTTTTTCAGGATTTGCATAACCATCCTAGCGTACCTTCTTTCATATAATAAGTCAATATAAATGAGCCCAAAAAGGCCTTGACAACAGGATAAACCTAGTGTATAAATATTAGCACTCTCTTAAAGATAATGATAAATTCATGTTGAACTGAAGTAGAGTATTTGTATGACAAAAGATATAACAATCAAACCACTTTTTGGAAATGTTTTGGTAAAACCACTTGAAGCCGAAACAAAAACTGCATCAGGAATAATCTTGCCTGATTCAGTAAAAGAAAAACCAACAATGGGAGAAATAATGGCTGTTGGACCAGGAGAAATAACACCAAAGGGAGAAAAAATTGCAATGACAGTCAAAGTTGGTCAAAAAGTTATGTACAAAAAATGGGGTGGAAATGAAGTAAAAGTTGAAAATGAAGATTGGACAATTGTAGATCAAAAAGATATACTGGCGATCGTCGAATAAAAATATGGCAAAACAAATTAAATACGGAGAAGATGCACGAAAATCACTAAAAGCTGGGGTTGATAAGCTGGCTGATGCAGTGGTAACAACACTTGGTCCAAAAGGGCGAAATGTTGCAATTGATAAAAAATGGGGCGCCCCAAATGTTATTCATGACGGAGTGACCGTTGCAAAAGAAATTGAGCTTGATGATCCATTTGAGAATATGGGCGCACAGCTCGTAAAAGAGGCAGCTTCTAAGACTAATGATGTCGCAGGGGACGGAACAACTACAGCCACCCTCCTCGCTCAAGAAATAATCAGTAACGGATTTAAATATGTTGCAGCAGGCGCGAATCCAATGATTCTTAAGGTTGGAATGGAAAAAGCAGTTGTTTCAGTTTCTGCCGAAATTAAAAAAATGACAAAAGAAGTCAAAGGTGATGACGTTCTTAAAGTTGCAACAATTTCTGCACAAAATGATGAAATTGGAAAATTGATTGCTCAAGCACTTGAAAAAGTTGGAAAAGACGGAATTGTAACAGTCGAAGAAGGACGAGGAATTGAATTTAGCATTGATTACAAAGAAGGTATGGAATTTGACAAAGGATATGCATCGCCTTACTTTGTAACAAATCCTGACGCAATGAATGCTGAGATGGAAGATCCATATATTCTGATAACTGACAAGAAAATAACTCTTGATGAATTACTTAAATTCCTTGAGAAATTTGTAAAAGAGGCAAAAAATCTTGTAATTATTGCAGATGATTATGATGATCAGGCCCTTGCTCTTCTCGTAGTTAATAAATTAAAGGGTGGATTTAATTCGCTGGCTGTAAAGGCTCCTGGGTTTGGAGATAGACGAAAGGCGATGATTGAGGATATGGCTATTCTTACTGGTGCAACAGTTATCTCTGATGATAAAGGAATGAAACTTGAAACCGCAACTGCAATGGATTGTGGTCGAGCAGATAAAGTTGTAGCAAATAACGAGTCAACTCAAATTATTGGAGGTCGTGGAGACAAAAAATTAGCTGTAGCACGGATAGATCAGCTCAAGCGTGAAATATCAAAATCAACTTCAGACTTTGATAAAGAAAAGCTTCAAGAACGTCTCGCTAAATTATCTGGAGGAGTAGCTGTTATTAATGTTGGAGCAGCAACTGAGATTGAAATGAAAGAGAAAAAAGAACGCGTTATTGACGCAGTTGCAGCGACTAAGGCAGCTCTTGAAGAAGGAATTGTTCCTGGAGGGGGAGTAACACTTCTTAAGGCAAGACAAAGTCTTCCAGCACTTAAGGAATCTATCAAGATTGAAGATGAAAAACTTGGAGTTGATATTATTTTCCAGGCACTTGAAGC
>CAZFJW010000011.1:0-24426 GCA_964519355.1 uncultured Gammaproteobacteria bacterium | reverse complement strand
ATGTCAGATTTCCAATCTGAACGTCGAGAGTTCGAGTCTCTTCGCCCGCTCACACTTTTATCTTCTTGTTCTGAAACCATATATAAAGCTGCATCCCATAAAGCAAAATCATTCCGATGAGAGCATGTGATTGAAGAAGAAGCGGAAATTCTAAAGGCTTGCTTATATTCGCAGCCACAAGTCCATAAGAGATACCAAGAAGCAGTCCCATTTTAGACTTCCAATTTGAAATATATAAAGACACACAGAAAAATGAAGGAAGTAGTAACACTAAATGATGCTGCCAAGTGAATCTGCTAACAAGAAGCGTTGCTGTAAAAATAGTGGTAAGAGCTAGAATTGAAAACGGGCGTTTTAAAGATAAGTACACAGCCGGGATTAAAAGCAGCAAGGCAAAAAATACATATGACACAATCCGAAAAGGGGAATCTTCCGCAAAAAGAACTGCAATCGGAAATGCAATCGATTGATTATAATAATAATCCTTCCACCCCCCTAAAAGACTCGGAAGAACTTCGCGAATAAAATATACGTGAATTTCAACTCCAAACAACAAGCTTGAAAGCAAAACTACCAGCCCAACCACTGAGAATAGCCATGCAAGTACTGAGTATTTTCTTTTTAAAAATAAGTACGGTAGTACAAAAAATGGAAACAACTTCCAAAGTACACTCATGGCAAGCGCTGAACCTGCATATACTGGATTTTTGTTTTGCTTCAGAAAATATAAAAACAAACAGCAAAAAAGCAGCACAAGCGTATTTACCTGACCCATTCCCAGAGTGAATTTAAGCGGGAAAAATGTGAAATTAATAAGTCCAACAAACAAAAATGCCTTATCATTCCACTTAAAAGAAAAAATGCTCATCAAAAGCAGTATCGAAAACAGGTAAAAGACAATAGATAAAACTACCCATAATTCTCCAGCCAAATATGCTGAGATGAAGGTGAATGGAATAAAGAAAAATTGCGAAAATGGCGGATATACATCGGGAATAAAGAAATGTCCCCCATCAATATAAGGATTCACCCTTTCCAGTAATGCATTCGCCGAGTCATAATGGACTGAAAAATCAGCATAATATCCTATTAAGAGCGGCTTTAATAAGTACACAAGAGAGCACAAAAAGAAGAGAAATGAGATTTTTTTCATTTTTATGCATTATACAAGAATTGTCACTTGAGTAATGAAATATAGTAGGTTTATAATGAAATCTTCGGGTATGAGTTATTCAATTTTCGAAGCAGCAAAAAATCAAATAGTATCAATCGCAGGAGACTCATCCATCTCCTTGGAAGAACTTAGTCTATTTCTTGAACCTGAACGCATTATCGAAGCTTGGATCCCTCTTCAAAAAGATACAGGTGAAAAAATTCTGGTTCATGCTTTTCGCTCCCAGCACAACAGCAAAAGAGGCCCATACAAAGGTGGAATTAGGTTTCATCCTGGCGTAACCCGAGAAGAAGTAATGGCGCTCTCACTCTGGATGAGCATTAAATGCGCGGTTGCAGATATTCCATTTGGCGGCGGAAAAGGAGGTCTTATCGTCGACCCGAAAGAACTTTCAAAAGAAGAGCTTGAAAGACTTTCAAGAGGATACGTTCAAAAAATGTACGACGTCTTGTCCCCTGAGATTGACGTTCCAGCTCCAGACGTTAACTCCAATCCTATAATAATGAACTGGATGCTTGAGGAATACCTCTCAATTGCCAAAACAAGACAAGAATATGATCCCAAGCTTATCGCTACATTTACAGGCAAACCAGTCGAAAATGGCGGACTTGTAATCCGTGATGAAGCTACGGGAAAAGGCGGAGTTATGATTCTCCTCGAACTTCTCAAACAACTTGATAAAGCGCCAGGCAGTCAGTCAATTGCGATTCAGGGTTTTGGGAATGTCGGGTTTCACTTCGCAAAGGAGTCAGAAAAACATGGATTTACAATAAAAGCACTCTCAGATTCAAAAGGTGCAATTCTTGCAAATGATGGAAATTCCCTTGATGTACTTTTGGTCGATACGTGCAAACGAGATAAGGGTTATTTGGCAGGATGTTATTGCGTCGGAGGAGTATGTGATATTTCCAAAGGCAGACCCATCACGAATGAAGAACTTTTAGAACTGCCTGTTGATATTCTCGTACCTGCTGCGCTTGAAAATTCGATAAATCAAATGAACATGAAAAATATAAAGGCAAAAATTATTGTAGAAATGGCAAATGGCCCTGTAAGTCATGAGGCTCGGGAATATCTTACTGAAAAGGGAGTCATTATTATACCTGACATTCTCGCCAATTCAGGAGGAGTAAGCGCCTCATATCTTGAGTGGAAGCAAAATAATGAAGGTAAGAAATACACTGCAGAATACGCTTGGGACGAATTGGGATCCATTCTAAAAAGCGCTTTTAAAGGGGTATGGGATATGTCACAAACTGAAAAAAAATCACTTACTGAGGCTTCATATTTAATTGCTCTCCAGCGTCTCTTATCTGATTAAATTTACAATTAAACCTGAATCTTGTAAAATACGAAATAACACATCAGGATTTGTTGATGTTCTTGCGGGCGTAGCTCAACGGATAGAGCAGCTTCGTTCTAAGGAGTTGGTTGGGGGTTCGATTCCCTTCGCCCGCGCACAGAAAACTGTAAATATTGTACAATTGCAAACGGTTTGAAAGGAGTACTCTCGCCCTGAGGAGCGTTAGCGACGAATGGGTTCGATTCCCTTCGCCCGCGCAATAACTTATTTTTGACATTTAACTTTTGGCTTTTGACTTTCTAAACTTATGTTTCCAATCTCCGATTCAGTAAAATCAAGAAAATTTCCACTTTTTACCATAATTATTATTGCTGTAAATGTTTTCATCTTTGCATGCATGCTTTTGGGAGACACAGAGTCAATTGTTACAAACTACGCGCTAACGCCAACTCTTATTAACTTTAAAGATCCCCAAACCCTTATTCCCTTCATATCATCACAATTCCTTCATGGAGGCTTTTTTCACATTTTTTCAAATATGTGGTTTTTGTGGATTTTTGCCGATAATATTGAGGAAAGGCTGGGTAAGATACGTTTTCTTATTTTATACATACTATCGGGCATTGTAGGGGCATTTTTACAGTATATAATCTCTCTTGACTCAGCCATACCAATGCTCGGAGCGTCAGGTGCGGTTTCCGGAATACTAGGGGCTTATTTTGTTTTGTTCCCTCGCCACACTATCCGCTCAGTTGTTTTTCTCCTCTTTGCGATTACAACGCTTAACATCCCGGCATCTTTTTACATATTATATTGGTTCATCGTTCAGCTTTTTTCCGGATTTGCTTCTCTACCAAGTATTTCTCCACAAACAGGCGGGGTTGCATTCTTCGCGCACGTTGGAGGGTTTGTCTTTGGATATTTTATAACCAAAAAATTTTTTGCGAAGGAAAAAAAGACTTGGATTGAAGGCACAATTATTGATTAGATGAAATATCAAAAAATTAATAACGGGTATATTGTTAGACTTGAACAAGGTGAAGAGGTACTAAATACTCTCTCCACTTTTATCGTAGATTTAAATGTTCCCTCCTGCACGATTCAGGGAATTGGATCAGTACTGAATCCAAAACTTGCCTATTATAATTTGAATGAAAAAACATTTGAAGAAAAAGACTTTTCAGAAAATTTTGAACTTATTTCCTGCCTCGGTTCGATTGGTTTTGAAAATAACTCACCTCTTATCCATCTGCATGGCTCAATCTCGAATAGCTCATTTGAGGTTTTTGGAGGACATGTAAAATCATTGACAACTCTTGCCACTGTCGAACTCGTGCTTTCCACTCTTGATACGCGTCTTTCAAAATCTTATAATAATACAGTTGGACTGAAGCTATTTGATCTGGAATGTAATTTTCCTTTGAATAACAACAGCTAATTTTGGTGGCTATAGCTCAATTGGTTAGAGCGCCAGTTTGTGGAACTGGAGGTCGGCGGTTCAAGTCCGCTTAGCCACCCCAAATTTTTAGCCTCGTTTTTGTGTGTCAAACTGTGTCGCTCCAAGACTGAGCTCAAACTTTTGCTATAATTTCAAGGATGACACTTCTTCTGACATCAAATGGTATTAAAGGGGAAATAGTTGATATATTCCCTACTCTTCTTAAAAAACCAGCTTCAGAGTATTCTGTTGCATTTGATATAACAGCAGCATATGGAGATGAAGACAATCCACAATGGTTTGGAAAATTCAGGGACCAACTTTATCAGCTAGGCATCACAAACATTGAAGACTTGGACTTACGAAATAAATATCCAGACAAACTCGAGAAATTGCTGTCTTATAAGGATATGCTCTTTGTGAATGGGGGGAACACATTTTTTCTTCTCGATTGTATGAGAAAGAGTGGATTTGGTGCAGCACTTAAAAAATTTCTTTCGGAAGATAAATTATATGTTGGAGTAAGCGCAGGTGGTATTGTTGTTACTCCAAATATCGCAATTGCAGGAGTTGAGCCTGGGGATGCCAATAGTGTAGGAATGCAGGATTTTACAGGTCTTAACATAGTCGATTTTGAGTTTTCGCCCCACGTTCCAGACATGGTTTCCTATGAATCTGTAGAAGAATATAGTAAAACAACACCACATAAGATTTTTGCTGTTGATGACTATGCAGCAGTTTTAGTCCAAGAGAACAAAGTCAGCGTTATTGGTGATGGCAAATATAAAATTTATAACGAAAAGTCATAAACTCTCAAATGCAGTTTGATAAAAAATAATTTCCTGTACTTTAAGAGTGCTATAATTAGTTCTAATATCGTTCGGCAGCCAACACACATGTCAGTAATTAATTTTGAAACCAAGCTTTTTGAAATCGGTTCCAAGGTCATTTTCTATTTACCTCCAGAAGAAAGCGCAAAACTTCCCTCCCGAGGCATAACAATGGTTAAAGGGACAATAAATAAAGTTCCATTTAAGACACTTCTTGAGCCGGATGGCAGATATGGTCCCGGACTCAAACCAAGCCATTGGTTTTCCCCTGATAAAAAATTGCTCGCTGAAGCGCAAGCCAAAGTTGGAGATAGCGTGCAAGTTACACTCGAACCAACAAAAGAATGGGTAGAGCCAGAAGTTCCGGATGACATGAAAAATGCTCTTAACACATCTGCAACAGCACAAAATCTATGGAATGACATCACGCCTATTGCAAGATGGGATTGGATTCGATGGGTAAGAGCAGTTAAGACGGATGCAACACGGGAAAAACATATTGAAATTATGCTCTCAAAACTTAACAAAGGAATGAGACGACCCTGTTGTTTTAACCGTAGTCTGTGCAGTGATCCTTCCGTATCCCATAATTGGGTATTAATTCAACCGTCCAGTAGCTGATGTTAATTACAATCATGAATAAAGATATTCAGACCTACAACAATTCTCAACTTTCTCCAGACCAAGAAATCTGTAATTTACTTGCCCATGAAATGGACTCGGCCCTAAAGAATTCAGAAAGCAAAATATGGCACAGACACCCGGTGTGGTTTTTGGACGGAAATCCGATTGTTGGGTATTCCAAACTTAAAAATGGGCTTAGACTTATGTTTTGGAGTGGTGCTGATTTTGGAGAGTCAACACTTATTCAGGGTACTGGTAAATTTAAGGATGCATCAGTCACATATACTAATTCTGCACAAATAAATAGAGAAGACTTACGGCGCTGGCTTCAAAAAGCGATTGTGATTCAGTGGGATTATAAAAATATCGTAAAACGTAAGGGAATACTTGAAAGACTCAAGTAATAATCCCTACAATTTTAACGTAACAAAAAACTTCTATAGCACGTATTTTACCCAGCATTAAATAAAAACCTAACCTAGTTGAACTCACTTGAGTTATAAAATATAGAAGAGACGAAGTTCTACTTTTTCTTTTCCTTTGGAGCTTTCCCGACTACAACTTTATTCTTAGAATTTGCGCCATTTCCAGAGATATTGATAATTGTGTCACCTTTGTCACAGCATGGCTGAGCTACTGCTGTGTTTGCACCTCCTGCTACCCCAACTCCAACCGTAGTCACTGCATTCCCAGTTTGCACCGATGCAGAGCCTGTATTTTTGTTTGTTTTATTTTTCCCAGTATTGGATCCAGCGTTAATCGATGTTGTAACTGATGTTTTGTTTGTTTGAGTAATTGAGCTGCAGCATCCAGTTCCTCCACACTCATTTTGAGGAACTTGGCAGGTATCACCAACAGCCTGTACCCCATCAATGTCATATGCATCAGCAGTGCCATCTGCAAAATCAGCTGGATTGCTCAGGTCTGTAATACGGACATACTTGGCACAAGTTATTCCTTCGGGCTTGTTAACAGAGCCATCTTGGGTTACTTCTCCGGCATTTACCCACGTTGTACCATTTTCAGACACTTCAACTTTCACTTTTTCAGATGGATACCCAGGATTAGTTGCTTCAACAAGAATAACACCAGAAGATATTCCATTATCAAATCCCAGTGAAATTGTTCCACCAAAACCAAGTGAATAAAAGTTTCCCTCTACAGTGTTATCCTCTGCCACTCCAACGGCCGAATTTGGATTGGATCTGGGGGCCGGTACTGGGAGCCCATTTTTCATGAGTCCCTGAGACGATGACAAAACACTATCTGCCCAAGGCCCCATTCCATCAGGAGCTGCGGCAATTACTTTTGAAGAAAATACAGGAACAAGTAGAAGAAAAATTGCAACAAAAAAGAAGTTTTTAATGATGTAGGCAGTCATTAATATTTACTTTATCCAATATTTTTGTAAAAAACAACTAATGTAAAAAGAATCAAAAATAGTCAAAATATTATCCTCTTGGTTGCATTACAAATACAATTAGATACAATAACCATCCATGAATATTCTAATACCCAACGCCGCAAGTCCAAAAAATATAGGAGATCTGGCCATACTTACAGGACTTCTTTTGATGCTGCCGCAGAATTGCAAAATAAAAATTCACTCTCACGACCCGTATTCCTTATCAAAAGAGCTGAACCAAAAACAGACATCACAAACACTCTACAGTTGGGCAGTTTTTGAAAAAAAAGATATTATCAATAGAATCAGTCGGATCATGCTGCTTGTTTTGGGTATTTTTTTTAAAATCCGCTTTGCACATCAGCGTGTTCTATCTAAAATTTTAGATGATTATCAAAATGCTGACATAATACTCTTTACAGGAGGGGGGTATTTAAGATCCCAAAACGGTATTACTCAGAGCCTAAACCTCATAATGCTTCTTCTCATGCTTTACTATGCATCCACATATAAGGCTAAAAAAATTATTGCTCCAATTAGCTTTGGGCCATTTGCTCATAAGTGGCAGGAGCGTCTGTCTGGGCGAGTTATTAAAAATTTTGATATCATTATGGCAAGAGAGAAATACTCCTACAAAATACTTAAAAAATACACTAGCCAAAATCTTTTGCTGTCAGCCGATACATCTTTTCTACTAAAATATCCAAGAAAAAAGCCTAGTAGTAAAAAATTAATTCTTGGCTTTACTATTCGAAAATGGTTTGATAGGGCAAATCAAGAAGAGTTCGAGGAAAACTTTGCAAAAGCACTTATCCAATTCAGTAAAAAATCTAATTGTGTTATCCAGCCAATTGTCCAAGTTGATGCACCAGAATATGGTGATGTAGACCTTGTAATAACAAAAAATATTATGAAGATTCTTCACCAAAATGAGATAAAAACAAATCCAATTGTATTGGTTAACAAACTTTCTACTATCAAAATATACAAAAAAGTAGATCTGCTTTTAGGAGTACGGATGCACTCAAATATCCTTGCTGCATTGCAAGGAACACCGTTTATAGCTGTGTCATACGAGCATAAAACCATAGGAATATCCAAGTCGCTCGATATTGGAAATTATTGTATTGATATTAAGAAAGTCAATTCCAACGCTCTCTATAAAAAGCTTATTTTACTAGAAAAAGAGCGCGAGGAAATTTCTAAGAAACTATATTTTTCACTTGGGAAAATTCGAACTAGAGAAAATA
This sequence comes from uncultured Gammaproteobacteria bacterium, assembly GCA_964519355.1. GTDB lineage: Bacteria > Patescibacteriota > Microgenomatia > Levybacterales > GWA1-39-11 > CAZBEA01. The sequence continues at coordinate 16,402 of CAZFJW010000011.1, read as the reverse complement.
AAACTTGGAAGAAAATTTTCTTAACGGGTTCTACTTCAGTTTAAAGTAAATTGTTTGGCAGGCTTTTTTAGTTACTTCACCGGGAATAAATGTTTCAAGCTGTAATTTGCTTCTTTTTTCACCCAATACCTGTCCCTGTGAGGTAGCTTTTTCCACTTGGGCTACAAGTTCTGGTTTTGGAGCGGGAGCAATCTTCGCATCTTTCCCATCCGAACCAAGGTTTGCAAAAAATGCAAAGAGCTTAGAAAAAATTGAGGTATTCTCCGTATTCGCACCTAAAACAACTGAATTTCCAGTAATACCAGGCTCAAAAGCTATTTTCTTTATACATTTGAATGTTGTCCATAGTCTATGTTCTACTCCCCTGTCAAGCGCGGGCATGGTAAAGTCCCAGACAGATTTATACCTGACTTTTGTTGCGGCCTCTTCTACAATCGTCGCCGCTAGCTCTCCCGACTGCAGAACTATCTTTGTTGAGCCTGCTGGACCTTTTCCAAGGAAAAATTTCATAGATTGAATCTTCGCGTGGGTAGTGTCTGCTCCCTCCACTTTCCCAAAGGCAGTAACTTTTGTTGCAAGACCAGAACCAATTCCGCTTATTTCCATATTGTCGCATTTGCACATTGCCGGACTAAAAGGATCAGGTGTAGGCGTAGCAGTAGGTGTTGCAGTTGGCACAGCACAGGTCTTCCCACCTGCTGGCCCAGTACATGGACATCCTGTTGGACAATCAGTTCTTGTATTACACGAATCACCACAAGAAAGAGGCGGCAATGTAGGTGAAGGAGTAGGTGTGCGAGTCGGAGCTGTAGTAGCAGTTGGAACTCCAGTCGGTGGAGCTTCGCAGGTGCCACTTGTTGAGCAGACTGGACAGGCCACTACACATTGAGATGGTGAGCTACATGGGCCTCCGCAAGGAACTTTTGTCGGTGTTGGAACTCCAGTCGGTGGAGCTTCGCAGGTGCCACTTGTTGAGCAGACTGGACAGGCCACTACACATTGAGATGGTGAACTACATGGGCCTCCGCAAGGAACTTTTGTCGGTGTTGGAATACCCGGAGGAGTTGTGGGTGGCACAGCCGTAGGAGGTACTGCGGTAGGAGGTACTGCTGTTGGTGGGACAGGGGTCGGTGTTCTTGTCGGTGTTGGAGTAGCAGAGGGAGGCAACGGACAATCTCCTGCACCAGCGCTACACCAATTACAGGATCTACAAGCACTTACACAAACGGCAGAGGAGCAAGATGTAAACGTAAACGTACCATCAGAACACCTATAGCGGTCTTGATACGCTCCTCCACAACTGGTAGAGCTTTTAGAGTCAGATCCACCACATCTAACTCCATCATAATCACAGGTGACAGGGGGGTTTTTGCATGATCCCGCATCGCACACCTGACTACCTGGGCAAATCTTGTGTATATGAACATCTTCACCTTGAGGAGGATAAACACATGCCCCCCCCTGGCAGGTATAATAATTATTACATACTTCCTTACCAGAACAACAGTAGTCTATTCCCCCAGTATATATTCCATTATATAAACATCTGGTTCCATCCGGCTGACCAGCACAATTCAACACCTGTGCGGAAACGTCTGTCGAATAAAAATAAGCGGCAATAAACAAGGCCGCAATAATAATTAATGTTCTAGCAAAAAATCCACTAGTTTGAAGTATTAGGCGCATTTATAACAGAAAAACCATTAGCAAATATATGTTCACTCATATCATCCGTAAGAGTACCTTTACTTATCGTCACACCTCCTCTTACGTACGATCCCACTTTCATGCTCTCAAATTGAATTTGTGGAGGCTGTTTATTGTTCTGGGTCTCATCAAAAAATAAACTTAATGCTGGTTGGAGATAAATCTCTAGAGATTGGTCTCCTTTTTGAATAGTAAAGGAGCGCTCTGTCTTAGAAATAACCTCTCCTTCAACAGCCCCCATCCATTCGGTGAAAACTGGACCCGTTATTATATTTGACGGATCATAAGATTCTTGCACCTTGAGAATCGGATCTTTTACTTTCTCTTGCGAATTAACTTTGTTTTTACCGTTATTCCCAATAAGCATGCCAGCCAACAACCCCCCGATTCCCCCTAAAATAAAAATGACTATAAAAATAAGCACACTAATGGTTTTGATACGGCCGAATGTATTTATGCTTTTATCGATTCCAGATTCTGTATTATTATTCTCCATAGTTTAGATTATTGCTCATGACCAACTGCAAGTCAACCCTACATCGCCAATAGCAGCACTCCAATTATCATCGTCATGACCGCTGCTCCTACAATTGCAATTGATTGAGCAGGCGCGCCTGGTGATTCGATCGTAGGCGTAGGTGAGCTGGTCGTCTTCATAGGAATAGTTGGAGCAAGTGTTGCAGAAGGTGATGATGGAGTTGTAGGTACTGCGGTCGGCTCTTTTGTTGGCGGAATTGCAGTTGGCACAGGTGGGGTTGTCGGTTCTACAATACCATCTGTTTGGCAAAGAAGTGAATGTGATCCTGTTCCGCTCGCCTGCCCGTCAGCATTTAAAGCTGTCACGTCACATTGATATACTTTATTCTGTGAAACCGGAAATACGATTTTATTTACGGAACTCGCCTGGCTCTGATCATACACGATCGCTCCCGTATCTACTTCTGTAACTTTGAGCTGATAGTTTGCAGCATCGGCTACGCCGTCCCATGAACAGCTCGCAGCAAGAAATGAACAGTCCAGATCTGTACAGCTTGGATATTCCACTAGAACATTTTGCGGTGTTGCAGGAGCAGCAGAGGTTAGAGTATTGAGCGGTGGAGTTGGAGAGGGAATTGAGGCTGTACCTGCCGGAGTCTGAGCTCGCGACCTTGGATCTTTGCTGGTTTGGGTTAAAAAGATTGTCAAACCCACAGCACTTAAGGCGACAACACCGCCTACAATAATAAGTAAAAGCCGTTTATTCATTTACACACTCAAACTATACTATTTGATCATAGTACACTTTTTAGAAAGCGGTCAAGGGGAAATATTTAAATGAGTTTGCCTACAGCCACAAATCTTTTTGTATCAAAGAGTCCTGTACACGTATAAAGGGTAATTCTAGCATCATCAGTTTGATTTAAGATATGCACCTGGTCTGATGTTACTTTTGCTGTGTACACTATCGAATACCTTGCAACGGACCCATTAGAGAGTTGAACTTCAACAACATCTCCCGGAGTAATTCTAGAAAGCTTCCCGAAAAGATTTGGCCAATTATGGCCATATAATATAGTATTTCCCTTGTCTCCTGGAACTGCAGAGCTTTGTAGATAAGATATTCCTTTTTTTGTAGTCTCAAATTCACCATTTTTGACCGTGCTTGGAACAATGGGAAGATCGATAGCAATTGAATTAATTGTAATCTTTGATGGCGTCGTATTGTGCTTTGCTATTTCTTTTTTTTGATATGACACAAAGCCTCGTTCAAGACCCCACGGATTGACCCTCTGAAAAATCGAGTATGAAAAAAGCGAAAAAAGTGCAAATGAGAAAACCAGCGAGAATGATGAAAGACGGAAGAAGGAGAACATTATTTTCCGATTTTTTTAAAAATTCTTGATGCTGCGAACGCAAAAACCGCTCCGAATCCAAGAAGTGTAATTACAAATGAATTTCCGGTAGAGGCAAGACCAAGTACTCCTGGATTAGAATTTGAACTTGAATCTGATTTTGAGTCAGAAGCACCACCAACTCTTGAAGTATTGCAAGAATAATTTGAATTTTTAGCCAAATATGGTTTGTCAGCAAGACCCCAAGCAAGTCCATTTGGAACAACAATCCATCCATCATTTTTAAAATTCTGAATTTCAGTGTCTGTTAGCTGGTCATAAGCCCACCAATTTGTCTGAATTCCCTGTCCATCAGAACCACAAAAACACTGAGTTACGGAATTATCCAGCACTCGATACACCGTGTCACTTCCTGTGTAGGAATTTGCAGAGCCGACTATTCCGTGAGTTCCGTTTTCAAAAGTTGATTTGATAGTTCCCTGAGGGTTCAGACATGTTGGAAAAGTTGGAAGAGTGGCAGCATACACGCTACCCGCTGAGAGAGAAAATACAAGAACAAAAAGTATAGATATAATCTTTTTCATATCCTTTTGGATAATATTATGAGATTATATCACAATAATATAGGTTGTCAAGCCTATTTAAAGAGCCCGAAGAAGTCGAATTTAAATATAATTCTAATGAATTTTTGTTTGAGTGTGTTTTGTGATTCCCCAATTTTTTGCATTGTTATTTTTTTGCTTTCTATAAGATACGAAATTGCAATACTCATTGGTTTATAATTGTCCGCTGTAACATGAACTGCTTCTTTTCCATCCATATAAGGAATAATAAATGATCCATTCTTGTCTGTCGTTGTTGTGTAACTCAAAATTTCAACTTTTGCACCTGAAATATCCGCTCCGTATGCGTTCTGTACCCTTCCTGATGCATTTTTAGGTGAATAAGCCTCAGTAATACTCCGAACTGCTTTACGAGCGCTCCCGTCGTCATTCCATAACCTAGTACTTCCCCCTTTATCAACCCAATAGCTCATCCCAACAAGATCTTTGTTAGCAGCAAGTATTTTCATCGTTTTCTCAATCCACTCTGCCTGATCCGACTCACTCATATCCCCGTGAATATCAGGAATTGGTGCCCCGAATTCACTAAGTACTACTTTTCCACCCGACTCTTTTGCAATTTCTGTGATATCAAAAGAGGTCTTGTCGCCTGATGCAACATAATGATCAATTGCCACAATTCCGCCAAGTGCCTTTGTGGTCTCTTTGTCCATGACAAGCCTCGCAACATCCCCATTTGAAGAATTGTAATTAATAATTACGTTCTTGCCGATTTTTTTGAATGAGTCTTCCATGATCTTGTGTTCCTCAATCAAAAATTCCCGATACCCCTTAATATCTCCAGTTCTTCTTGGATCTCCAGGGCCGCCATTCTCACACTCAGGACAGGCAGTAAAAATATCACCATCTTGAAAAAGATCAGCATTTGACTCAATAAATTGTTGAGTCATTTTTTTGTGATCATCACGAGATATTTTCTTGTATCCAAACCATTCTTCCCACCCTGAAAAATTTCCCCTGAACCACACATGTAAATTATTTGAACGAGCAGCATTTACCCATCTTTTCAGTATCGGTAAGAACTCCTCGTCATAGGGAGTTGCTATGGAAATATGTGTTGCTCCAGTTGCTGCGATACCTTTAACTTGCTGATAAATTTGAATATCAAATGCTGGGTCCTTTAGCTTTTCCCGAGCCAAATCTCTGGAGTATTTCATCGTATCAATAGACTGAACTTTCCAGAATTTCACAGGTTTTAACTCTTCTTTTGAGTCGACCTTGAGAATTGAAAAACCAAATAGAAGAAAGAGAAATAAAATGCCGAGCCTTATAGAAATAGAACCATTTATTCGGGCAAGTTTGGATTTTTTATTTCGTTTCCTCATGCCTGAATTATAACAGTATTACCTTTGTTTACCAAGAATTGGGTCAGTGATGAGATCCTTTACGTATTTCTCATCTAGCTCATAGATATCAGCAAATGGGTAAGAATCCACTTTAATATACCTTTTGAACCCAGGAGTTCCTTTTACAGCCTTAAATGTCAAATCGTTATTATCATTTGTACGCATAACAATCCACCGCGCCCACCTATCAGGATTTAACACTGCACTATCCCAATAAGCCCCTGTCCCTTCATGAATAAATTTTTTCATTGGAAGTCCTGATGAAAAAATAATCGCGTCATGAGATGCAGCGGATATCAGTACAAAACCTTTTTTATCTTTTGCATGTGCATTGAGCCATCCACTTACCTCAGAAACATTTTTTTGTGAAGACCCAACCCTAGCATCATCAATAGTTACAGCATCTTGATTTACAAAGGTAAAAAAGGCTGTCATAAGAACTGTTGCCAGAATTAAGTACTTTAATTTTCCTGACTTGTTAACTAAATATCCAATAAAAATTGCAATTGAAGGCATCATCATTAGACCATACCGTACGTTGAACCATGTATTGCCGGATATCCCTTGAACAAAAAGCACTGAATGCCCCAAATACAATGCGATAATATTGAAAATGAGAGGGGCAAAAAGAGCAGAGATTGCGGCTTTAACACTCAGTGTTAATTTTTTATCAAACCACACAAGTACACTTCCAATTGTTGCAAGAATTACGATATACGCATTACTATTAAAAATGAGTGCATATAAATAAACTTTAAGAGACAGAAGGATATTCCCCTTTGTTGCAAGCACCCCTGCATCTTCCAATTGAAGCTGCTGAGCGTGCGCTGAATACGGTCCGAATGCAAAATAAAGAGGATCTTTAAAAATCACTAGATTCCATAAAAACCACAAAAATATTCCAAACCCCCCAAGTGTGCAAAAGAAAACAAACTTACCTTCTGCTTCTTTTCTGCCTGTTCTTTGGAAACCATGAAAAGTTATAAGCATTGCTGCGAAGAAAAGCAAAAACCATCCGTCGTAACGGATAAGAGTTGCGAGCATTGTCCAAAATGCAGCACGAATTAAATACAATAATTTATTTTGCTGAAACCATGCGAGAAGCTCAAAGCAGGCTGCTGTCATTGTGCCTATTAATAAGAGCTCTGTCATGGCCGTTGACTGCATGTATAAAATATTTATGTTAGCAACAAATATAAATACCCCAAGCAATCTTCCAAACGCTTTCACATTTAATCGCTTTAAATAGTAGTAAATTATAATTCCGGTACCTACGAATGAAAACATTGACTGGATTGCTCCGGCAAGTCCCGAATGCCAGAAAAAGTCCATCCAAATTGTTGGAGACATGAGCAAATGAGGCAACGGAAGCCATACACTTCCAAGTTGGGCAAACCCAGGCTTAAGGCCTTCCACAACACGACGTCCAATATCAAGATGGGACCGAGCATCATTGTATGCAAGACCTAAGTGATTATCCCAATATACAAGATACGAAAGTGTTGAAATAATAGTCAAAATAAAAACAAGCAATGCATAGTCGTATGACACACAGAAATTTTTAACTTTACTAAAGAGATTCCATGATGGAATTCTAATTGATATTTGCTTAATGCTCATTTTTATTTTCCTCCCAAAATCTAACAAAAAGAATATTACAAATGACAACCAAACTTACCAGACCTGAAAAGATATAAATGTATACAAGAGAAGTTATGTAGGGCGATAAATACACATTATAAATAAGTGAGCTTGAGTTATTAGTTTCTGCTAATTTGAAATTGTATTTATAAGTATAGGGAATTGGATTTACAAGATTTTTTGCCTCACCCTTTGGAGGTATTGAATTTGTTGTTAATGCACCTAGAGAGCTAACAAAAATGCTATAAACCATAAAAAATACAAGAAAAGCGAGAAAAATATAGTTCTTTTTATATTTTCGAACAACCAGCGACGAACCAGCAGCCAGAACTGCAGCAGACGGAATAAGATACCTCGGCCCAAATGACCAACCTCCCCATGGATCTCCAAACATCGAATATAGCAATACATTCATTACTACAACAGAGACACACAAAACACCCAAATTAGATAAAGCTTTATTTTTAACAAGTAAAATTAATCCAAAAATCCCAAGAAGAACAATGGGACTATAGAACATCCAAGCGCGCTCATTACTAAGAAGCAGAATGTAAAATCCCTGCAACTGAACTCTTGTGTCAAATGGCAAGTCAATTCCAGGAGCAGTCTCTTCACGGGGCGTTTCAATTTTTGTTTCTATTTTTTTATTCGGGTCTTCAATCTTAAAAATATCTGTTCTCCCAACAGATTGTGCAAGAAGAGTATATCCGCCCGTAGTCTTATGGTTATACCACCCAAAAAGAATTAAAAATGGTATAAGACCCACAAGAAGTGTAAAGATTTTTGTTTGTAAAGAAATGCGCAGGCGATCTTTAATTGTTGTTTTGGATATATGCTGAGCAAGTATGTACAATCCCATTGGCATCATGAAAATCACATTTGGAATGTCTAAAAGTGCCCCAATGCCAACAAGAGCGCCAAAAGTAAAATTATTCCATATCGTTCTCTTTTGATAAGCATTCATAATTCCTAAAAGAATTACAGATGTTGCCATGTGATGCTGAGTAAAGGTTTGTGAATATCCCAATGCATTTGTCGCAAAAGTAAATATGAATCCGGCTAAAATACTTGCCCAATACCCTGCTCCCATTTTAAAGGCAAGTCTTGAAACTAGCAGAAAGTTGAGAATTGCAAAAAGGGTAACTGATAGATATGTGAACAGCTGGGGCAAGCCTAAATATTTTCCAATCAAATAAAACGGAACTCCAATAAAGGCAACACCTGGAGCAAAAATCGAAAGAAATTTACCATCTTTTTCGACTAAATCAGGCGAGGAAAAATGAGCCTGATCAAGATTCAAAAATACTGAACCGTTCTCCACAATTGCCTCAGTTAAGGCATACCGAGAAGTACTTCCAGTCGACTCAAATGGACCCCCAACTCTTGTATCCTTTTCTTTTTGATAAAACAAGGGATCTCCTACGTTTCCACGAATAGTCAGAGCCAATAACAAAGGCACAAATATTATAAACAGCACTTTCAAAATCCAATTTTTCATACAAGAAATCTATTTTCCGAAGATATCCAATTGCTCTTTCCAAAGCATATCACTCAACCTGCCAGCAGGTAAAGTCACATCATCAAATGTAATAACTTGATCCTTTAGAACATCACGAGTTAATATACATCCCTCTGCAAGCCCAATTGGGAGGAGATTTTCATTTCTGGCAACATCGTAGTTCTCACAAAGCCCATACGTGTCGTACTCGCCAATTCCGTCTATCTTTTTGCCTGCTTTCAGATCTGTCTTGGCTGTTGCTACAACATCAACCATTGGTCTTCCAAGAGGAGTAAGTCCGGCATCATTAAACAGAAATGCACGTGCAACTGTAGTTGGTGCTTCAAAGTGACACAAATGGTACGGAGTGTAAAAACAATACAGTGGTCCTTCACCTAATTTATATAAATTTAGATAATGCTTTTGAATTGGGTCATCTATAGTCCCCAGTACAAAAATTCCTGGTCCGGGAATTGCCCCCACCACATAATCAACCGCACCATTACCACTTAACAACTCATCTGCTGGGAAAAGATCGACAGTTTTATCAATCACAGTTCCTGCCTCAACAGTTGGCCCTATCATTCCTCGTTTGAGAACTCCCATGCCTGTAGCATTTGCTACAACTGCTTGTTCAAATGAGACCTTTGAGCCATCAGCAAAAGAGGTCACCATGTTTACGTTTTGACCCCATTTTTCAGCAAATCCCTTTTGGGTTGTAGGGTTACGATACGGATCATGAAGCCCTTTGATATTGCCACAAAGAACAGGTCTTACACCGAGTCCTTTAACAAATCTGAATAAATTCATTTCAACAACAGGCTGATCTCCATCTGCCAGTGTAAAAATTACGCCTGCCTTGTCAGCATACGTCTTCAGAATGGATCCCAGTGTTCCAAATAGCTCTGCATTAAATGACACAAAGTGTTTTTTGTTTTTAATTGCTTCCATTGCAACTCTTGCACCAAATTCAACATCACCTGACATTTCCAAAATTACATCTATCTGCTCAGAACTACAAAGAAGCATAGGATCGTCTGTAACCGAAACTTTTCCTTCAGAAATTCTCGAATCCAATTCTGACAGATTGGTGATAGTTTGCGCATCTTGAACACCCGCTTGAATATATGCTTTTTGAGCTTTCTCAATATTCCGATTGGATATTGCAACGAGCCTCATTCCCTTTTTGTAACGAATTACTTCAAGCGCTGCACCTGATGCCATAAATCCAGCACCGATCATTCCGACCCTAATCGGCTTACCCTGTTCCTCTAATTTTTCCAATGCTGTATCAATAATTATCATAATTATTCTGTATAGTCAGGATGACTCACATCCTTTTCCGAGTACTCTGTTACTTCAATAGGCCACTGTATATTAAAAAGTGGATCGTTGAAGCGGATCCCTGCCTCAACTCCCGGTGTATAAAATGCAGATACTTCATACATAACTTCAACATTGTCAGTAAGTGTTACAAATCCATGTGCAAAACCCCGTGGTACAAACATCATTGTGTAATTTGAATCTGATAATTCTGCTCCAAACCACTTTTTATACGTAGGCGAATCCTTTCTGAGATCTATGATCACATCATAAATTGCACCTTTTGTACACCTGACCAATTTTGTCTCTTGATGAGGCTCCCTTTGATAATGCATTCCCCGAATTGTCCCTTTTTTCAAGGTTCTGGACATATTGGTCTGAACTATTTTTGTTTCAAGTCCGTGATCTGAAAATTCATTGACACAAAAAGTTCGGGCAAAAAAGCCCCTGTCATCTTCTCTTTTTTCTAGTTCAATTGTGTATGCCCCTTCAAGTGGCGTCTTAGTAAAAATCATATTATTTCCAAAAAAGCTCTGTATTAATTTGACCTGTTTGCTTTAGATGTACAAGTTCATTAATTCTTGTGTATGCTCTAAAGTTGAAGATTTCAGGTGTCATTTTAATTGCTTCAAATACTTTTTTTAGATCTTCAACACCTTGTTTGACTTCCCGAGTGCTTTTGTATCCAGGCAATTTTGAGTTTATTTTGTCAAAATTTACACGGTAACTTCTGGTATCTCCATCACTGTTGCCAAAAGAGATTTGACAACCTTCAAATACACTAGCAACAATTTCAGCTACTTCCTTAATCTGATAATTACTATTATTGTTGCCGACATTAAAAACTTCATTGTGAATTGACTCAATAGGTGCCTCAAGCACACATGCGAAAGCTTCACAAACGTCTTCAATATGAACAAGAGGTCTCCATGGAGTTCCGTCTGAAGTCATATCAATTCTGCCTTTTGTGTATGCAATTCCTGATAAATTATTCACAACCAGATCAAATCTCATGCGAGGAGAAGGACCATACACTGTTGCATTTCTCATGTATGTTGGAGAAAAAGTATCGTCAGCAAGCTTTTTAAGGTCATTTTCAACTAAAACTTTACATTTTGCATATGCAGTCTGGGGATTAAGAACTGACTCTTCATTTACAAAATCCTCAGTGGCGATTCCATAAGCACTGCATGAGGATGAATAAACAAATCTTCTTACACCAACTTTTTTGGCTAGCGTTGCAACTCGCACTGATGCCTTGTGGTTAATGTCATAGGTAAGTTCGGGATCCTGCTGTCCAAGCGGATCATTTGAAAGATCAGCCAAATGAATCACAGCATCATATCCCTGTAAATCTTCTTCTGTAAGCTCTCGTGTGTCCTTGTTGATAATTCTTGGCATTTGTTCGATTCCGTTATATAGCCATCCTTCACGGTAAAACCCAGTATCTACACCCACGATTTCGTGTCCTCTATTTATAAGAGTTTGTGCAAGTCTTGTTCCGATGTATCCGTCAATTCCGAGTACTAATACTTTCATATTTTTTACCATGTTTTCCATGGGGCCTGACCTTTTTGCCAAATTTCTTCAAGTTTTTGTTTGTCACGAAGTGTATCCATATTCTGCCAATATCCATCATATCGATACGCAGCAAGCTTGCCTTCTGCAGAAAGATCTTTCATCGGACCATCTTCCCACATAAGAGTGTCATCAAGATTGTAGTTAAATATCTCAGGCTCTACGACAAAAAATCCTCCGTTAATCCAAGATCCATCACCTTTTGGTTTTTCATGAAATGAATCAAGTCGTGTTTGGTCGTCTTTCAAAATAAAAGTTCCAAATCGTCCTGGAGGCTGTACTGCAGTGAGAGTTACTGTTGCGCCTTCTTTTTTATGAAAATCAATCACACTATTTATATCCAAATCTGAGAGTCCATCCCCATAAGTAAGACAGAACGTTTCATTGCCAATATATTTTTGTGCTCTTCTAATTCTCCCTGCAGTCATCGTGTCTTCACCAGTCTCAACAAGTGTGACTCTCCATGGTTCAATACCATTTGTGTGTACTTCTGAGGTTCTGGTTTGGAAGTTATATGTAATGTCTGAGTCTCGAAGTCCATAATTAGCAAAATACTCTTTAATAACTTGAGATTTGTACCCAAGAAGAATTACAAAGTCATTTATCCCCGCCTTAGAGTACATTTTCATAATATGCCACAGCATAGGCCTCCCGCCAATCTCTACCATTGGCTTGGGCTTAATACCTGTTTCTTCACTTAATCTGGTGCCGAGTCCTCCGGCGAAAATTACTGCTTTCATAACTTATAATTATCAATAATAAAACTGAGTGCTGATTATCTCACATCTTATAATAATAGTCAATATTATATTATGAGACTATTTTTATGAGTTCTTTTCCAATGGTTTGAGGTGTAAACTTCTCTATAAAAATCTTATATCCGTTTCTTGCGATCTTATCTCGCAGCGCTTGATCATTTTTCAAACTTAGAACAGCCTCAGCAAGACTTTTACCGTCAGCCAAATTACAAAGATATACATTGTCTTTATTCTTAAATACTTCCCTCATCACGGGCGTATCTCCGCTAATAACTGCTTTGCCCAATGCCAAACCCTGATAGACTTTATTCGGAACTATTCGATCAACTGAAGGATGTTTTTGCAAAAATCCTAAAAACACATTACCCTGAGCCAAGGTTTCAAAGGCGTCAACTTCAGTAAGGTCAGGGTAAAAAATAACATTTGTGAGCCCTCTTTTATTGGCATCTTCCACGCATTTTTGGTATGTATTTCCCTTACCCACCATTAAAAATTTAATCGCTTTGTCTTTTTTACAAATTTCTGCCGCATCAAGAATATATTCAACACCGTGAAGCGGACTATAGAGTCCATAGTAGACCACATTAAATTCAGACGCATCGCCTTTCTTAGGGGAATATTTATAGATTGCATCATCAGCGCCAATAGCCAAAACCTTCATTTTGCTGTTCGGCACTCCAAAAACATCATGTAAATGTTTTTCCTGCAATTTCGTATCTGCCAGTACTAAATATGACATTTTGTAAATCATTTTTTCTCCCCACTTGAGAATATTTGCAAGGAATGATCCTTCTTTTAGTATCCCCTGGTCATTTACGAACCCTGTGTAAAAAACTACAAGAGGATTAAATATAATTTTTTTCCTTAAAAACAATGCTACTGGATACGCTAATATCACATCAAAATGCCCGGGAAAACCTACATATATGAAGTCACATGATCTTAAGTGTCCCCAATTTTTAAAAACTTCTCCTACAATTTTCCATTTTTTGAACACCCTTCCAGTGAGTTTTAAGAAAGACATATCCTTCTTGCTATCAAGTCTTGTGAGAGGAATGTGGGAATTTACCTCAATGACCTCAACACCATTCTGTCTAAGCCCCTTTAAAACAATTTGGTTTGAGGTAAAATTTCTATCGTATGCTCCGAAAAAACAAATTTTCATAGTGTTTAATATATTTTAGAACTTCCTGCAATTTTCCATGTAGCTTTTGTTGAAGGAGCAAAAAATGAACGAATCTTCATTTCTACAAGTACAAAAACGTATAATATGAGAGCAGGACTGGCTACTGCCTCATGGAAAAACGCTGAGATAAATAAACTGAGCGGAATGGAATACTGCTTGCTGACAAATTTATCACCAAACTCAGCGATAAACCTTTTTTTAGAATGAAAAAATCGAACACTTTGTTTACCATGATCCGAAAACGTTGCGGGCAATTTGTAATATACAATTGCATTCCGCTCGCTTTTATACTTATATTTGTTGAATTTGGCGTATAGGTATGAATATGCATCCTCCCCAACACTATCTGAAATAACCATTTTTTTATACAGGTCTTTTGAAAATGCGCGTGCGTACCCAAAACAAGTATAAATACTATTTCCGCTTTTTAAAGATTTGTATATTCTTTTTTTAAATTTCATACTCGAGTAAAGCATCTTTTCAACTCCTGTACGCCCAAGCATTTCCTGAGGTAATGCCGAAACTAAATCTATATCCTTATTTATAATAGGATTAATTATTTTTGAAATGAACTGAGTGTCAAAGATTCGAATGTCAGCATCTAAAACCAAGGCGATGTCCGATTCTGTGCGTGTAAATAAATCGTTTATGCCACTGGCCTTACCTTTCCTGATTTTTTTTTCAATTAGATGAATTTGTTCACTCTTAATACTTTTTACGACTTTGCATGTATTATCTGTTGACCCATCTGACAAAACCGATATTGAATCAAGTAAATAGTCATTCCCCACTTGTGAGAGAAGATCATTGAGAAGATTGGCAATATTAGATTCTTCGTTATAAGCTGAAATTAGTACTGATACTGATGGGATATTATTCATATTTAGATCATTATTGCGGCTTTGGAAGAGGCTGTAAGCTCCCACATGCCATTTTTTGGAATTGAACTTTTGTATGGAAATAAACGAATATACATATTCATAGCAACTGATTCAACTGTAAGGATGGGATTTTCTGCAAAAAATTTTACAAGAGACCGAATAAATATTCCCTTAGGCATCTTGTAATCGTTCAGTATTTCTTCCCCAAAAAATGAAGAGACGCTCAATTTATCTGATATGGTAGACCTGACGCCAAGAACGCGCCAATCATGGAAAGTACTAACCGTCCTCATCCATACCCGTGTATTTTTGGCAAGCCTATATCCGTCTTTACCATTCTGAGTTGCCATGACGTACAAATAATTTTGATCAGAAACAACTCCTTTGGGAAATAGAAATGATTTGTAAAGTGACTTTCTGATAAGGCTTGCAGCTCCTACTAGGGTATAAAAATTATTCCCATTTCTTAATTTTAAAGCTGCATCCTCAAAACTTTTGTAGGAAATTATGCTTATCTTCCCCCATATAGATTTCTGAGGAACAGGTATAAATCGTGCCCCAACAACTAATGTCCTTCTGCTTCGATTCATTTTTTGAACCATTTTTTCGACTTCCATATCTGTTGCCATAACA
This sequence comes from uncultured Gammaproteobacteria bacterium, assembly GCA_964519355.1. Classification (GTDB taxonomy): domain Bacteria; phylum Patescibacteriota; class Microgenomatia; order Levybacterales; family GWA1-39-11; genus CAZBEA01. The sequence continues at coordinate 1,396 of CAZFJW010000011.1, read as the reverse complement.
ACATCCGCATCTAGTGTTAGGAGCAAGTCAGTGTCTGCTTTTTTGTAAATTTGATTGAGCCTTATTGCTTTTCCAAGTCTATTCCCATCATTTATTACCATAATTTTATTCTTGAATCTATTTGAATATGACCTTACAACAGACGCAGTGTTATCAGTGCATCCATCGCATGCAACGATAATTTTTCTCAGAGAATAACTTGTGTGTTTTTGATGCAATATAGAATCCAAAAGAAGTCCTATATTTCCTCCTTCGTTGTGTGCTGGAATTCCAATTGTTAATGTGTATTTATTCATGACGATGTTTTAAGTTTTTAGTTGAATTAACTGGATTCCACATTGCAGAAAAATCCTTAGACATGTTTTTTGCTTTATAGTTACAGTATTGTCCAAGAATAAAAATAAACAAACTCTGAATAGGATTGTCAGCAAGTTCTCGAATTAGCGATTTATACAAAAGTTTTTTTGGGACATAAAACTCCTCATCGACTATTTTCCCAAATCTTTTTTTCAAAAGATTAGTGTTCGAATTATTTCTTGTTACCCAGTTAATATAGTCGCTGACAGACGCAGGATACTGAAATAATACTTTGGCATTTTTTACAAATCTGTATACAAATTTATTCTCAATACAAGATAAATATAAAAATATATCGACATTTCCCATATTTTTAACCGACTTTGGAAATCGAATCGATTCGATAAAATCTCTTGTTAAAAGCATTAATTTTCCATCACACGTGTATTTCGAATTCCCATTTTTATATGAATATCTAAAATTTGAATATGCGTCAAATGCTGATATTCCACTCTTTTCAACAAATGTTTTACCTTTAAACGGCTGAGGATTTCCACCCACAAGACCAACATGTTCTTCTTTCAAAAGCGGAGCTGCCATTTTATCTACAAGACTTTTGTCACGAATTACAATATCGTCATTTAGAAGAAGAAATGTGTTCCCTTTGAATATTGAAAGCATATGAAGAAGTCCTTTTGCCATTCCACCTCTTTTATTAGAATCAATTATCTTTATCCTTTTGTCCTTAACTTTTCTGGCATTCTTGACTGTATTGTCTGTTGAGCCATCAGAGAAAACCAAGATCTCTATAACCTTCTGGTTTTTCTGCTCTTGGACTACCAGAGATTTCAAGAGCGGTTCAATATTTTCTTGTGCAAAATATGCTGGAATTCCAATTGATACAGTTATTTTTTTCATAATTTACAAACTCTTTGTGGTTATCGCCATATTCCACTTGGCATTCATCTTGCTCTCATTTAGTTTTGCCTGAACTCTGCAGAAAATATTTATCATCAAAATCGTTACTGCCATATGCGGTGCTTTAATAAATTCAAAAAATGTATATAAAAACAATTTAGATAACGGGATTTTTAATTCT